>JAYUSQ010000149.1:0-18916 GCA_043755595.1 Acidobacteriota bacterium | reverse complement strand
ATTTTCGCCAGCCGCTTCGAATCCGGCCCAACGGGGAATCTCCGAAGCGCGCTACTCAAAGGCCCCGGTGGCCATCCCAGTTCACCGGTTTATGGCTGCTGCGATCGACTTTGCGATGGTCACCGTAGTGGCCGGCATTCTTGCGGTGGCCGTCGAGTTAGGCGCCAAAGACACACCTTTGCCTGGGCAACCGCTTTATTGGTTTGGCGGCTTGGGAATCGCGCTAGCCATCGCCTACAAATTCTTCTGGGCCGCGCTCGATTCCGATTCGCCCGGCCTCCGTTGGAGCCAACTGAAGCTTCTGCACTTCGACGGTAGGACCCCCTCGCGCACTGAACGCGCCGAACGCATCGCCTGGTCCATGATGAGCATCCTCGCCGGCGGCCTTGGCCTGCTTTGGTCGGTGGTTGACGAGGAATCGTTGAGCTGGCATGATCATTCGTCGAAGACTTTTCTGACGCCTTTTTCGGGCACTAACAAAGTCAGATAGCTGAGACATACGCCTTAGTTGGACCGCCGAAGACGGGTTCGCCCAACCTCGGGCATTGAATCGGCGATAACCGATGAGGAATGCCAAGCACGGAATGGGCCGTATGTCATACGATAAGAATAGGTTTCCATATGGCAAGTCTGGATTGGTCACAATGTTCAGCCGTTGAAAGCATTCCTGGGAAAGTGAGTGGTGCTTGGGTTTTTCGCGGAACCCGTGTGCCTGTTTCGGCGATCTTTGAGAACCTAAAGTGCTCTTCGGTAGACGAGGTGCTTGAGAATTTTCACGTCACGAGAGAGCAGGTGCGGGCCGTCCTCGATTTTGCGGCCAAAAGCGCGTTGCCGCCGGCAGAGCCATCGCTCGCTGCATGAAAATCATTCTGGACGAGAGCGCGCCCCAGAAACTTCGCCTTCTCATCGATAGTCGGCATGTTGTCGCAACCACGTGGTTCCAGGGTTGGTCGGGGCTAAAGAATGGGGTGTTGTTGGCGGCGGCTGAGGAAGCTGGCTTTGATCTATTCATCACCGCCGATCAAGAAATCAGTTACCAACAAAATCTGACAGGGCGCCGAATCGCGCTGCTAGTCTTGAGCACGAACAACTGGAGCGTAGTGAAAGAGCAAGTTAAGCATATCGCGGCCGCGATTGAGGCCGCCACGGCCGGAAGCTACGTTTTTGTTGATATCGGGCAAGGGTGGGGCTAAACTCGCTTCCGAGGATCCTGTCGATCGCTAGCTGACGCTAAATTAGCGGAGCGGCTCGACCTTCGGCAGCTCGGTCGAGATTACGTCAATGACGTGATCCTCGCAAACGACGGCGTGATGCTGGGTTGGTCCAGGGTGCTCGGCGCAGGCGAACGTAGCCCGCGAGATGTAATCGATGAAATGGGATTTAGAGTACAGTCGAAATCGACTTCCTTCGTATCGTTCCTCTTCATCAACGGAGGCGTATGATTCGTTCAGAACCGCGTACGCGACATACGTGCCCCATACAATTGCGAAGACGCGACTTACCCCTGTCGTCTCGATTCGCACGCCGCCCGCGATAACGGCGCCACCAAGACGTATCGGCCCGGATTTCCCAGCCGGTCGCCCCTCGCTGACGATTAGCCGCAGCCCGTTCCCGTCCAACTCTTGTAGCTCCGACAGAAACAGGTACTTGCATTCGTTCAACGCAGCGATGGCATCATTCACCATTTCAGCTTACTGCTTGTGGTTCGGTCCTACTGGGCGTGGCGACACCAGCACCGGGCATGTGACGCGCCTCCCTTCGGACATCCTGTGCGACTACCTGTCCATCGGCTGGACCCAAGACGGGCCCGCGTCGCCCTTGGGATTGGACTGCGAGCGACAATGTGGAAGTTCCAGCCGGCACCGCGCTAGGCTAGAGCAAGGTGATTGTCTTCTGCAGCATCACGGCGTTCAGAGGAGTGCATTCGCCCTTCGACCATGAGACACTGGGTTGGCGTGCCAACCATACTGATGGTGGGGCCTTACCGAATTTACTTTCACAGCCACGAACCGACTGAGCCGCCCCATGTCCATGTGGATCGCGACGACGTCTCAGCAAAATTCTGGCGGGATCCGGTCGCCCTCGCGAGGAACCTTGGGTTTGGCCCGGTGGAGCTCCGGCGTGTCCATCGGATAGTGGTCGACAATCGTAGTCTGTGCTTGGAGAAATGGTATGAACGGTTTCCACCCTAATGCCGGAGAACGCGTGCGCGACGTGCATGTCACCGAGGACACGTTGGCGGTGGACCTTTCCGATGGCCGAACCATCATAGTTCCCCTGACGTGGTATCCCAGGCTCCTTGAGGCGACGGAGGAGCAGCGATCTCATTGGAAAGTCAGCGGCGCTGGATATGGAATTCACTGGCCGGACATTGACGAAGACTTGAGCACCGAAGGCTTGCTCCGCGGTGCGCCTGCCGCCGCTCATCCCATGCACTTACTCCGTTAGCGGGCTTGCCTTGCCCCCTCAATGTGGAATTTTGAGGTATATCTCGCTCAGCTTTGTGAGCAAAACCGCCTTCAGAACGGATCAGGTGCGGTAAGGGCTGCCCGGGATGTTAGTGCGAAACGGTTCCCCGTTGGATAGACGATTTCAGACAATTTATTTCGACGCCATCGTTGCCATGCCAACATCGCACCCGCGCCAATGGCCATCGTCATTGTAGATGGTTCAGGGACCTGCGAAACGGAAAATACTCCAGATGCTTCCTCGGAGCCTATTCCGCCCCCAAAACTTGACGAAAACTCGTAGAACGCCAGTTGGTCTTGCTGAGCGGGTGTCGCGTGGCGAAAGAAGAACGCCCGAAAAAAAATGTCGGGCAAGGTAAACCACTCAAAGCCCCCCGGCGCGCCACCGCACGTGGGGTCTGTCAAATAAGCGAAGACGTCGGCAGCCGGCGGCCCGAGGGTGTTACAGGCACCCGTAGCTAGCGGGGCGCGGCTTCCGTTTGCCGATGCTGACAAATCGAAGGTGAACTCCTTCCACACGACAAGGAAGTTCGAGAAGGCGGGAACGTCTGAGTCGTAGGTGAATGAACTAGCCGTTGGGGCAACGCCGCTGAGTGCGGTGAAATTGATGGAATAGGATATCGGAGCCGCATCAACAAATCCAACTGCCCCGGCGAGTCCTAATAGGAAACGAGCTAAATTAGTCATGATCGTAATTAGGATAATTGATTTTGCTTGCAGCTGTCTCAAATTGCGGCAAGTTAAATTGCTACCTGGAGCGAGGGTAGCTGTGAATGATCCGAGATGGGAGGCCTGAGATCGGCAGACCCGTCCTACCGCTGTGGAACGTAGTGAGCTAATACGGGGAAAGAGCCGTCGGCGGAACTCTGGAGGGGGGCCGAACAAACCCGCGCAGACTTGGCCAGGGCGAAGCCTAGACATGGCCGACGAATCGCACAATCCCGGCACATCACGCCTGCCCGCGCCGCCAGCGCTATCCTAGTGTCAATGGCCATTCATTTCGATCCCGCCAACCTCCTGGACACGAGCGTTGGCGCCAAACACGGCATCGCCGCCGCTGAACCCGGCCGCCATGCAGGTAAAGCTTTTGAAGCGGTAAGAGCGTTTAAAGCATCGGTCGACTCCGGCAAGTACGGCTTCCCGCACCTTCCGTTCGATACCAAGGCGCACAAGTCATATCTCGACTACGCCACATCCGTCAAGGGTAGTTACGACACCGTTTGCGTCGTCGGCATTGGCGGCAGCGCGCTCGGAGCCTGGGCGCTCGATTGCGGACTGCGCGGCCAGCATCCGATTCAGGCCGCGTTCTCGGCCAACAATCCTCGCCTCGTGATTCTCGACAACGTCGATCCCGAATTCGTCGAAGCCGCGCTCGCGTCGATGAACCCCAAAAAGACGATGGTCGTAGTGATCGCCAAGAGCGGAGCCACGGCCGAAACCGTCGCCACGTTTCTGATCGTGCGCGAATGGCTGAGCGTCGCGCTCGGCAAAAAGACGAACAGCCGCATCGTCGCAGTTACATCGGAGACAAACAGCGATCTCAAAATCCTCGCCACCAACGAGGGCTATCAAACCTTCCATCTGCCTGCCAACGTCGGCGGACGCTTCAGCGTGCTCTCGGCCGTCGGTCTGGTGCCCGCCGCGTTATGCGGCTTCGATATCCGCAAGCTCTGTAAAGGAGCCGCCGCGATGACGGCGTTGTGTTGGAAAGAAGATCTCGCTTCGAACATCGCGCTCAACGCCGCGCTCCATCATTGGCTCTCGTTGACCCAATGCGGTAAGACGATTCAAGTCGCCTTCCCGTACGCTAACCGCCTTTGGGGCACGGCGTTCTGGTTCCGGCAACTCTGGGCGGAATCGCTGGGCAAGAAGTTCGACCGGCAAGGCAAAGTGGTTCACGTCGGTCAGACTCCCATTGCCGCGCTCGGCACCACCGACCAACACTCACAAGTGCAGCTCTACATGGAAGGCCCGAACGACAAGACGTTCACCTTCTGGACCGTGCGCAAGCCTGCGGTCCCCGGTCGAATCCCTAAGACCAAAACAGGGCTCGACGCGATGGATTATCTGGCCGGCCAAACCCTCGCCAAACTCATCGACGCCGAACAGCGCGCCACCGCCGCCGCTCTTACCGAAAACAACCGCCCGAACTCTGCCTTTGCGCTTGACCGCGTGGACGCTGAACACCTGGGAGCTTTCTTCCAACTGCTGGAGTTCGAAACCGCGTTCGCCGGCGAATTGATGAATATCGACGCCTTCGACCAGCCGGGCGTGGAACTCGGCAAACAGTACACCTTCAAGTTGATGGGCCGCAAAAAGAAGTAGACGCCGCGTTCCATTACAAATAAGAGCGGGACCGGTACGGGCGACCGGGGATGGCCTACTGTAATTTGGCATGACCAAGCGTACTGTTAGGTTCAACGCCCATCATGAAGATTGCCAACCGCCGCGTCCTAGGTATAGTGTCGTTAGTTTGCGGGGTTGCCGTGCGAGCCAATGCGCCGGTTGAACGGGTCATCTATGTCGACCCGCCCCTGAGCTTACTCACCCAGTGCAAGTTTCGAGAGCTGCGCAACCGGCTGTTAACTTGTACCCTCGATGGTTGGCCGCGTTCGGTCGCGATAGGCCCCAAAGCGCCGCTATGGAAAGGCAAAGACTACCCGGACTTGACCTCGCTAAGACCGGGCGACTTGCTGGATATCAAACTGGGGCGTGACTCCGGCAGTCGTGAAGTAGCCACTTTTGTCTGGGCGAATCTGGTGCAGGTCGAAGGGGTGTTAGGTAGACCCGGCGGGCGGAAATGGTTTTCCGTGCAGCCGTTGATTCCTTACTCAGTCGGCGAGTTGTCCAGCCAACGTGTCTTTGCCTGGGTAGATCGCGACACTACGATCGTCGGTGGCGCCAACAAAGGGGAACTACGGGAAGGGCGCACTGTCATCGTGATCGGGGAACGCTTGGACAACCGCCGTATCAGGGCTACGCGCATCGCGTTGTCCACCCCGTAAAGAGATCTCTATACTGGAAGTTTGACCAAGCTCTTCGCTGCCCTGCTCGGCCTCGCAGCCCTCGGGGCTCTCCTCTATTTCGGACTCAACAGCCAACCGGCCCGGCCTGAGGTTTCCTTCGCCGCGGTCTCACGGCAGTCGCTCGTCAGCACTATCGTCACCAATGGCAGAATCGAGCCTTCCGGCTACACAGCCGTCCGGTCGCCCAGAGACGGTCCCGTAGTGCGGCTGGCAGTTGAGAAAGGCCAATCCGTGCAGGCTGGCCAACTCATCGCGGAGATCGACGCGGCCGGGCTCGAGGCCGAGTTACGAACCGCTGAAGCGAGGATCAGCCAGACACGCGCCGAACTTTCGGTCATCGATCGCGGTGGCACGGCGGCGGCTCTTACCGAGATCGACAATAGCCTCGCAGGCTTCCGCCTGGAACTGGAGACGGCGCGGCGCGAGCGGGACCGAACGGCGCGGCTGGTCGAAAAGCAAGCCGAGACACAAGAGGCTCTCACTGCGGCCGGCGATCGCATCCGGCAGATTGAAAGCCGTGTCGAAGCCGCCAACCGCAGCCGGAGCGCGCTGTCGCAGCCGGGCAGTAGGGAGCCCTTGCTCGCGCGCCTTCGCGAAGCCGAAGCGGCCAAGGCGTTGATTGAACAAAGATCCGCTCAAAGCGCCATTCGGTCACCGGCTGCGGGCATCGTGTTCAATATCGCGTTACGGGCGGGGGCGTTCGTACATGCTGGCGATTTGATTGCCGAGATCGGCCGCGCCGGGGCGGTGAATGCCGTTGTCTATGTCGATGAGCCGGAACTCGGCCGGGTGGCCAAGGGAATGCGCGTGAAGATCACGTGGGATGCGGCGCCGGATCGCGTTTGGGAAGCCGTGGTTGAAAAACTTCCCACGCAGATCACCCCGCTCAACAGCCGCCAGATTGGCGAAGTAATCTGCACCTTAAACAACGAGGGCGGAGTGCTGCCCCCTGGCGCCAACATTAATGTCGAAGTCCTCTCGCGCGAAGTGGCCGGCGCACTGGCGATTCCGAAGGCGGCGTTACGGCGCGAGGGCGCATCGACCGGAGTGCTGGTGCTGAAGCGGCCCGAGAACAAGCTGGAGTGGCGTCCGGTGCAGGTGGGCGTCTCAAGCGTTACGCACGCTGGAATCGATGGCGGTTTGCGCGAAGGCGAACTGGTGGCGCTGCCCGGCCCATCGCCGTTCAAGGCTGGTGAAATCGTCACGCCGCTGCCCTAGAATTCAATGCCCACCGTCTTCTCCCACGCGGCGGTCGGCGCGGCTGCCGCTTCGTTCTCCCGGCTCGGCAAACCGCCGGAACGCCGCGTCGTCATCGCCTGCGCCTTGCTCGCGGTGCTGCCCGATTTTGACGGGTTGTTCTTCGGCCGCATTCCCTACGCCCATTTGTTTGGACACCGGGGCGTCACCCATTCGCTCTTGTTCGCTCTGGTCTGCGGAGTGACCGCGGCTTGGCTTTGCAAACGCAGCGCCCTCTGGCTGCACGCCGCGGTGTTTACCGCCGTCACCGCGTCGCATGGACTGCTCGACGCCTGCACCAGCGGCGGCCTTGGCGTGGCGTTTTTCGCGCCGTTTGACTCAACGCGCTATTTCTTCGCACATCGCCCCATACCGGTCTCGCCGATGTCGATCCAGGGATTGCTGACGGAGCGCGGCGTTCGCGTGGCGACAGGCGAACTCATGCTGCTCTGGACATTCGCCGCGTCCATCTGGCTATGGGATCGCGGCACACCGTGGCGCCGCTCGGCTGCGATCGTGTGTGCTCTGACTGGCCTATGGGCGTGGAGCCGGTAACGCCTTGACGGTCGCCGGAATATTCAGCGCAGCGGGGTCTTCCACTACGCCCATGCCGATTCCGTCTTCCTCTTCCCAGAAGGCCAGCGCTTGGCGTCCAGTGAACACCACCTGCGGGTAAGCGCCCTTGGGCGCTAGCACGCGTGACTGATTCGCTTTGGAAGTAATCGCCTCGATAGCGCCGCTCGGGTTCGTCCACACCACGTACAGCGATTCGTTCAAACCCGATGCGATAGCCGGATCTTTCCCTTCCCCAAGCATCCGTTCGATCCTGCCGGGCGTCGAGTAGTGAATTTCCTTGTCCTTGCGAAACACTGCGTACGGCTTCGCCTGGCCGGTCAACGTCATCCCGCCGCCATCCATCGGGCAAGCGTCGATCTTCCAGGATTCGTTGCCAAATTTCTTGGCAGCCTCCCACAACCTGCCGCCATCGTTGGAGGTCGCCAGATACATGTCGCGATTGCCGCTGAGGGCGTTGCGCCACATCACGTAGATACGGCCGGTCGGGCCCACCATCACCGTCGGATGGCAGCATTGACACACCGAGCCGTCCGGCGATTCATACACCAGAAAATTCTTGGACCACGTCGCCCCGCCGTTCTCCGAGCGCGCGCCGTAAATACGCGTTCCCTTCTCTCGCAGGTCCAGCCACGCCGCCACCACCCAACCATTGCCGGCGGCCATCGAATGCAAACCCTCGCGCGCCGCGCCAGGGACATCGTTTACCCGGACCGGCGCCAGCCAGCTCTTTCCGTTATCGTTAGACCGCCACGCGAGTATGTCGCCGTCCTGCCCGCCGCCCAGTTTGCCTACCACCGCCGAAATGATCACGTTGCCGGACTGAATCGCCAGCCGCGGCCCTCGATGCCGCCCCAGCGCCATCTTGCCATTGGTTTCAATCCTCGACGGCCGCGAAAAGGTCTCGCCGTCGTTCTTTGAAAACGAGTAATAGATGTCGTTGCCGGCGCCAACGGCCACGCCGATCATGTCGCCCGTCGATGCCACCTGAGGTTGTTTGAATGCCAAGTCCGTGGTAGGCGGAACGATCTTGAGCGCGAGCAGCAGGCCGAGGGTAGTCAGCATATATAGATATATGGTAGACGTGTGGAGCGTTGGTTGGTTAGGCCAAACTCAGTCGACCCAAAGTCCACGCATCTCATCAGGCGCGGTCTGAAAACTTGCAGGTGTCCATTCTCACCGGATTTCAAAGTCCGAAGGGTCTTGTCCTTGGCAGCGGAGTCCATTCTGTGAAACCGAACACTACCTCTCGTTCGGCATCGCAGCATTTGTAGAGAATCGGCGGCTGGACCGGCTTTTCTTTGAGCATAGATTAGACTTTCCGGTCGTATGCCTTGTGCGAACCAATCCAGAACCAAGTCATTTGGGAACCCGCCAATTCCCCCAAAGCTCGATGGCTTAGACCAACACGCACCGAATAAATATTGAGTTCATCGTCAACTTTCTTGAAATGCAACCCTGGATGAGCTGGGTTGCTGCGGAACAGACGGTAGGCTTTGCGGGCCTGAGCCCGAACCGTCTCCGGCAATTCGCTATAGCGATCGCGAAAACACCGGGTTGTGATCGACCTCATTCGCCGATCAGTTCTTCCAAGGGCCGAGTTTCCCCGCGTCCACGCTCTTCCGCGGCTTCCTTGGCCATCGTGCGGAATTCATCGCGGTGTAGTTGGTAGAAACGGCCCCAGTCCTCTTCTTCTTTGAGCGATTCAAGAATCTGCGCGGCAATGGCGTCCTGCTCATCGTCCGGTAGCGCATCGACACGCTTCAATGCTTCGACAAGGAGACCCGTCATTACTTCAGGATACGACTCTTGGAAATTCGGCGCAGCATGACCGTGCCCTCGGCCTTACTCTTTCTTCTTCGGTGCGTGGAACGACCGCTCCACCATATCGTGTACATCCGTCGAAACCGCATGATCGCGCCAAAGCCACCGCATCATCTCCGGCAACACCGTCTGCAACATCTTCTGCCCGTGACGCTGGATGCCCCATGAATAGTTCAGGTCGTAGCCTTTCTCGGTCAGCGCCTGCTGCAACCGCACGTTCTGATAAAACCAGTCGCGTGTCTGATCGTAAGTCCCATCGGCCCGTAGCGCCCGATTGTCATTGCGCCCATCGACCAGAAACACCCGCAGCGGTTTTTTCTCGCTCTTGCGAACGATCTCGGGATAAACATGCCCGCCGCGAATGTTGGTGAAGCTTCCGACGTTGCTCAACACTTTGCGGAAGTGATCGGGCCGCTCCCACGCGACCGTGAACGCGGCGATCGCGCCCGAACTCGACCCGCCAATGCCATGCCGCTCGGGATCTTTTGAGATGTTGTAGTCCTTATACAGCACGGGCATCAATTCGTCGACAATCACGCGTGCATACTTGTCGTTCAGCGTGTTGTACTCGGTGGGCCGGTTCGTGTCCCGGTCTCCCCAGTTTTGCGGCGTAGGCTCAGGCTGCTCCGGCGTGCGGCCCGGATTGATGAAGACGCCGATCATCACTGGAATCTCGCGCCGGTAAATCAGGTTGTCCATCACCACGTGCGCGCGCATATCGCCCTGCGGACTCATGAACGCCTGCCCGTCGTTGTAGATCATCAGACTCGCCGGCGCCGCCGCGTCGTATTGCGCGGGCACATATACCCAGTAAGTGTGTTGGGTGCCCGGGTAGGCTTCGCTCGGGAGCGTGAAGGGCCCTTTGATTTCGCCCACTGGCACACCTTCTTGCGGGATCGCGTCGCTGGCGATCTTGTAATGGATATCGGTGTTCGGCGTAGGCGCCTGCGGAGGACGCTGGCCTCGCCCTGAACCCGCTTGTGGGGGCGTCGCTGGCGTGGCGGGGATGGGAGTTCCGGCCGGAATTTGTGCCGAGATAATCGAGGTGAGCGCGCCGAGTGTAATAACGAGAATACGTTTCATAAGACTCAGCCGCTCACCATATCACGAATCGAGCGCCGCGATCAGTTGAGGTCGAACAGCAGAAACTCGCCTCCCGCATCAGACACGCCGCTCATCACCAGCGCGGATTCGCCGCTCACTGCCGCCCCGTCGCCTTCGTTCAGCAATTGATCGCCCAACCGCACCGATCCGCGCGCCACCTGTAGCCACGCGTGCCGCCCCGGATCCAGCTCATGCCTCACCGATTCGCCCGATGTCAACCAGGAGGCATACAACTTCGCGTCCTGCTCGATCCGCATGGAACCGTCACGCCCATCCGGCGAAGCCAGCAGCGCCAGTTTCCCGGACTTCGCCTCGCCACCAAAATACTTCTGGTCGTAACTCGGAGTAAGTCCCTTCTCGCGCGGCAGCAGCCAGATCTGCAACAGATGAGCCGCCTCCTCGCTCGGATTGAATTCACTGTGGCGAATGCCTGTCCCCGCCGTCATCCGCTGCACCTCGCCCGGACGAATTGTAGAGCCGTTTCCCATGCTGTCTTTATGCGTGAGCGCGCCGTCCAGCATATAGGTGACGATCTCCATGTCCTGGTGCGGATGCATGCCGAACCCTGCTCCGCCGGCGACCCGGTCGTCGTTGATCACGCGCAACGAACGAAAACCCATATGGGCCGGATCATAGTAGTCGGCAAAAGAAAAACTAAAGCGGCTATCGAGCCAGCCATGATTTGCGTGGCCCCGATCTTGCGAACGTCTGATGTCAATCATATACACCCAATGGATGTAAGTGATCGAAAAAGGATTCACGCTCCGTCTAATGGAAACTTGCCACGCGAGTCGCCGAAGCCGATTGCATCGCTTGCGGAGATCGCGGCGTCGCCACCGGCGTAGTCATCGGCGCCTGTGCGCCCGGCAGCGCGTAGTAGCGGTCCCCGAACATCCGCTTTTCGACCACGATCACCGGGTTTGCGTCAAGCGCCGCTGGCGTAACTGCGCGCGACACTGGCACCAGGACTCGCTGTTTCACCATTTTTAGCCTCACCGGCGCCTTCGCCTGGCTCTCGCCCGCAGGCTTGAACGGCTCATCGGCATCGGCGGCGGCATGTTCAGCTTGACGGCGCTCGACAGCTTTCTGCTCGGCAATCACCAGCCGCACGATTCGCTCGGAAATCCCTTGCTTGGCCAGATACACCAAGCCCTCCACCGACGTGTCAAAGCGATTGGGCTGCGATTGGATCAGCTCGGCCAGAAACCTTTCGTTATAGCCGGCGCGCGCCAGCACCACAAGGCCTTCGTTGTTGAGCATCCGTCCGCTGTCGCCGCCCGCAGGCGAGGCGCCATGGACGGCGGCAGTGGAAAGCAGGAAAGAAAGCATCAGGAGAGAACGATAGTTTGGCATGGTTTTTTGCGGAACCTCACTGGTTCATATCGAGCGAAGGTGGGTAATCTTGTGGCAAAAAATTGGCGCGCGACGGGCGATATGAGAACCATGCGCAAGTTTCCATGGCCGCTCTTGTTGTGTCTCGGTACTTTGCCCGTATGGGCGAATCCGGTTTTCCACTTAAACCCGTCCAGCCTCCCCGCCGCCACCTTGGGCAAAGCGTACATAGGCGGACCGTTGGTTCTACAAGGAGGCGGCGAGTGCCCTCGCAACGTCCCACTAGTAAGGGTGGTCGGCGGCTCGCTTCCCGCTGGCATCTACCTGACCCCGGCCGGGCAGTTTGGCGGCGCGCCCGCCGAAGCCGGACGCCACGAATTCATCGTCCGCGTTGAGAATGCCTGCGGCTGGAGCGACCAGCCGATGTCCATCGACGTAACCGGCGCGCCTTTTTTTTCGGCCACTCCCACCTCGCTTGCATTTCGCGTGATGGCCGGACAAACTGCGGCTCCCGCCTCGCTTCAGATTGCGGGCAACTCGCCTGGACTCGCCTATACGGTAGAGAGCGCGACGCCTTGGTTGCGAGCGCGGGCGCGCAACGGACTCACGCCGCCGGCCGGGTCTGGATTAATCGCTGACCTCATCGACGTTGAGATTGACTCAGCCACGCTGGCGCCCGGACAGTACCGGGGGTCGATTGTCGTTGGCGGCTGGCGTACCGCTCAGCCCGTCACGATTCCCGTCTTCGTGGAAGTGATCGGACCCACCACGGCGTCAGTTTCCCACAGCCCGGCTGATGGGCGATTGCCGCAGATTTCCTTTGGTCCGGTCCAAGCCGGCGCGGCGCACCTCACGGACCCTCATGGGCCCGCCCACGGCGCGGCGCCCGCCCCCAAGACAAACAAACCGGTCGCAATTCCGGGCAGGCTGTCGCGGTCCTCGCAACTTCGCAGCAAGTATCTGGCGGCCAAATCGGCAGCGCCCGCACAGACGCCAGCCGCCGACCCTCATGCCAAACCTTCACCGGTCGGAGAGCCCGTCAAGAAGGCCGAAAAACCGGCCGCCGATGCTCACGCCAAGCCCGCTGACGTCCACGCCAAACCGGCTGACGCTCACGCCAAGCCAGCCGATGCCCACGCTAAACCGGCTGCAAAGCCTGCCGACGCCCACGCCAAGCCCGCCGACGCTCACGCTAATCCCGCCGCGAAACCGGCCGAGGCTCATGCCAAACCGAAGGAAGCAGCTAAGCATTGAACCGAGACTGAGGCTCAGTACTAGGGTGGGTTTCCAGCTCCCAGCTCCGTCGAAACACCTAGAAGTAACGGAGTTGAAACGTGCTAGGTTAGGGCTAGCGCGCATGGGAGAGACTCCGGGCAATCCCGCTTCTCGTACGGTAGCGCCCAGGGTTCTAGAACCTGGTGCTGCGTTGACGGTCCGCGCCGTCAATCTGAGCAAGACCCATCGTTCGGGGGGCGGCCACGAAGTCAACCTGTTTTCGGGGTTGAATTGCGAGATTGCCGCTGGGGAGCGCGTGGCGATCATCGGCGCGTCCGGCTCTGGCAAATCATCGCTGCTCCACCTTTTGGGCGGGCTGGATCGGCCCACGTCCGGGACGGTATTTTACGGCAGCCAGGATGTTTTTGATCGGAGCGACTCAGCGCTGGCTTCGTTCCGGTGCAAGCACGTCGCTTTCGTTTGGCAAATGAATTCTCTACTGCCGGAGTTTTCGGCCGAAGAGAACGTTCTAATGCCGCTGGTCATTCGCGGGGCGCCGCACGCAGAGGCGCTGCGCCGGGCGGGCGAAGCGCTGGCGCAGGTGGGCCTTGGTCCGCGCCGTTCGCACAAGCCGGGTGAACTGAGCGGGGGCGAGCAGCAACGCGTCGCGTTGGCGCGCGCTTTGGTGGGAAACCCATCGATTTTGTTGGCCGATGAGCCAACCGGAAATCTGGACTACCAGACGGCCGAGGCAGTAGCCGGGCTGATCGCGGAATTGAACCGCGCCCGTGGCTTCACCACGGTGATCGTGACGCACAACCAGGCTTTCGCCCAAACCTGTGATCGCGTCCTACAATTAGAGAAGGGCGGTTTTGCCTGATGCCGATATCTGCAGATTCGGATCCTATGGGAGTGGCGAGGGAACCTCAACGGTATGTTTGAACGCTATACGGAAAAAGCCCGGCGCGTGATCTTCTTCGCGCGTTATGAGGCCAGCCAGTTCGGCAGTCCTTACATCGAAACCGAGCATTTGCTCCTCGGGCTGCTGCGCGAAGACAAAACGATGGCCAATCGCTTTCTGCGCTCGCAGGCCGCGCTTGAGTCGATTCGCAAACAGATCGAAGCTCACACGACGATGCGCGAGAAAGTGTCCACGTCGGTTGACCTGCCGTTGTCGCACGAGTGCAAGCGCGTGCTCGCCTATGCGGCCGAGGAAGCCGAACGGCTCAACCATAAACACATTGGGACTGAGCATTTATTGCTTGGCCTGTTGCGCGAAGAAAAATGCTTCGCCGCCGAGATTCTCCATGAGCGCGGCTTGCGCCTCTCTTCGGTGCGCGAGGAGATCGCCCGGTCGTCGTCTGAAAAATCGTCGTCCAGCCGGCCCAAGGAAAGTTCGCTGCTCAATGAGTTCAGCCGCGATCTGACGCAGTGCGCAATCGACGGCTCGCTCGATCCGCTGATCGGGCGCGACAGCGAAGTGGAGCGCGTCGTCCAGATTCTCTGCCGCCGCACCAAGAACAACCCGGTTTTGATTGGTGAACCCGGCGTGGGCAAGACGGCGATTGTCGAAGGCCTCGCGCAGAAAATCGCCGACGGCGACGTGCCCAGCTTCCTGGCCGACAAGCGGATTCTGGCGCTCGATCTGTCGTTGATCGTCGCCGGCACCAAGTATCGCGGCCAGTTTGAAGAACGGCTCAAGACCATCATGAAAGAGTTGATGGAGAACCAGAATGCGGTGATCTTCATCGACGAGTTGCATACGCTCGTAGGGGCAGGTTCGGCCGAAGGTTCGCTCGATGCCGCCAACATTCTTAAGCCGGCGCTGTCACGCGGCGAGATTCAATGTATCGGCGCCACCACGCCAGCCGAATTCCGCAAGTCGATTGAGAAGGACCGGTCGCTCGAGCGCCGCTTCCAGGCCGTCAAAGTTCCGCCGCCCACCGAAAAGGACGCCGTCAAAATTTTGTACGGCATCAAGGAGCGCTACGAGAAGTTCCACGCCGTAGCCTACACCGACGAAGCGATTGAAACGGCGGTGTTCTCGTCCAGCCGTTTTATCCCGGATCGTTTTCTGCCCGACAAGGCGATCGATCTGATCGACGAAGCGGGCGCGCGCGTGAAGCTGCGCCAGACCACGCTGCCCGCCGATATCTCAGACATCCAGAAGCGCATCAAGTTCATCGTGCATCGCATGGAGAACGCCATCGCCAATCACGAATTTGAAAAGGCGCGGTTTTATTCCGACGAAGAGCGCAAGGAACGCGAGAACCTGCGGATTCTGCGCGAAAAGTACAACCTCGACGACACCTCGACCGGCGTCGTCACCAAAGACGATATCGAAGACGTGGTGGCCCGTTGGACCGGCGTGCCGATGACGGCCATCCGGGAAGAAGAAGTCGCCAAGCTGATTCGCATCGAAGAGGAACTGCACAAACGCGTCATCAGCCAGGAAAAGGCCATTAGCGCGCTGGCTCGCGCCATCCGCCGTTCGCGCGCCGGGTTGAAGAACCCCAAGCGGCCGGCCGGGTCTTTCCTGTTCCTCGGCCCCACCGGCGTCGGCAAAACCGAAGTCGCCCGGGCATTGAGCGAGTTCCTGTTTGGCAGCGAAAAATCGCTGGTCCGCTTTGACATGTCGGAGTTTATGGAGAAGCATTCGGTCTCCAAGCTCATCGGTTCGCCTCCGGGCTACGTCGGCTACGAAGAAGGCGGCCAGTTGACCGAGCGCGTCAAACGGGCTCCGTATTCGGTGATCCTGCTCGACGAAATCGAGAAGGCTCACACCGACATTTACAACATCCTCTTGCAGGTGTTTGAAGACGGCCAGTTAACCGACGGGCTGGGCAACACGGTTGACTTCAAGAACACCATCATCATCATGACGTCGAACCTCGGCGCGCGGCACTTGGAGAAAAAGCAGACCATGGGGTTTGCCTCGCTATCCACAACCGGCGTAGCGCCCAAGGTCGAAGACATGGTGATGCAGGAAGTGAAGCGCGCCTTCAACCCTGAGTTCCTCAACCGCCTGGACGAAGTGATTCTGTTCACCTCCCTGAGCGAAGAGGATCTGATGAAGATTGTCTTCCTGCTGACCGACCAGATCAACATCAACCTGGCGGCCAAACAGATCAAGATCACGCTGGCGCCCGACGCCGCCAAATATATCCTTGAAAAGACTTGTCAGGACCGCAGCTACGGGGCTCGCCCGTTGCGCCGGGCCTTGCAGAAGTACATTGAGGACCCGATGTCTGAGGCGCTGATTCAGGGCACCCTGCCCCGTCCGAGTGACCTCGAAATTTACCTGGGCGACGGCGGCATCTATTGCCGTCAGATCAATGTCGTCAAGGAAATTGAAGCTCCGGTCGGGGTTGGCGCAGGCGGCGAAGAAAACCTCCCGGCTCCGCTTCCGGCGCCAGGCACGCCGCTTTACTTGTTCTCGTAGTTCGTCGGTAGCTGAAGCTCCGCGCGAACGTACCCAAAATCCCGGTTAAGTGCGACCAAAATGTGGTGTCGGTTGAGGGCTAGGCGGGGCTAGGCGGCGAGTTGCTGAGCGGACCGGCGCTCCCGGAAGTCCGCAAATCGACCACTGAGAAGGTAGCAACGTGGCGCGATGATGGCATGCGAGCCCAGCACTGTCCAATGCATGCCGGCACGTTTGAGTCGAGTAGTGATGCTAACTTTGCAACCTGCCTCGACAACCCCGGAAGAGGTGCAGAGGCCGAGCGCATGGAAACCTGGATAGCGCATGCGGCGCCGGTTGCGGCGAATGTAGTCGTAACATTTTCGAGCCTCGTCGGAAGATTCCAGAAAGGGACGTATCGCACCCAGGATCGCCGAGAGTTGATCTTCGTCCAGTTGGGAGTGTCGTTCTTCAGCCCACGTTTTGGCTTGGGCAGGATTACCTTTGACGCGAAAGCGGCCGACGATTTGGATGGCTTGGGGAAGGAGTTCTTGCGTAGTGTTCCAGATCCAGGCTTCTGCGTCGCCGATGACGGCGGTGCGTTCCGCTTGGCAGTACCGGCGTCGGTCTGTTTCGCGGAGACTCGCTGGCTGAATTCCGAACGAACGACGCTGGCATCGGGTATGGCCGCGCTCTCGATGACGGCCGAGTAGGAGACCGAGCATCGGTCGCGCTCCGGGCGGCCTTCTTCATCCCGACCCTCGGCACTCCAGATGGTGCAGAGTTTGACTTCCCTGGTCTTGGCGGAGCCATCAGCCTGTTTGCCGGTGCGTCCCACTACCTCCGAGGCGCGCACAGGAATCCCAGTTCCGTCCATTCCCAGGTACAACGTGGGAGGCAAGGGGGTCTGGTCCATGGGTGCGGTTTGTTGAGCTTCATCGCCGGCCACCTCTCGGCCCAACGCTTCGGCGTGGCGTTCGACCTGCTTGGGGTCTACCGTAACAGCGGCCAGTTCAGCGAGCAGCATACTACCCTCTTCAAAGCTCACCCGCGCTCCCACCGCCCCCACCATGCGCAACACCCCGGGGGACAGGCTGATGCGTTGGATCCCGAGTGAACGGCCCCGCGGGTAGAAGCCGTGTGCGCAGATTGAGCAATGGTAATAGGCGCGGTCCAACTGTAACGGTCCCAGCACGGTCTGGAATGTCTTGCTTCGCCGGTCCACATAGCGCGCACGAGCGCCGCAGGGGCAATCGTGTTGAGGTCCCGTGTAATCGGACCGGTCCTGGTTCAGGTGACTTTCCAGGGCTCGGGCGGCCAGCCGTAAAGCGCCGCTCCGCGCGGTGGTTTCCAACTCAATTTCCCGAGTTGAACCCGGCCCGATCAGGCGCTCGATCTACTGGCGGATCTCGCTTTGGAAGCTCGCCGAGGCCCCCCTTTTTTGACCGCCTCGGCGGTCTGAGTTGCGCTCCCTGCCAGTTCTTCGTCAGCCCACTGTTCGCAGATCTTGAAATAGTCCTCGACTTGATCGCGAAATTCGTGCCCGCGCGCGATTTGACGTTGCACTAATTCGGCATTCTCTGAGCTAATCAAACGTGACTGAGTCTGGCCTTGCACGGCGCGAGTCAGGCTGAAGTAGGGGCCATGCCTGGCATTGGGGTCGGTTGCGCAGCGGCAACCCGGCTTGCTGCATTTGACGTAGCGTTCCGAGAGCGAGCCTCGGCGCATGGCTTTGGGCTCAACCAGTCGAGCCGCCAAGTTGAGCGCTTCAGGGGATGGGGTGATGGAATTGGGCATCGCTCTATCTTACGGCATTTAACGCCGTAAAGATAAGCCCGAAAACAACATCACGACACCGGTTGGCAACTTTGAGGTCGCGCACCCCGCACTGACCGCACTGAGGCGGAATTTGACTTTGAGGCCCAAGTCTGGTGAGATAGAGGGGTCCTTCCACTGCTCCTCAGTAGCTCAATGGTAGAGCATTCGGCTGTTAACCGAAGGGTTGTAGGTTCGAGTCCTACCTGAGGAGCCAAATTTCAAGTTATTGATTCCAGTAGCTTCATCCTTGAAGAAGACGCTAAGTCCCTTGGAATCAGGTTCGAGTCCTACCTGGGGTTCATCTCGACTGGACTGCGGAATGCCCCGTAACTTCCCGGACAGCGCACGTTATCCAGGCACAACGTTGGCCCGATGGGTGAACCCTAGCCGGTAACGCAATGCGGAACTGAGAATCGATCAAATGCAAAGCGTGATGACCAATTCAGAATAGGTTTTGGCGTCGAGAAACTCGGTTACGCGAGCGAATTAATGGAAGACTCAACCGTTCTTGCTTGAATCAACGGCCACCACTGGCGCCGATCTCGGATGCAAGCCACCGCTCCAGTTGATCGGTCCACTTGCCGACAGGAAGATCTCGCCTTCTGATTGCGAAGGCATGCCCGCCCTTAGCATATATATGCATTTCAACGGAATGGCCTCCCTTCTTCCAGGCACTGAAGAGTTCCAGGTTGCCCGCCACGGGTAGGATAGGGTCATTTGACGCGCAGGCGATAAACAGCGGCGGGGCGTCTGGCGGGATCTCGGCACCGAGCAACCCCGGGCCATAGACCGACACTGCGAAGTCCGGGCGGCTCTCCGGATCGTGTCTCGTGGCCGCACCGATCACCGCTGCCGCGCCGGCGGAAAAGCCGATGATACCGATGCGGTCCGTTCTAATTTGCCACCTGGCCGCGTTCTTG
>JAYUSQ010000148.1:0-18948 GCA_043755595.1 Acidobacteriota bacterium | reverse complement strand
GAGTCCTCACCACCGTGACGAAGGTCCGAGTCAACGTGCAATTGAGTCCGGATGGCCAGACCATGATCGCTACCGCGGAGATTGTCGTGATGGACCGGGCTGGGAGAGTGATGGCTACGATACCGGGGGGCACAGTCAAAGGAGTCCGACTCGGCCTCGAGATACCGGACGATTTCCAGGAATTCCAGAAGTTGCCGTGAGGCTCTGAGGACGGGAGAGCGTGCGGGTGCCGGCCCAAACCGCCGAACGGGCGCGATTTCACGGAATCGCGCCCCACTTCAGGCGAGTTGACGAGTAAGCCACGTGTTCAACCACTTTGGCGGCCCGTGGGTCCAGCGATCATGCCGATGGCTGGGCCGTCCGAGTCCCAAAGCGATAGCTTCATGACGTCGCCGCCACGCTTCTCGCTATGCACCCGCCGGGCATGATCGATCAGGACCCGGCGCAGTTGCTGCGCCGCCACAGCATAGAAGTGAGCTCGATCCTTCCAATCGATTGGTTCGGACCGGCAAATCCGAAGATAGGCTTCATGCACGACCGCCGTTGTCTGCAAGGTGTGCTCGCCGTTCTCCCGGCGCATTTCGCGGGCGGCAATCCGGTGCAGTTCCCGGTACACCAGATCCATGAGTTGGCTAGCGGCTCCGGGTCGCCGGCCCGCCACCGGTCGAGTAGGCCGGTGATGGCGTGCGAATCACTCTCTTCCCGCATATGCACTACAGTCAATTGTGAGCCATTTTCTCGGAGTACCGCGCTAAGACTCAACGGAGGGTAATGCGATGACGCCCGAAGAGCTTGGCCGGATCCGGGAAATCTACGAACAGGTACTGCCGATGACTGGCGCCGGTAGAGAGACGCACCTTGACCGGGAGTGTCGCGGCAACCAAGAGATTCGAGTGGAAGTCGAGCGCCTCCTGAAGGCTCGCGAGAACGTCCCCACTTGGCTGGACCGGCCGGCCGTTGGCGCGGTTAAGCCCTTTTCCGCTCCTGAGCTTCCCAATCTGGCTGGCCGCCATCTCAGCGGGTACACTCTCATCCGCGAGCTCGGCCGCGGTGGCATGGGCTCTGTCTATCTCGCCGAACGTTCCGACGAAACCTTCCACCGGCAAGCCGCGATCAAACTGGTGCTGCCTCCCGCCAACTCCGCCGCCGTCATCGCCCGGTTCCAACACGAGCGCGAAATTCTCGCTTCGCTCGATCATCCGAATATCGCGAAGCTCCTTGATGCCGGCGTGACCGAAGAGGGGTGGCCGTACTTCGTCATGGAGTATGTCGACGGCCAGCCGATCCATCGCTGGTGCGACCAGCGGAAGCTGAACATTAGTCAACGCGTCGAATTGTTTCGCCATGTGATCGATGCGGTCCGCTACGCACATCAACATCTGGTGGTGCATCGGGACCTGAAGCCGAGTAATATCTTTGTCACCAACGATGGCGTCGTGAAGCTCCTCGACTTCGGTATTGCCAAAGTGCTGTCCCCTCCAGTGGCCGGGCAGGCACCCGACACCGTGACACTGGCAGCGATGCTGACGCCGGAATACGCGAGCCCCGAACAAGTGAATGGCAGGCCGATCACAACTCAATCCGACGTCTATTCGCTCGGGGTGGTTCTCTACGAACTGCTGACCGGACACCGGCCCTACCGGCTGTTGAGCGCGGCCATGCATGAGATGGCGCGGGTGATTGCGGAGGTGGAGCCGGCGCGTCCAAGCGATGTGGTGACCGCTACCGAACCAGCATCCGGACGCGATCGGATTCCGATTGCGCCCGAAATGGTTAGCTCAGTCAGAGAGGGCAGCCCGAATCGGCTCCGCAAACGCCTAGCAGGCGATCTCGACTCGATCCTACTGATGGCACTGCGCAAGGAACCGGAACGCCGGTATGGCTCGGCGGAATCCTTCGCGGAAGACCTCCAACGGCATCTGGATCAGCGGCCTGTCAACGCACGCGAAGCGAGTCCCTGGGAGCGCTTCAATCGCTTCCGGCGCCGGAATCCCGAGGAATTCGCGGCGGCGGTGCTGGTTGCGATGCTGGCAATGGCCGGCTTGGCGACCGTATTTTGGCAAGTCCGTCACGGCCTTGGGAACGCCCAGAAGCATCCTGGCGCCGTCCCTTCCTTCGCGCCTTTGTGGCTCTACTCCGAAATCGCTCTGGGAGCCATTTGCGCCACAGCCTATTTTGGCCGCGCTAATATGGCGGCGCGGCTGGGTTCTCTCGCTGGCGGCCTGGTCTTTGGGCTTGGCATGATGGGCCGGTGGTGGCTGGAAAGCAATCTTGGCTGGTGGCGCAGCCGGTTCGCGGGGATTGCGGATCCGCTGATGCTGTTTTCCGCTTGGAACTACTTGGTGTGTTCCTTGATGGGAGCGGCAGTTCTGCTGATTCTGTCCATGATCGGGTGCCGCTTCGGCTGGAAGGGCCAGGCAATCGCCCTGCTGGTCTTTGGACCCTACCAGGCGGCGCGCGAGCGTTTGTGGTTCGGGGAGTTCATGCCCGCGTTGACTTTCCAGTCAGGCGTGATCCCGTTTCTCGGGAGTGTGTGCATGCTGATTGCCGGCCCGGCGATTGCCCTCCGCGTTATGCGTCTGATCGGTGGGCGGGATTGCCCAAGCGGTGAACGGAGATGAGCGGTCAGCCAAAGTGACGCCTGCCATTCCGGCCGAGCGATATTCCGCGTTCCGTTGCTCGAGTAGATCTTGCGGCTCGACCGCTTCCAGAGCTTGTCCCGTTCGAGTGGCTCGGGCGCTTCACCGTTTTGGGGGTTCAATGGGATTTGGCTATTCCGAGGACCAAAACCGCTCCCTCACGGTCACGGTTCGGAAATGAGTTGTTGATTCCAGAGAGCCTCCGAGCCGCGCGCAAGCGGTACTTTCCGCCCAAACGGTTAAGCACCCGAGTGGCTCGGGCGATCCCTCGTGGCGCCAACCTATGTCTAAACTAAAATCGAAAAAAAATGAGCGCGATTCAGCGCGGGTTGCGCTAAGCAAGGTGACCTAAAAGGAGGTCTCAATGCAAAACAAATCAGTTTGGAGAATTTCAATGGTCGCGAGCCGGATGTTGATGATCACCTGTGGCGTGCTGGCCGCAGGTTCCTCAGCCAGAGCGGACGACGATGGGGATATCAAGTGTACGAATAGGACCCTGCTGGGATCCTACGGTTTCCACATCGAAGGCGTCGGCGGCCTGCCGCCCGGCGTGCCCAACAACGCGATCCGCGGCGTAGCCATGACCACCTTCGATGGCAAGGGCAAGCTCACCCAAGTGGACCACGTGGTTGCCGGCGGCGCTCCGCCCCCGGTGGAATGGACTGCCGGCTTTGGCACGTACATCGTCAATCCGAATTGCACGGGATCGTTAACGATCAACATCCCCGGGCGTCCGCTTGGTCCCGTGAAACTGCACTTCGTCGTGGTGAAGCAGGGCAAGGAAATCCGCACCGTGGTCGATTCGGGGAGCGCAACCACCAGCATCGGTGTAAAGGTCGAGTAGGGCGCGTAATAACGCCGCCACCGCGAATTGAGTCCCGCGTCGCAGGATGCCGGAAAGGAGTCTTGGCTTGGCGGAAGTCACTTCCGCCAAGCCCGATGGCAACATCCTGGCGCTTCGTCATCAGCGCAACCGCGCTTGCCCTCCCCGGAATTCCTCCTCATCCCGCTGCCAATTCCAACGGGAGAAGCCGCCACCTTTCTATTCTCGTTTTCCGAGGCGCGAATCCTCGTCTCCGATCGCGCCGTTTGCTCGGACGAAGCAGTCCAGATGCTCGGGCGCTAGGCATGCACGATTTCGGTCGTATCGCGTGGCAGAGTCCGACCGCTGGCGAGTTCGGTCACTGCTTCCTCAGTCGTGGGCATCAGCGCATGGCATCCGCAATGGTAGGAAATCTCCGCAACCCAGCCGTCAGGCTGGTTCCGATAGATCACGAGCTTGTAGTCGCCGAAGCCCATGACTCCGTTGTAGTTCGATAGTGCGGACGCGCCGAACTCGCGATCAACCTAAAAAATCGGCCAATCTGTGTGCTCCGAAATTTTAAGCGCAAGCGATCTAGAATCACCGGATTGGTTCGGTTTCTTTCCGCTTATCCGGTCCAATCGCTGAACGCGCCTGAACGCGCCACATTCTGAACAAGTTAAACGCCGCGCGGTAAGACGATTGGCCGGATCAACGGCGCAGGGATCCGCAAACCAGGACTCTTGCGAGTGTGTACCGGCTCGCGGCTTCCGTCGCTCGCCGCTCCAGTATCCAGTCTCCGGCCGTATCACTTCGCGCGGGGTCCGGCGACGACGACCGGTGCTTCGATGAGTTCGGGCGCAGTCGCGCGCGGATCGTCGGCGACGAGGGCCGGTCCGGGTCCGCCGCCCGTGCGTTCCTTCCAGCGCCGCGCGACACGCCGGATGCCGACCGGAAAAATCGTGAGCGTGCCGTTGTCGTCGATTCTCATGCGCAGGAATTGTTTGTAGTCCTGAATTTTGAGCGAGGAAAATGCCTCGTTATCGTGGCGTCCGAATAGGTTCAGTGAGACGAGCAGGTACAGGCCTACGATCAACGGTCCGATTGACCAGCCGGCGATCGCCACGAGCAACACCATCACGGTCGTCTGTAGGAGCGGTTCTTGAATCCGCAAGACGCCTTCGGTGAACGCGAGGGCTTTCCAACCGAGTAAGAACGTCATAACCAGGTGCGCGACGCCGTGGAGGAAGCCCATGACGATACGGTAGGGCCGGGAATGCGTGTCGGTAAAGAGCCAGAACAACAGTACGGTGTTCACGGTCCAGAAGGCGCGAAACGGATCTTGAATCGCCATCACTAAAGAAACGTAGACCGCGCTCCCCAGATCTTCAATGCGGCCGATGGGCGCTTTGCTGGCCCAGGCGGTCATGGCGTACAGCACCGCGGTGAGCAGCCCGAAAGTGGGATTCAGGTAGGGCAACAGCAGGTTGCGCCAAGACAATCGCCGCGACGTGGCGGCGTCCGGGAATGACGCTTTAAGCTCGAAACGGCGGAGCACTTCACCGTTCATATCTTTCTCTTCGAGCACGCTGACGTCGGCCCCATGCGTCGGATGAAGAAAGGCGCCTCCTCCGCCTGACGTAATTTTCTGCGTGCCATCGGCGGCTTCGTGCCGGCGATAGTGATGGAGGTCACCCGCCAGATATACGGCGATGCGGTGGCCTAGCACCTCCTCTTCCAGGAAGCGCAGATTGTTCTCGTTGTACTCGGGGTCGAGATCTTCGTATTTCTTAGCGTAGATCCAGTGCGGCTCGGCGTTGCACAGAATCACGCGGTCCGATGGATCCATGTCTCGCGCGACGCGGCGGAAAAAATCGACCTGCGGCTTGTCGATGTCCGAATCCAGTTGCGTGTCGGTGCCAACCAGCCACCAGCCATAGGGCAGCTTCAACGCGAAGTAGCTGCGCTGTTGCGGGGCGTCCCAACCGCCGATGCGGTCGCGCGAAACGAAGAGGCGCGTGAAGGACACCAGACTGTCGTACCAGTCATGATTGCCGGGGATCGCAAACAGTTTGGGGCGAGGCTCCGGTGCGTCGGGCAGCGCGGCGCGGAACGGGCCGACGAACCGCCGTTGATATTCGCGGCGCGAAGCCGTCGGATACACCTGATCGCCGCCCAACACGAGGACGGCCCCACGTTCGAGATCGAACCGGCTGCCCTCGGGAGACATTACCGAGAGCGGGCCGGCGGCACAAGCCGCCATGGCGTAGGCGGGATTGAAGCCATCGCCGGTATCGCTCAGATAGTCCAGCCAGAAGGGCCCGGCGCCGCTCCAGGGAAGCGGCTCCATCGTGCAGTCAAACGCCGTTGCTTGGCCGCTGGCGGCCAAGGCTTCAAGCAGCCGGTGATCGGAATGCCGCCCAAGCACCGTGGAAATAAAGACGTCGAGTGCGCTGCGCATAAGTTCCAACGGGTCATACCACGACACCATGGGACAGAACTCGTGTGGAATTGGGGGCTGGGCCTTTGGATCGAATCGCCGCCGCCGCGCCATTGGTGGAGGGGACGCTCTTTCAGGGCGCTAGTCGAGCTTGGTGGCGGGAGTGGCCGACTCTTGTTGCCCGGTGGGTTCGGGGTTCGGTTCCGGCTGCTCTGATGGCTGTGGCTGAGCAAAGTCCGCACGTTGGCTAATCTGCGGAGGATTGCCAGGCGTGAGAACTACCACGCGCACGCTGCCCGCCGGCCCGATGGGACCAATCGATCGGCCGTCGGCAAGAACGTCAACCCCGGTTGAATTCCCGATAACCATCCGCGCGTACTCCACTCCGGTGACGGTGCGCTCTTCGTAGGGCTGCATCAATCCGCTATAAACGGCTTTTCCATTGGCGGCGATCGAAACCCAGGTTTCGGCCGACGCAACAAGCTTGAGGGCCATGACAGGCGCGCCGGTTCCCGGTCCTGCCTGCCATTCGGTCGATGGCTTCGCAGTGTTATCGACCACTGGAATTTGCGGTGTGATCGCAGCCGCAGGCAGCACTGTTGGCGACGACATCTGCGACGGAGGATCGAGATTCACACCGGTTGCCGGCTTCTTGATGGCTGGAGCTTTGGCGGCTGGCGGTTGCGACGGTGCGGGTTGTTCGCTGGTCTCGTTGCGCAGTACTACCTGCTGCCAACCGACGTACAGGAGCGAGGAGAGGACCAGGGCGGTGGTAAGCGAAATCGCCGTCAGCGGCAAACGCTGCCAGACCGGGCCGTTAGCGGCCAGCAAAGTGTCGCTCTGGAGACTGGCCCTCAGAGTGCTGGAGTGAAAAGAGCCGACAGGAGGAAATACATCTTCGGAGGGGAAAATCTGCTGCAGCTCGGCTTCCATAGCGGAAGCGTCAGCGCCAACGATATCAGCATATTGGCGCACAAAGCTACGCGCGAAAATCGCGCCCGGAAGTTGCCTGAAATCGCCAGCCTCAAGGGCCTCGAGGTAACGCACCCCGATCCTTGTCCGCTCAGCGATGTGTTGTAGCGACACAGCCTTAGCAAGGCGCTGCTGGCGAAGTCGCTCGCCCAGATGAGCCATAACGCGTAATTATACCCTAAGCTAGACTAGCAGATTCACGTGGCTCCAAACAGTACCCTCAAGGCATCAGTTGTAGTCGTCAACTGGAACCGTTCACGACTGCTGGAACGGTGCCTGGCATCGCTCGCGGCGCAACGTGTGACGGCGGAGTTTGAAGTGATCCTGGTGGATAACGGCTCTGACGATGACAGCGTGGAGATGGCACTGACCCAGTACTCTCACTCGGCCGCCTTTTCATTGATCGTCATCCGCAATGACGAGAACCGCGGATTCTGCGGAGCGAACAATCAGGGGATTGACCGGGCGCGCGGCATGTACGTTGCCCTACTTAATAACGATGCCGAAGCGGAACCGGATTGGCTGGCGAGTTTGCTGGGGGCTTTTGACGGGCGGCCTGAACTCGGCCTGGCGGCGTCGAAAATCCTGGTACACGAAGATCCCAACATCATCGATAAGGTGGGGCACGTAATTTACCTGGACGGCCAAAACTGGGGCCGCGGCCACGGTGAATCGGACATTGGCCAGTACGAAGAAGTGGAAGAGACCCTGTGGCCGGACGGGTGCGCGGCGATGTATCGGCGGGCCATGTTGGAGCGGATCGGCGGCTTTGACGAAGACCTGTTTGCGTACGGAGACGACGCCGAACTTGGACTGCGCGCTAGAATAGCCGGATGGGGATGTCTGTACATTCCCACCGCCGTCGTGCGGCATCACCGGGGATCAACGCTCGGCAAGCTGTCAATGCGTCGCGTGGAACTGATCGAGCGTAACCGTGTCCTGCTTGCCCTCAAACATTTTCCCTGGAGCCTACTGTGGCTAAACGGCGCGTATTTCAGCGCGAGGCTCGCCGCCGGCATCATAGCCGCCCTGACGAAACGGGGCGAATCGGGACAATTCCCGGGGTGGACGGGCAAGGTGAACCTGGCCCGGGCGATCTGCTCAGCCAACTGGCAGGCTCTGAAGATGGCGCCGATGACGCTGAGGAAACGTTGGGCGTTCCGGCCGTTGAGGAAGATGACACCGGCACAAGTGAAGCGGCTGCTGCATCAGCATCGCGTTCCGCTGTGGAAGATGATGGGCGGCGAATAGCGGCGAGCCCACTGTTTGAAGAGCCGGTGCCGGAGCCCGGTTCGGCGGGCACAATCGAACCCTGCCCTGCGTGCGATTGTGCCGAGAGCCGTATGCTTTTCCAAGGCAGCGACCGGCTCTATCACACAACCGAACGAATTTTTCAGGTGGTGGAATGCGCGCGCTGCCGTCTGATCCGCCTGTCGCCATTTCCCTCACCCACCGAACTGCGTCAGTATTACCCGGACAGCTACTGGTACGTTCCCGAGCACGACGCAGTTTCGCGGCTGGAAGAACTGTACCGGCGAACGGTGCTGAACGATCATGTCCGCTTCGTGCGGAAGGCGCTGGACAACTGTCCGGAACCGGCTCCGGTGTTGGACGTCGGCTGTGGCGGCGGATTGTTCCTGCGGATGCTGGCCGAGCGCGGACACAAAGTTGTGGGCCTTGATTTCTCTTTGCAGGCGGCCAGCGCGGCGTGGCGCATCAACGGCGTCCCGGCCGTCTGCGGCAGTTTGACGCAAGCGCCCCTAGCGCCGGAATCGTGCGCGGCGGTCACGATGTTCCATGTGCTTGAACATCTCTACGACCCGGGCGCGTATCTGGAAGCGGCGCATCGGCTGTTGCGTCCCGATGGACGGCTGATCATCCAGGTGCCGAACGCCGGGTGCTGGCAATTGACGCTGCTGGGGGAACATTGGGCGGGCCTGGATATACCGCGGCATCTTTTCGATTTCCGGCTGCGCGATTTGGAGCAATTACTGGATTCATGCGGGTTTGAAATTGCGCGGACCAAATTCTTCTCGTTGCGGGATAATCCGGCGGGCTTGGCCACCAGTCTGGCGCCGTCGCTCGATCCAATGGCGCGCCGCATTCGCAGGCTGCCGGAAGCGCCGCAAACCAAGCTGTTCAAAGATCTGGTTTATCTCGGGCTGGTCGCTGCGTCGTTGCCGTTCACACTGCTGGAAGCCGCATGCCGGGCCGGTTCGACGATTATGATCGAGGCCGCCCGTAAGCCATGACGTACCCCGCGCTGCGCCGATTGATTCCCGGATTCTTGCGCGCTCATATTCTGCACTTTGAAACTTCGATTGAACGGGCGGCCGGGGCGTTTGCGGCTTCGCTGCCTGCCGGTGCGCGCGTGCTGGATGCGGGCGCGGGAGAGGCGCAGTATGCCCACTTATTTGAGCGGCAACGTTATATAGGCGTGGATCTCGGCATCGGCGACGCGACGTGGAATTACCGGCGGCTGGATTGCATTGCGGACTTGCAGGCTCTGCCTTTGCGCGACGGCTCTTGCGATGCCTGCCTCAACATCGTCACGCTGGAACACGTGCGGGAACCGGCGCGCGTGGTATGCGAACTTGGGCGCGTGCTGGGGCCGGGCGGGCGTATTCTGCTGATCGTGCCGCATGAGTGGGAAGTACACCAATCGCCGCACGATTTTTTCCGCTACACGCGTCACGGCGTGCGCTATTTGCTGGAGCGGGCCGGATTCGATGCGATTGCGATTGAGCCGGTGGGTGGATTCTTTCGGCTGCTGTCACGGCGCCTGTGGAATGCCCTGCAGTTTTTCCCGGCGCCGCTGATCCCGCTGGCCGCTTTGTTTTGCGCGCCGCCGGCGCTGCTGCTGCCGTTCCTGGATTTTCTGGATCGCGAACGCAACTTCACACTAGGGTATATATGCACCGCATCGAAATCGTGACGGCCCTGGCGCTCACGGCCTCGCTCCTGGCCGCCCACGCGGCTGAGTTTTCCGGAGTGCGCGCGCTGGCCGATACGCGCCATGTCACGGCGATCGGACCACGGCCGCCGGGGTCGCCGGAGCTGGCGAAAACCCGCGCCTACATCGTTGCACAATTGCGGCCGACGGGGTGCGCTCTGGTGGCGGATAAGTTTGTCGCAACGATTCCGGGCGGCACGCTTGCGATGGAGAATATCATTTGCCGTTTTGCGGGCAAGTCCGGCAAGGCCGTCGCTTTCACGGGCCACTACGATACGAAGATTTTTCCGGGCGAAGTGTTCGTTGGCGCCAATGACGGTGGCTCTTCGACAGGCTTCTTGATCGAGATGGCTCGGGCATTGGCGCGGCGTCCGAGGCTGCACGATGTCTATTTGGTATGGTTCGACGGCGAAGAGGCGATTCAGCAATGGTCGGCCACCGATGGTTTGCACGGGAGCCGGCATCTGGCCGAACGATGGAAGGCTGACGGAACGCTCGCGCGATTGACTGCGCTGGTGAACGTGGATATGATCGGCGATCGCGGGCTGGGCATCATGAGCGAACACAACTCACATGCCGGAGTGCGGCAGCTTTTGTGGAATGTCGCGAACGATCTGGGTTTCGGGCGTAACTTCTTGAATGTGCCGAGTTGGGTGGAAGACGACCACATTCCGTTTGTGAAACTGGGCGCGCCGGCGGCGGATTTGATCGACTTCGACTATGGGCCCGACAACGCGCATTGGCACACGGGAGCCGATACGATCGACAAACTGGCGGCGGAGAGCTTTGCGGTAGTTGGCAAGGTGCTGCTGGAGTTTCTGCGGCGTGTGGAAGTCGGGGCGCTGGCGCTCAACACGAAGAAGTAAGTCGGCGGGTCTTATCTACCACTTGCGCCAGTAAGCCGCTGGAGTAAAACTTGTGTTGGGGTAGCCAGCCGCTAGTGACTGGATCATTGGGGGCCGCCCCCGGGCGAATTTCTTTCCACTCTCAGCGCCCGGCGGCCCACTTGTGAAAGAGATCCGGCATAGCGACGGTGGGGACAGACGTCCAGGTCTGTCACTGGAGTTAGTTTGGACATTTTTCGAACGGCAGTCCGTTCTCGTGCAGCCCGCCACACACGAATCTTCCAGTACGGTGGCGCAAGGCGTACTGGTTCAATAACGACATCGCGACTAGGCATTCCTGATCGCGTTCGGTGCGCCGTATACTGGATCTAGGATCATGGAAACCCTCCTAAATTCGCAAGAGGCGTTGCTGCTTACCGCGTTCCGCAGACTGCCGCCCGATGCAGCCGGCGAGTTGTCGAGATTAGTCGAGCGCCTGGCCGCGCTGGCACCGGAGCGCAAGATCGACTGGTCTGATTCCTGGTCCGATGAGGACTTGAGGGAGTTCCGTGCCGCTTCGGTCCGGCGACTTGAGGAAAGCGAATCCGAGGAAGCGGGTTGAAGCCGGGTGACGTTGTGGTTGGTGTACTTGAGGGTGCCGTACAAACGAAAGTCCGCCCCGCCATCGTCATCGCCAGCGCCACTTATCTCACTGAACGTCCCGACGTGCTGGTAGGAATTCTAACAACGAGGCCGCCCAAGCCTCCGGCGTCCTCAGACTATTCTCTTCAAGATTGGCAGGCGGCTGGGCTCCGTGCGGAATCTCACTTTCGAGCATATGTACTGACGGTTCATCGCTCAGAGCTCACGATCATCGGACACCTCACTGATCGGGATTGGAGCAGCGTTAAAGCGTGCGTGGGCAATGCATTTGCGCGCTAGCATTTTCGCACAGACAGCGTTTCGATCAGCAGCGAGAAGGAGAGGAAGGGGTGTGATGTTTTGGCGCGGGAGAAACCGATGAAGCCGACCTACCAAGTGCAGCGTGCATACGTTATCCAAACCATCCGAGACTTTCTTGAGGGAACCGGTGGAAAATGGGACTGGGACGATTTCATCTCGCTTCCCACGGGTTATTCAGACTTGGAAGCTGTCCAGCAATTTTGCTTATCTGTTTCGAACGATTTCCCTCCGGCCGAGACTGGCGGATAGTGTAACTCTGCAGGAATGCGCGAGCTAAGACACAAGCTTAATGAGCTTGAGGGAAACGATTCGGACCCCAGCTCGAATCTGCCGTAAACGCACTTGTTTCCCGAGCAACATCGCCCGATTTCACCGATCACTCACGATCAACGGCGATTGCGACCGCGATCTCCGGCCTGTGGCGACCGGTAGTACGGGCCTCCGCCGGGTTCCAGTTGCAATCGCGACTAAACATGTGTTGGCGCTATGGAGCATTTCGGGATCCCTTTGCCCAGTCCTGGCCCCGCAGAGTCTGGCAGTATGGGTTCGTGACGGAACTTCTCTCCAATCTAGATCCAAGGGCCTATCGCGCACGCTTGCGCTTTCGGATTCAGAAGAAACTCAATATCGACGACGCCAAGCTGACACTCACAATTGCTGGCCGCGATGTTGTACTCTCCGGCCCCGAAGACTCGAAGCCGATCAAAGAGTGTGAATGGCTCGTCCTGAACACTCGAGGGTTTTCTTCGGAAGGGGAGGCTCGCGATTTCGGGCACAAACTGCGCGTCGCGCTCGAAGTATCCTCGGTCGCCAATCGTCTCGGGGTTGATCCCGGGCGTGACCTGCCAACGTCCGGCATCAGCCAGAGCGTCCGCGAAGCAGTGAAGAACCAACATGGAATCACCCTGCGAGACAATGTACACGGCCTCGATGTGTTCGTGGACGATCCAAATACGAAAATTGTGACCATCGAGGGCCGTGGTTCGGTACTGGCGAGCGCAAATGACTTCCTGGCCGGGCTTGCCGAACTCCATGCCACGGCCGTAACTATGCCGCAGCGAGCGGCCGATGTCGTCTTGCTCTTGAATTTTGCACTGATGCGGCCCGAACCCGTGGCGCAGATCGTTTTCGCCGTGTCGGCCGTCGAAATGCTCGGACAGGGCGAGACCTGGTCCGAGGATCAGAAGCGCGTGGTACGCGACCTAGCGAATGCGGCAGTGCAGTCGTCGATCGGCACAGAGGAGGAACGCCGTGAAGTGTCCGATGCGGTACTCAAGAGTCTGCATCGCCTTTCGCTCCGCCAAGGCGTGTTTCGGCTGCTTGATCGGCTAGGCCTCGCTCACCTGAAGAAGCCTTGGGACGCGCTCTACGATGAGCGCAGCACGCTCGTACATGGTCTCGCGCCGAAGCCCGGTGCGGACTACAGCGACCTTGCGCATCGCACGGTGAACTTGTGCGGTCAGATTCTGCTGAAGGCTGTAGCAGCGGAACTGCCGGGCGCGGACAAGCACGCGAGCAAGATGTATCCGATCTAAGCGCTCGACGCCGATGGATGGGAATGGACGTACCTCACCCGTCCTTTAACATGCTAGGAGGAGAAGAGGGACCCTCCCGACTGGGCATCGAAATCCTACCGAACTTGTGCGGTTCAGTAAGGAAACGAGCGTCAACCGAAATTAAATTAGGTCACGATCAATATGAAAGAACCGGCCAATCCGTTCCGCCGAGATTTTCAGCGTAAGCGACCTAAAATGAATGGATTGGCCGGTTCTTTGCCGTTTATCCGGTCCAATCTCTGCACGCGTCACATTCAGAACGAGTTAACGGTGCGCGGGCACGATGATTGGCGGATAAACGGCATAGTGTAGCGGAGACCAGTACGACATCAATTCACGTACCTGTTCGAGCGGTTTGCCACGCAAAATGTCCAAACTCCAGCGACCGGCCAGGAGGCTGGTCCCACTGCGGCCCCCAAAGTGAATGGTATGTTAGCCATTGCTGCGGACGTCAGGAGTTATGTCCATTGTCAGGCTTGAGTTACTTCGCGCCCCCACCGCTCCCCGCACCCGCCGCCAGCGCGGCCAAATTCGCCCCGGTCTCTTCCTCCACGATCTTATGCAGCGAGTTTCCATGCGCATCCATCGTGACGATCGCCATGAAGCGCTTCACCTTCAAATGCCACATCGCTTCGGGGATTCCAAATTCCTCCAGGAATTTCACGCCCAGCACCTTCTCCACACTCCGCGCATAATACTGCGCCGCGCCGCCGATGCCGTTGAGATACACCGCGCCGTGCTCCTGCAACGCCGCTAAAGTCTTCGCGCCCATGCCGCCTTTGCCGATCACCGCACGCACGCCGTACTTACCAATCACGTGCGCCTGATAGGGCTCCTCGCGGCTTGACGTCGTCGGTCCGCCGGCCTTCATCACCCAACTGCCGTCCGGCTGCTTCATCATCACCGGGCCGCAATGATAGAGCACGCTGCCCTGCATATCCACCGGCGGCGCATTCTTCATCAGATAGGCATGAAACGCATCGCGCCCAGTGAACATCTCACCGTCGATCAGCACCACATCGCCCACCTTGAGCGACCGCATCTGCGCCTCAGTCAACGGCGGCGTTAACACGACCTCGCGGCCAGTAAGTTGGAAGCCTTCGCCCGCCGCCATCTTCTCCACCGCGCGCTCGGGGTCGCGATACAACCACTTATTAATCACGCCGCTCGACGCATCCAGCCGTACGCCCAGCCGCCGGTACGCCCAGCAATCGTAGGCCACACTGACGAAGAAACTCGCCGGTAGCCGATTTGCGGCTTTGACCTTGCACCCAATCAGCGATGCGTTGCCGCCAAAGCCCATGGCGCCGACGCCCACCTTGTTAGCCTCCACCATGATTTCGGCTTCCAGCTTGGCCAACTCAGGCACGGGATTCACATCGTCCAAGGTGCGAAACAATTCGTACTTCGCCAACGCATAACCGTGCGCGCGATCGCTGCCAATACAAACACCCACCGCTCCGGGCGCGCAACCCTGCCCTTGCGCCTGCCACACCGAATGCAGGATGCACTTACGCACGCCTTCCAGATTCCGGTCCGCGCGTCCAAGATGTTCCAGGTCGCACGGCAGCGAATATTGAATATTTTTGTTCTCGCAGCCGCCGCCCTTCAAGATCAGCTTGACCTCGATGTCGTCCCGCTCCCACTGTTCAAAATGAATCACCGGAGTCTCGTCGCCCAGGTTATTGCCGGAATTCTTCCCGGTGAGCGAGTCCACCGAATTCGGACGTAGCTTACCGCGCTTAGTAGCTTCGGCCACCGCTTCGAAGATCGCGCGCTTCACCTTGATCTGATTGACGCCCACCGGCGTATGCACCGCAAAGGTCGGCATGCCCGTGTCCTGGCAGATCGGGCTTTCGGCTGCCTGCGCCATATCGATATTGTCGGCGATCACGCTCAGCGCCTGCGCACTCTGCGTGCCCGGCGTTTCCGCTTTCATCGCGATGCCCATGGCCGCGCGCACATCGGGAGGAAGATTCGAAGCGGTCTGGGTAATCAGCTCGACCAGGCTGTTGAATAGATGTTCCATCGCTACGGTAATTTTACCTTTACTACGGCGTTGAGTCCCGGCTTGACGTTCGCGTTAGCCGCCTTGAACTCAACTCGCCACCTGCCTTTTTCATCCCGCTTGAGTTCGCCAGGAACGCCGTCCTGCTGGAGCTCAAGCAGATTGATCAAGACCGGCAAGCCTTCTTTCAATCGCTCGGCGACGGGCGGAGCCGGCTCGATATTGACGGCCAACTCATCGGCCGCCACCGCGATTTGAAACAGGTCTGCGCCACCGGTCTTCACTTCGTCCCCGGCCTTGACGTTCACAACCAGCAGGACCCCGTCCACAGGCGCCGTAACCGTGGCTGCGTCGATTTCCGCCTTGGTCTCTTCCAGCCCGGCCGTCTTTTCATCAAGGGCTTTTTTGGCGTTCTCCAAATCGGCCGTAACTTTGGTCACTTTGTCCGACGCCTGCGTCGCGGCGCTGCGCAAAGCCTCCGCTTCAGCCGAAGCCCCGGCGGCGTCTTTCTGCGTCTTCTCAAACTTCAGCCGAGGCGTCGCGCCTTCTCTGAAGAGCATCTCTTCCCGCTTCAGCGTGCGGTCCAAATGTTCGGCATCGCCGCGCGCGCGTTCAGAATCCGCGCCGGACCGGGACGCTTCCAGACGCGCAGAGATCAACGTGCTTTCAAGAGTGTTGATGCGTTCGGCGGCTTTCTCAAGCTCCGCCTTCGCCGCTTCGTGCGCGGCGGCCAGACCTTCGTTCTTGATTCGGGCAAGCGGCTGGTCCTGCTCGACCCTGGATCCCACTTGCACTTCCACCGCTTCGACCGTGCCGTCCATCGGCGCCGGGATCGCCAGGACATTGCGAGAGACCACGGTTCCCGAAAAATTCAGTTCGGCCCCGCTCGCAAGTTTGGCTTTTTCCGCTTCGACTTTCGCGGCTGCCGCAGCGGCCTTTGCGGCGGCCTGAGCCGCTACCTGACGGCGCCAAACAAAAACGCCGCCGCCCATGATGCCGAAAAGGATGAGCGCGGCCAGCAAAAGAAACCAGAGGTCGCGAAAGGAATGGGCGGCGCGAGGCGGCGCGGGTCTCTCCGGCACTTCCCGATCATAGCAATCTGCGCTTTCCACCCCGGACTGGAGCGTCTTCAGGGCTTAGCGTGGACTACCGGTCGCTGACGCTGGCGGCTCAGTTCCGAGCCGCGAGGGTGACGGAGCGGACCACACCTACATTACTTCGTAGCAGCCTGGCGGGCTTTGATCGTTTGGTACCGGGCGTCGTCGAAGATCATCCGCCGCACCTGATCGCTCAACTCGCGCCAATGCTTGATAAAGTAGCCCGCGGACGGGTTCGCCAGGACCGATTGCGATATTTCTTCCACCAAGGCGATGACCGCGAGAGTGTCGCGCCGGGCATCCTCTGTCTGATTGCCCGCCACGGCTGCAAAGGCCTTGGCCACACGATCGAATTCAGCTTGCACCTTGGGCTTAATCAGCTCAGCCCACTCGATCTGACTCGGCGTGCCGGTCACGGCCTGACCGGCGGGATCATTTTACTTTCACGAACGCGAGCTCAATCGAAGGCATGGTCAGCCGCGCATTCCTGGTCCAGTTCAACCAGGCTAAGCCTGCGCAGATCCCGCTGCAGCTGATCGCCGCCGACAAGCCGGCTATTCCGAATGGGCTGGACAAGACCAGGACTGCCGGGCTGAAGATGGCTGCCACGGCTACCAAAGCGATGGTCATCGTGTACTGCGTGCCCGTAGGTTTTTGTTGGGGATCGAACATGGCAACCTCCCGGTTGTTGTCTCTGGAGTGCCTAAGCGGGAGGACAGAGCGCCGGACTTAGCTCAGGCGTTCCGCAAGTGGACTGGAGCGCCCACCTGTTAATTAGTATCGGCTAAGTAATATTGCCTGTCAACCTATCGTTATTCGACGATCGACCGATAGTTTACTACTTTTGGTTAAGTCAAGCAGCAAGGAGCGGGATGGACGTCTCTCTGTCGATACCGCGGCGTTTAGTCGAATTAGGGTTGACTCCGCCGGCTCCCGGGCGCACAGACATTTACGACAAGATTGGCTTCGTGCTGGGGCTCGCTGCCGGAGAACTGGCTAAGCTGGCGGAAGCGCAGCGCCAACTGGAATTGAAGAAAGTATCGCGCCGGCAGCCGCCCAGCCCACTTTTTGAACACTGCCGCGATTTGATCCTTCGCAAGTGCCAACCGGCGGCCGTCGCCGAGGTGCGGCGAATCTTCGAGAAAGAACCGTTTGGCGAGTTCGAACGGCTGGTCACGCAGAAGATCCTGGACGCTGCGCAAAAGGTGGCGGCCGAAGAATTGCGGAGTGAAGAGTGGCTGCGGTCCATGGCTCAACTGAGTAGCCGCAGCTTTGAGCAGATGCGGGTCGAGGTGCTTGAATTTCTCGACACCGATGTTTTCCAGATCTCCATGGATGGCTAGGTCCGGTTTCTGGATCCGATGATCGACTCGTGGACGATCGACCAGAAATCATTTGCCATGGAGGTCGCTCTCAACCGGCGGCTGGCGCCGGGCGGCGTCCGGCGTTACGAATTCGTCGAACGAGTGGAAGAACGGCCGGCGGCCATCGAGCCGGGACTTGACCTATTCCTCAAGGACAAATCGCTTAGCGGGGGCGCCACGGCGGAAGAGCTTGAGTTTCTCAGGGCGCTGCGTTTCAAAGGCAGACGCCCGTCTGCGTTGTATTACTACCGGGAGTTACAAAGCCTCCGGGATCCGCTGCATTTCGGACCGTTGAAGGCGAACTAAGGCTCAAGCATGGTTAAGCCCAATATAGCCCAATACGGTTCTTTAATTCTAGAACCAGCACTCCGACAGCTGACCGCTGACCAGTTCCTCTACGCTAGCGTTGATCGGGTTCTATCCTGTGTTCAGCCGGTGAAACATTACCTTTTGGTGCATTCAATAGATTGAAGGGCCGCCCCTTTCTGGAGCGGTCCATCTGCCCAGGAAAACGCCAGGCCCGGCGGGGATCGACACTTGGGCTCCCGGAATCGCCAGCGCCTGGCTGCTATTTTTTTGCGCCCCGCTTCTTCCCTTCCCCCTGTTTCGCCTGCGGCACTTGGGGCGGTGTTTGGCGGTTGTAAGAGCGGTGCATCAGCTCGACGATAACCGGCAGAGCGATTATACCCAAAAGGGCCGCTGCGCCCAGTATAGCCCTCACCCACCACGGCAACCCTTCCGTAGCGGCGTGAACGAGTGAGTGCGCCGGCATCTCGGCAACGAGTTTCAATGCAGCGTAGAACGAGTCCATTAGACCTTTCTTGAACATCTCGGCTTCTCCTTTCCAAGAACGAACGTGGTTTTGGGGTGGTAGGGCGTCCGCGAGAGCGTTGGAGTAGCCTAAGGATAGGTAGTGGTGTTGGCCTTAGTGCTGACCCTCTAGCGAGCGGGCTCTGCAGCTGCGAACTTCAGAGCCCGTTTCCCCTACATTTGCAAGGGTGTGGCTTTCTAGTGGTTGACCTCCTTCCAGTGGCAACACACGCGGACGTGCCGCCAGGTCTTCCGAATTCCTGTTCCGGATGGAAAGGGGCTCAGAATGATACCGATGCTGGGCGCAACGATCGGCAGAAGCGTTGGATTGCATAGGACCGCTTGCAAGAGCATCGGGATATCTTGCTGGAGTACGGGCCAGTGACCCGTCGCCGCCAGCACATAAACATGCTTAGCGATGTTCACCCCGTTGGGATGTTGCAGGTGATCCTGCAGGTGGCGGAAAAAGGCGACAGACCGAGCCGGCGATTCCGGATCGGCGGGAAGTGAGCGAATGACC
>JAYUSQ010000147.1:0-18973 GCA_043755595.1 Acidobacteriota bacterium | reverse complement strand
CAGCGCTCCTTCGACTCCACCTGCCGCAAGTTTCACCGTTTCCTCACTCAACCCCAACACTGAGCCCCCGAGTTACCCACTGATTCCCCAGACGAGCCTTGGAAAAAGACATCGCGCGCATCAAGGAGCGCGGTGCGGCGGAATGGGACACGTTGATGCACGCCGGCAAATAACCGGGATAACGTGGCGCGGTACACTACCGCAATGCCCGATAGCGCCCCGCTGAGTCTTGAGCAGGTTTTGGCCGAGGAGCGCAAGACTTTGCGGCCGGACACGCTGACGCCGATGCCGCTGAGCGCGCTTTGTATTTCCGGGGGCGGCATCCGCAGTGCGACCTTCGCCCTTGGCGCCGTGCAGGGATTGGCCGAACGGGGACTGCTGAGCGAATTCGACTATCTTTCGACGGTTTCAGGCGGAGGATATCTTGGGGCTTGGTTGGGGAGTTGGATCAAGCGCGACGGCCTCGCCAAAGTAATTCCAAGGCTCCAACACAACGCTCTTCCGCCCGGCCCTGGCGAAGCGAATCCGATTCAACATCTGCGGGAATACAACAACTATCTTTCTCCCAAACTCGGATTCCTATCGGCCGACACGTGGACACTGATCGCCACCGTCCTGCGCAACATCAGTCTGAACTGGCTGGTGCTTGTGCCTTTGCTGATGTTTGTCCTCATGATTCCGCGGCTGATGGTTTCAATCGACTCATTTGCCGTTCCTCAGGATTCGACTTGGGCGCGCTTCGGGTTGCCTGGGCTGATGATGGCCCTATTCGCCTACGCCGGCGTGTTCCAACTCCATCACTTGCCGGGTGTTGGCGGACGGGACCACTCACAAGAAAAATTCCTCTTGCACTGCAACCTTCCTCTGGCCACCGGGGCGGTTGTTTTCTCGGTCTACAACTCGTTTTATGAAGTTGCGCTCAGGGAGACGGTGCTGTGGATGGTCAGTCCATGCGTGGCGGGATGGTTGCTGTATTTGATGCTGTGCCGGAAACCTTGGAGGGAACGGGTGGGGCTGATTTTCGGTTCGATGACGTTGGCGATCGTGTTGATGGGTTTGTCGATTGCCGGCGCTTCCTCTCTGATCGGCGGGATGCGTCCGCCACTAACAAGCTGGGCCACCTGGGTCGCCTTCGGGCCGCCTATTTTATTCCTTGGTTTTAATTTCGCCGTAGGTATTTTCGTCGGACTCAGCAGCGGAACGCTTCAGGATCCTGACCGTGAATGGATCGCGCGCTGTTCGGCGTGGGTATTGCTGACCACGGTCGGCTGGGCGTCGATCTGCACTCTAGTGCTGTTAGCGCCGAAGTGGGCGCTCGAGTGGAACGTCTGGGGCAAGTCCGCGCTCGCCGCTGCGGGCGCGTTGAGCGGCTGGTTGGGCGTCGTGAAAGGTGCTTCCACGAGCGGCAAAGGCGAGCAGAACAGTGTCCGTGATACGGCGATGGACAAACTGATCAAAGTGGCGCCGTTTGTATTCCTGGGGGTCTTTTCGATTGGCTTATCGTTGCTGACGAATATTGTGTTGTCGGCAAGCGGCGCGCTTTGGAATGCCGGGGGCGGGGCTAAGTGGTTTCAGCATGACCTCCTGTTGGAGCAAACTCCTTGGTATGTTGCGTTCGGCGCGGCGGTCTTTTTTTTGGTGGTGAGTTGGCTGATGGCTCGCTACATTAACATCAACAAGTTCTCGCTCCACGGCATGTACCGGGACCGGCTGATCCGCGCGTTTCTGGGGGCCTCGAATCCGCAACGGCAGATTGGGCAAACCGGCGGCAAGCCGCCCAACAGCTTTACCGGTTTCACCGAAAGCGACAACTTTCAGATGGCTGAGTTGGCCAATCAACGGCCGTTGCACATCGTCAATGTCACGCTCAACCTGGTTTCAGGACAGAGGCTGGCGTGGCAACAAAGGAAGGCGCAGTCTTTCACGATCAGCCCTCTGCACTGCGGCAATCCTGACGTGATGTATCGGCCAGCCGAGGAGTTTGGCGGCCCCAAAGGAATTTCTCTCGGCACGGCCATCGCGATTTCGGGCGCGGCGGCCAGTCCGAATATGGGCTATCACTCATCACCGGCAGTGGGGTTTCTGATGACTCTGTTCAATGCGCGCCTGGGATGCTGGCTGGGCAACCCGCGCCTGACTGAGACAGACACGTGGAAGGAAGCCGGGCCACGATCCGCTATCCGTTCGATCGTGAAAGAGGCGCTGGGGATGACCGACAACGAAAGCGAGTATATCTATCTGTCCGATGGCGGCCATTTTGAAAATCTGGCGCTCTACGAAATGGTTCAACGCCGTTGCCAGACGATCATATTGCTGGACTCCAGCGGCGACCCGGACTTCAAATACGAGGACCTGGGAAATGCGATTCGCAAGATCCGGATCGATCAGCGCATTCCAATCACCTTCCCGGAAGGCTCGGTGCGCGGCCTGCGCGACGGCAAGAAGCGCGCCGCCATCGCCAACATTGAATACTCCTGCGTGGACGCTTCGCTTCCCAACGGCAAGCTCATCTACGTGAAGCCGATGATTCTGGGAAACGAATCGCCCGATGTAGCCACATACGCCAAGGGGCATGCGGTGTTTCCGCATCAGAGCACTGCCGACCAATGGTTCGATGAGTCACAGACGGAGAGCTACCGCATGCTGGGGTATCACACCATTGAAGAAATGTGCGGCGGCGGGAAGACAGGGCCCTTGGCGATCGCAGATCTGGCGGCGCATATCGAGCGCGAATATCTCGGAATCGGAGCGGCTGCGGTCTAGGACGACGCTGCGCCCGGCAGCGGAAACCAGCGCGTATCGGGCCTGCACTCTTCCGGGTGCAATACCTGGATATCGCAGCGGGCGCGATCCGATTTCATGCAGTCGCGACAGAAGATATCGGCGCGAGGGTTATCGAAACTCGAGCGCTCCGGTTGATACCCTTCTCTGTAAAATACGGACTCGGGCAGAGCGAAGACTCGCTGGAGCTCGGGCACATTGATCCGGCAGTCGGCGGAAACAACCGGGCCGTACTCGGGATACTCGAATAGGCGCATCCTGAATCCCGCATTACGCATGGCAAGCTCGATCGGCGCCAGATGCGCGCAACTCACGGTCTGGGTTGGATCGGCATCGTAGGCGTCCTGCCGCAGGGCCCGCAAATAGATGCCTTCGACGTGCCGCATCGGCTTTTGCGGTGCGCGGCGTAGAGAAAACGAAGGCCAGGTTCCGGTCAGCGAACAATAGATCGCGCCCGCAATCACGGCGATCGCGATTCCGCCGAGCACACCAAACCTTTCGTCCGGCATCCGTACGCTCGATCCTTGCAGTAGGAATCCGAACCCGATCGCCAAGACGAACGCCGCCGCCACCGCTACCATGGCGGACCACAGAGTGCGCATGAGTGATTTTAGCTCGTAGTCAATCTCTGATATCCTCGCCTTCTGGGGGAGTTACCGATCATGTCTAACCGATCAACGCGGCGTTTTTTCCTTGGCGCGGCTACGGCTGCATCCGCCATGCGGGTTTGGGGCGCTAATGAGCGCATCCGGGTTGCCCTGGTAGGTTTGGGCGGCCGTGGCGGGAATCACCTGAGTGTGTATTCCCGGTTGCCGGAAGCCCAAGTTGTCGCCTTGTGCGATGTGAATCAGGCCGCGCGCGAACGGGCGCAAGCTACGCTACTGAAGGCCACCAGCGAGAAGGCTAAAGAATTCGAGAACATGCGCGACGTGTTCGCGGACGCGAACGTCGACGCGGTGTCCATAGCTACGCCCAATCACTGGCACGCACTCGCCGCCATTTGGGCGATGAAAGCCGGCAAGGATGTGTACGGGGAAAAGCCGGCCTGCTACAACATCTACGAAGGCCAGCGGTTGGTTCAGGTGCAAAAAGAAACGGGGCGCATGTTGCAAATCGGTTCGCAGCATCGCAGCAATCCGTTCAAGATGCGCGCTATGGCTGCGGTGCAAGGCGGATTGATCGGCAAGATTTATCAAGCCAAAGGGCTCTGCTACAAGCGCCGCGTTTCGATCGGCAAGAAGCCCGACGCGCCGACGCCGCCGGGTTTGAACTGGGACATGTTCCTCGGGCCCGCGCCGTTACGCGCGTTTAATGAGCTGCGCTTCCGCTACAACTGGCATTGGTTTTGGGATACCGGCAACGGTGATATCGGCAATCAGGGCGTCCATGAATTGGGCATCGCGCGGTGGGGCCTGTCGGAGCCTGAATGGCCGGCTAGCGTATCCTCGCACGGCGGCAAGTTCGCCTATGACGACGATCAGGAGACGCCGAATACGTTGACATCGAACTTCGATTTCGGCGGGCGCGAGTTGGTGTTTGAAGTGCGTGGCTTGCTGACGGGTGGAGAGGGAGCAGTGCCGCTTGCACGGCGTGGTCCGGGAGCCGCTCCTGCCGCCACGCCTTCGCCGGAAGCGACGGCTCCGCGATCTGGCGGCGCGCCGCTGAATATTATGGTAGGGAACTTATTCTACGGCACTGATGGCTGGGCGGCCATGAGCGATCAGGGCTTCCAGGCGTTCAAGGGCGAGAGCAACGAAATGGTGATGGAAGAGCGCGCCGAGCGAGGTCCGGGTAGCGACCCGACGGGGTTGCACATGCAAAACTTCCTGGCCGCTTGCCGGTCCAGGAAGCAGGCGGATCTACATGACGGCATCGGGATCGCTTACCTGAGCGCGTCGATGTGCCATCTGGCGAATATTAGTTACCGTGTGGGCCGGAAGCTGGCGCTGGCGGCGGGGCCGAAGTTTGTCGGCGACGTCGAGGCGAATAAGATGCTGACGCGCGCGGTGTATCGCAAGCCTTACGTCTTGTAGGTTCAGGCCAGGCCGGCTGCAACCGCTAAATCTCAATCGAGCCATTATGTATGGGTTCAACAGTATGCCCAGCTAACTACAGGCACATTGTCGGCGAGCATTCGCGACGGCCAGTCGGCCGCAGTTTCGGGGGCCGCAGCCAGTCTTCTCAATGAAGGTCACGGCACGGGGCTTCCCAGTGTCACTTCGTCGGTGACCGGCGACATCGTGATCCCGGACATTCCGCCGGGAACATACGGCAAAAGGTGGAGAGCGATTCAACTAACCCGAATCTGATCCGCTCGGCGCGGGGCTTTGGGTATAGCTTCAACGATTCGCCGGCGCCGATGGCTGCTGCCGCGATGATCGAGCGCTGCGAGTAACCTCCTCCACCCGGACGCTTTCCGCCGCGCAGCGTAAGATGGAGAGCAGATCAATGCGCACCCTGCTCTATACGTTGCCCCTCGCTATCTGCCTGTTCGGCGCTGACTGGCCGCAGTTGCGCGGCCCCAACGGCTCTGGACTGTGCCCTGCCTGCGGGCCACTGCCAACCGAGTTTGGGCCTCACAAGAACGTCCTGTGGAAGACCGAACTGCCTGCCGGGAAGTCCTCGCCCGTGCTACTGGGGGATCGCATTTTTCTCACCGCTTCCGAGGGCGATGAACTGATTACGATCTGCCTGAACCGCACGACCGGGAAGGTTCAGTGGCGGCGATCGATCCGGGCTGCCAAGCGTGAAGCGCACAACTCCCTCAATCATCGAGCTGCGCCCACCGCGGTGGCCGATGGCAAGAGCGTCTTTGTGTTCTTTGCCGATTTCGGCTTGGTCGCCTATGATCTCGAAGGCAAACAGCGATGGCATTTGCCGCTCGGACCATTCAACAGTCAACACGGCTTGGTTGCCTCGCCCGTCTATGCCGATGGAAGAGTGATCCTGGTCTGCGATCAGGACACCGGCGCCTATATTCTTGGGGTGGATGCGGACAGCGGTAAGGTCGCCTGGAAAACGCCGCGCCACGTCATTAACGGCTATTCTACGCCGATCATTTACCGGCCGGCCCGTGGCGGCCCCGCGCAAGTCATCGCGCCGGGCTCCTATCAACTCACCGCGTATTCGATCGTCGGCGGCGAACCTCTCTGGTTCGTGCGGGGTCTCACCTGCCAGCCCAAATCGGCGCCAACCATTGCTGGCGACACTCTCTACTTCAACGGCTGGACCACGGGGAACGACACGGGGCAGCAGGTCGACCTGCCCACCTTTGCCGAGGTGATTGCAACAACCGATGCCAATCACGACGCCAAGCTCTCTCAGTCGGAACTGCCCCAGCCCTGGCAGCCCACCGGAACGTGGCGCGCGATCGACTTGGACCGGGATGGTTTTCTGAACGAGAGGGAATGGACATTCTTTCGCACCCGCCGGGCCGCCCGCAACGGACTGCTGGCGGTAAAGCTCGGAGGCAGTGGGGACGTGACAGACACGCACGTGCTCTGGCGATTTGAAAAGTCGCTGCCCGACGTACCGGCGCCGCTGGTCTACCAGGAAGTGGTTTTCCTCGTCCGCAGTGGCGGAATCGTGACCACTTTGCAAGCTCAGACCGGCAAGGTATTCAAGCAGGCGCGTTTGACGGGCGCGCTGGACGACTACTACGCGTCACCCATCGGCGTCGACGGTAAGGTGTACATCGCCAGTGAGCACGGTAAGGTCGTCGTGCTCCGCGCGGCCGGCGATTGGGAAATTCTGGCGATCAACGACTTCGACTCGGACATCTACGCCACTCCGGCGATCGGCGAAGGAAAGTTGTACATTCGGACCCAGAACGCCCTCTATGCCATTGGGTCGTTGAATGAGAGATCTCCTCCACTCGCGCGCTAGAGCTAGACAGAGCGTTAGACCGCCCATCGCCTCTATTGCAACGCGCCGGAAGCAGTCGTAGTTAAGCCCGCTCAGGTCTGGGAGCGGCCCCCAATGCAGGGGGAAAAACGGCGGGGCGCCTGGCTTGCCCGGCCGCTCAGAAAACCAGCCGTGCGGTCAGGGAAAAGTTGCGATTGCCATCTTCGCCAACCGTGCCCAAAACCGCGCCGTACGCGCTGGCGCCAATGGTGGCCGAGGGATTCGTGAAGTTCGGGTGGTTGAAGAAATTCGTCGAGACCATGTCGAGCTTCAGCCGCAGCCGTTCGTGGAACACCACCTCCTTGGCAAGACCGAAGTGGAATACATTCAAGCCAGGCCCTTCCAGAATGAAAGCACCCGAGGTGCCGAAGCGGCCGATGCCATTCGGCGGGTTGACAAAAGCCGACGTGTCGAACCAGCGGCTCAGTGTGCGCTGGTCCTTCGGAAGATTGCCATCGGCGACGCGGTCGGGCCGTCCCGCGCGGCGATTCGTATTCGATGGATCGACACCGGCGAAAGCCGGCGTAAGGTAAAATCCCGTCTGCGCCACCCAGACACCGGAAGCGCTCCAGTTCCCGAGCACGCGGTCGAGCGGCTTAGGCATGAGGGAAGCGAACTGCTTTCCGCGCCCGAACGGCAGCTCCCAGATGCCCGAATGGACCATACGCAAACGGGGAATCTGCCCGCCCTGCGACCGCTCGCGGCGACGGTCGAACGCGTCCTCCACGCCGCCCCAATCGTCTCCCATGCTCTTGGACCAAGTCAGGTTCCCCGAGTAGTAAAGGCCGTTCTTGACCTTCCGCTCGACCTTGATGATGCCGGCGTGATAGCTGTGGCTTCCCCCGTTGGCGGTAAGGTTCGCGTTGAACAGATACGGGAACGGCGCCAACGCCAGCTTGTCCGCGAACGGACGCGTATCGGCCGGAACCTGTCTCAGATCGCGCGTCCAGGGATTCTTGCGAGAAAGCGTCGAGAGGTAGGAAACGGAGACTCCCATATCCCAGATTTCTTTTTCCATGGTCAGGTTGTACTGATAACTGTGAGGAGTGCGCAGTCCCTCGTCGAGACCGCCGGCGCCGGTTCCACCGAGCGCGAACCCGGTAGCGGGAAACGGCTTCGGAAACGAGAATGAAGGTACGCCGTTGGTGACGGCATTCGTAAAGCTCTCGCGGAGTTCGTACGGCGCGCCACCGCCTTCGGCGGGGTTCGGCTGTTGAGTGTAGTAGTAAAGCCCCGCGCCCCCTCGGAGTACGAAGCGCGCACTAGCCGTGGGACGCCAGGCGAATCCGAACCGGGGAGCGAAGTTATTCCGGTCCCGGTTCACCAGAGCCCGGCCCAGTCCGGCACTCGCCGCCGTTACGAGCGGCACGGTTTTCGGGAAGCCCGGATGGATTCTGGCCAGGGCCGCGTCGTCCGGCACCACCAGCGCGTTCCTGGCGGGGGAAAAATTGGAGGTCAAATTCTCATCCGTAACGCCAGGGTCCAGCGCGGAGTAGCGGAGTCCGAAGTTGAGCGACAGGCGCGGGGTTACCTTGAAATCGTCCGTGACATGAAACTCCACGTTGGCGCGGCGCCGGTGGATGAACCCGATCGAGGTGGAGCGAGCGCTATTGTCCATGAGGCCGAGCAGGAAATCCGCGTAAGGGTTACCGGAGAACCGGCCGTTGAAGGCGTAGGTTCCATAAGTAGCGCTGGGAGAGGTGGGCAGCAGCGTGCCGCGATACATGCCGAGGTCGAAGCCGAAGCGAAAACTATGCTTCCCCTGGGAGTAGTGCACAATGTCGTTGACGTAATAGTTGCTCCAGGTCCAACCGCCCACGCCGGATTGGGAAATCGACTGAAACCCGGTGACATTAAACTGAGGGAGCGCGTTGACGTCCTGTAAGTCGGCGAGTTCGAGCCCGGAAGCCTTCACCACGTCCAAGCCTTTGTTTGGGCCGCGGAACTGACTGTCGTCCCGCGCGAAGCCGAAGCGCGCTTCATTCACGAACCGGGACGAAAACGTGTGCGTGTCCGAGATCACGACGTTCCGCTGGTCGCGGTACTGGTCGTAAATGCCGATCTTCGGGTTTCCGCCGTCAAGCTGAGTGAACTCGAAGTGGTGATATAGAAACCGTCCGAAAAGAGAATTCCGGTTGCTGAGTTTGTGATCCAGCCGCGTCGTGTACTGGTTATCCAGATTGGGGAACACGGCGACGTTGGTGAACCGGTCCACGCCGCTGTTCACCTCGGGGTAATAGGAGTCCTGAAAATGTTTGGACACGCCGGCGATGCGGTTGGCGGGAATTCTGTTTCCAGCGAAGGGAGCGCTGGAGAGCGGGTCGCGGACTGGCGCGGTCGCCGCTGAGAAATCGCCCGCGCGGAACAGGCCGGTCGGAACGACGAAATTGCTCACCTGCGGACTTTGGCTTCCGCGCAAGCCTTGCCAGGTGAAGTAAAAGAAGGTCCGGTCCCGGCCGTTGTAGAGCGGCCCCAACCACACCGGTCCGCCGACCTTGAGGTTGGGCCGGTAGGTGGGAGGACCACTCGGCCGCCGGGGCGCGAAGAAGGGACGCGCGACAAACCCCACCGCATTGTAGTGAAGCCAGCTCTCTCCGTGAAAGGCGTTGCCGCCGCTTTCGGAGATGACCGACACCGTCGCCGAAGTCCCGCTGGAAGCGTTGACGCTGGCCAAGTCGACACGGAACTCGCGATACGCATCCAGATAACTGAATGCAGGGCCGATCGAATTACCGCTCCACCCGTCGATCATCGGGATGCCATCGATCGAGAACGTTGAATTGCTGCCCCGGCTGTTGCCCGCGATGTAGTTGCCGAAGCCGCCGCCGGCGACGCCGGGAGTGAGCAGCATGATCCGCCATAGCGAGCGGACTCCTGAATTTACCGGCGTGTTCGTGTAAACGTAGTTGGACTTGGTGTCCGTCAGTGTCGCCCGTTCGGTCTCGATCAACTGGGCGCTGCCTTCCACACGAACCGACTCGGCCAGCGTCCCGAGTTCCATCCGCAGGTCCACGCGGTAGTCCTGCGCGGAGGCTAATTCGACGCCCTCAATGACCAGCTTCTTGAACCCCGCGATTTCCGCCGACACCATATACTTACCGGGAATCAGGTTGGGCGCCACGTAGTTCCCCACTTCATTACTTAGGAACTTCCGCACGACATTCGTGGCCAGGTTGGTTAGCGTCACCGCGACAAGGGGATGCGCCGCCCCAGCCGGATCGGTGACCGCACCGCGAATCGTTCCGTAGTAGGTCTGCGCGTCGAGCAGGCCGACCATCAGAAACAGCACCGCAAACCCGGATGCCGCTTGAGTCCGTCGCTTCATCGTCAGTTACCTCCTGAGATTGGTTCGAGGTCCGCGAAGTGCCCGGCCGCCGCGAGTTCGGCACTCCGCGTTCCAGCTTAAAAGAACGACTGCCGCTTGCGTCAGCGGCAACCCGATACTAGACGAGGGTAGTCACCGCCTTCCGGCAACCGCCTTCCGTCCGTCCGGCCAGTTAGCTGCGTTATTGTGATGGCCCTTCCTTTCGCGAAAGCACGAAGTAGAGCCAGAACTTGCCCTCGCTCGGCTGGACGCAGTCTTGTACTGCCGCGAGCCAGCCGAGTTGCGAACCCACATCCCACTTGCCGATCAGCGTATCGTTGCCAGCCAAACGCAGGCTGCCGAGTGGACCGCCGGCCCACGGCGTGTCGATGCCTGCAATGCGGAATGACGGCGCTCCATCGGCCGCAAACGCTCCCGTGAGAGCGACCGGATTCGGCCTGGTAAGCAGATTCGTGGTCGGATGGGCGAGCGTGATCAGGCGGCCTTCCCATTTCCCAGCGAGGTCTGCGGGGACGGGTGGGCGCACGGCGGGATCGGCGGCAAGGAGGCGATAGTCGTCCACCGACATGACGTCGAACGAGTAGTGGTGCCGCGCCATCGTGAAGGTAGCGAATTCGATGCCGTCCGGGAATTGGCCCAGATGCATCACGCCGATCGCGTTGTTCTGGTCGATCATTTTGATCGCGTCGTAGACGATGCGATAAGGCTCGTTTGAATAGTTGAGCAGGATGATCTTGTCGCCCTTGCGGAAGTAACGGCGGCCCTCATTGGGATAATCTACTTCGCGCAGTTGGGCTTCACCTGGCAACGCGCGCACATCATAGTTCACGACGTGGCCCTTGCCCGTTGCGTCGAAACGCTTCCAGAACGCGCCGCGGGTAAACAGCCTGCCGACGTCCGCGACAATCGAATCCTTGGCGAATTTGCCTTGCCAGAACATGTCGCGGAAGATGCGTTTGCCGGCGATGTCGAAGCGCGCCGCTCCCGTGTTGGTCATCCCTGCCTGGCCGAGCGTGGGTTGTTCACGCAGGATGGCCTGGAGCGACTCGGAAGTTTCATTCGCGAAGAAGTCCGGCGAAGCGGCGCCGCGAATCAGTTCCGCATGGATGTCGTCGCGCAGGTTCCCCGTGGTGTTTCCCCCCGGGTCGTATTCGCGCTGCACGAATTGACTGGTAAAGGCTGCGAATTTCATCTGCCCGCGGAGTTGCAGCAGCGGGTCGCCGTCATGCCCCTTCACGCGGAAAGAGGTGAGGAATTGCGCGAGGCTGCGGAAGGCAGCGATGCTTTCAAACGTGCGGAACTTCAGGTAGCCCGTCGCGATTTCGGCCCCGTCGGCGGAGATATGGACGAATAGCGTGGTGTAGTCTTCCATCAACTCCTGGAAGCCCCGCAAACCGCCTGCTTCGTCCTTCTGCATGTACTTGCGGCCCTCGAAGACAATGCGGCGGCCGGGCCGGCTGTCGAACTCAAGGTGGTACCGCATTTCCGCTTCGCCGCTGGCTTCATTCACGCGCAAGTACTGGAAGAAACATTTATCCCCGTCCAATTGGAACGTCACAGGGCCTTGCCCTTCGAACGCTTCAAAAGTGATCGAGCCCGAGGCGCGTGTTTCATGGTCGGTGTTGTCGACAAACTCGTTGATGTCGCCCGCCGTCATCCTCGCTTTGAAACTGCATTCAAGGGCGCCTGCGGGTTTGCCCTCACGCGGGATTCGATCCGCGATCGTGAGATCGCCCGCGCGGCCGGGACGGGGCGTGGGTTGATTCGGGAAGATCCAGCCGTCCATCTCTTCGTCGAACTCAAGGCCGGTGTTGGCGGGCAGTTGCGCGTCGAGGATCGGATGCAGCAGTGTGCTGGTGGGGGGCGCATTGAGCGCGGTGCGAGTGAGGATGTAGTAGTAGCCGAAGCGCGGACGATTGTCGCCCGCAACGCTCTCTTGATGGAAGATGCCGAGCGAGCCGAACGACGGCAGGTTAGCCGCCTCGGCCGGCAACTCGATCACCCATTTGCCGATCATCAGGTCGCCATCGATCTTGCGGATCTCGTCGTGGAAGCCCGTAAAATCGGTGAGCTGGAAATGATTCGCCGCGAAGCTGGGCATCACCAGGCCTTCAATCAGTCCCATCAACTGGTAACCGCTTTCGAGCCGCCCATCGGGTTTCAGATCGAACTTCAAATGCGCGATACCGCCGGCTTGATTGGCGTTTGAGATTACGTCCATGCGCCAGACGCCGTTGAGCTCATTCTTGGTGGGCACGGCGGCCTTGTCCCAAAGACGGCGATGATCGTCCACCTTCATGTTATTGAAGCCGTAGCTGCGCGTCATGGGGAACGTGAACAGGCGCTCGCCTTCGAAGGGTCCGCCCAGGTAGACCCGCCCGATGAGCAGGTCTTTGTTGATCACCTTGAAAATGTCGTAGAACTCTTGCCACGGCGGGTCCAGATACTTGAGCAGGATGTAGCGGCCCGGCTCGAGATCGCCTTTTTGTTCTTTAAGGTCGAGTTGCTCGAGCGAATTGCGAGCGTTGATGCGGCCATCGGTATCGCTGGTAATGCCCGTGAATTTCGAGCCTTCTTCTTTAAAACGTTTTTGGAAGCCCGTGAAAATCAACGACGACATTTGATTCAGCACATGGCCCTTGGGAAAGAAGCCTTTCCAAGCGGTGTCGTTGCGGATCACTTTGGTGACGGGGTCGATGACGGGTTCAACGCCCGCGTTCATCATCGCCTCGATCGGGAGCGAGGGTGCGGCCTGGAAAACGCGCTCCAACTCGGCTTCGGGCCGCTCGACGATCTCGATGGCGCTGACGCCGGCAAAACCCACGGAGGGCGTGGGCGCGGGGTAGGCTTCGCCTTTCAGATTGCGTACAATCCGGGCGGCGATGCGTTCGGCGACGGCGGCAATCGTGAGGAACGGATTCACAGCCAACGCGCTCGGGAGGAGCGAACCATCGGCAACGAAGAGCCCGTTGTGGATCGAGCCATCCTTTTGATACACGCGGCCAAACTGATCGGTCGCGCCGGTGATGAAATCATCCGACATCGGGCAGCCGCCGAGTGGATGGGCCGTGATCAGGCGGCCTGCGTTCGGGATGTTCCACAGCGGGTTCGGCAGGAAACTTCCGCCCTGCGCGCGGGCATGGCGGCGAATCTCCTGATTGATGCGGCTGAAGATTTCCTGTTGGCCCGCGCGGTCCCAATGGATCCGGATGTGGCCGTCCTGCTCAAACGGCGGTTTGCGAAATTCGAACGTGCCGCGTGAATCGTCAAAACCCATGCAGAGGTAGAGCATGGAGTGATTGAGTGCGCCGCCATGGCGGTTCTGGGCGAACAGATTCGTATCGATGGCGATACGGGCGCGCTCGGCGGCGGTGTCGCCTGAGTCCGTATCTTCGCGCGGCGCCAGAGGCGAAGCGAAGGTGGTTTGCGACGGGCGGACCGAGGCGGAGGGGAACGATAGATCTTGGATCGCGAAGCGCTTGAGCAACGGGGCGTCGCTGTTGTGGCGCACCATGGCCACGATGCTGGGGCCGGGACGATTCGCTTCCGGTGGCAAGGTCGCGGGTGTGCCGAAACCGAGCGTCTGTGTGGGGAAGTCGCCGTTGTAGGAGACGCCGAAAAAATCGCCATTGCCGCCGAAGCGCGTGCCTAGCGCGGGCGAAACCGAGAGCCTCCGCAGGTTGGCCGAGCGCAGCAGAATTTCAGTCGAGTTGATCGCGCCCGCAGAAAGGATAACGTTGTCGGCTTCGATATCGAACGATTCGAAGTCATGCAGGAAACGGCTCTTCTGCAGCCGCCCGTGTACGCGCCAGCGGCCGTTCGCTTTCTTCTCAATCCATTCGACTTTGGTTTGCGTGAAGATATGGGCGCCGCCTTGTGCAGCGAGCGGCAGGTAATTCATGTTCAGCGTGTTTTTGGCGCTGACGTTGCAACCCGTTACGCAATCGCCGCAATCGGTGCATGCCTCCTGATGAATGCCTTGCTTGTTCAGTCCCTTCTTGAATGTGACGGCGATGTTGAGCGCCTCGGCTTTGCCGGCGAACTCCGCCGCGCGGCGTTGCAACGCTTGCACTTTGGCAAGTCCGGCAGCACGCGGATGAGGCTGTACGTTTAAAGTTTCTTCGGCGAGTTTGTAATACTCCTCGAGCTCTGCCAGCGTGAGATCCTTCGGCCAGCCGGGGAGTTTGAAGACTTCCTCGGAGGGGCGAAGCGCTACATTGGCGTTCACGAGTGACGTACCGCCGAGACCGGAGCCTTTCAGCACCGAGATCTCGCCGAAGTTCAGCAGTTCGTAGAGGCCGAGCGGATCGGCATCGCGAAGATTGGAGAGGTAACCGGCGGGCGAGTCGGGGAATTCACCGGTCTTCCATTCCTTGCCGCGCTCCAGTACGCAGATCGACGGCTTGTCCGCGACATCTGCATGGGCCAAGCGCGCGGCGGTGATGGCCCCGCCGTAGCCGGAGCCGACAATTACGAAGTTATAGCGATCTTTGTGTTGGTTCCAAGGTTTGGTGAGTTCCATGATATGAGTTACTCCGTTGAGCGAAAGGTTTTAGACCGGCCCCCAGGCCAGTAGTTCGCGCGCGTAGACGTCCCACAATTTGCCGAAGAACAAAACGCCGAAACGCGTCATCGCCGCAGCGCGGTCGGACAATCCCCCGCCCGGCGCTTCGACGCGAAAGGTTGTGAGTTGGCGCAGGAAATCGAGCAGCGGAATGACGATTATGCCGGATGCAACCAACTCCGCCGTGGTCTCTCCCTCTTGATCCACATGGCCGCGCAGGATGCGCGTGAACAGGGTCGTCGTATCCGTCCAGACGTCGAAACCCGGATCGTCTTTGATGACTTTGAAACCGCAGAGCGTGAGCGGATGGCCGACTCCGTCGCGGAACCAGAGTCGGTAGAACATACGCTTCACCGCCGGATCCTGTTGGTCCACGAAGAGGTTGAACCAGCCTTTTTCCACCGGACGGCGGCCGCCGAGCCCAGGAGCTTCGATCCAGCCCTCAAGATCGTCGGTATCGTGCCAGGGGTCGGTGACAAAGCGATTGACGCCGTTCACGGTGATTTTGAGATGAAACATCAGGCTCTGATTTTGTTCCCGGCCCAGGCGCGCGGCGCGGTCGTAATCGGCTTCGCCGAAACTCATGTGGCCCTTCATCTCTTCGGTGAACCAGAGGCGCGTTTGGATGGAGTGGACTTCTGCCGGATAGTCTCCGGTGTGTTTGGTGAGCGGGATCTTTTGTTCGGCGCACCAGGCGCGAGCGTGGTTCACGCCTAGATTCACGGTTTCCGCCATGCGGTCTTGTGAGAAATTAACAAGGTAGTGAATCGGCACTTCAGCCTTGAGTTCCTTCACGTCAAGGTGGCGGCCGTAGAGGCCATGTTCCCCGCGCGCGACTGCTGCGTTGTTGGTGGCGATGCGTTTGAGCGCAGCCTTGTAGTTGCCTACCGCCGCCGTCTCAATAATCTGGAAATAGTTGGCCACGAAGCCGTCGCGCCACTCGTTGCGGTCGGAAACCGTCCAGACGATCCACAGTTCATCGGCGCCGCGCCGGATTGCTTCTTCGATGTTCGCGTCTGTGAGATAAACCGCGTCGATGTAGGTTTGCCCGTTGACGCGCACGGGCGGGAACCACATGGGCAGCGAGACGCAGGCGCAAAGCATGTCTTCCGTCATTTGTTTCGGCTCAAGGACCTCGATTTCCTTGGTCGAAAAGTTGACGACGTTGAAGGTGGCGGGCAATTGCGTCGCGCGGATCTTGGCAAAATCGAGGCCCCAACTGGGGAACACTTTGCTGCGATAGGCGTCGAGCGTGAAGATCGACTCGGCCCACGCCAGCTTAAGCAACTCGCGGCCATTAAAATCGATGCCGGCCAGCGGATTGATATTGCGCCAGTTGTCGGCGATCTGCTGGCCGCTCATGCCTTGGCACAACATGGCGAGATTGAAAACGCCGCCGCTCGCTCCGTCAACGTGATCGAACTTCAGTCCGGCTTCATCGAGCCACACCTGCAACACGCCGGCCTGGAAGCCAACTTTTACGCCGCCGCCGGCCAATATCAAGGATCGTTTCATCGGCTGCCTCCTGCCGTTGCTGGATTGTTTTCAAGAATGCGCGTAGCGGCGCGGTCCGCCAACGCTGCGATGGTGAGCGCCGGATTCGGCCCGACCGGACCGGGGAGCATGGAGCCGTCGGTGACGTACAGATTGGGATAGCCGAAGACTTCGCCATATTCATCAACCACGCCTTCCTCTCGATTCGTTCCCATCGGGCAACCGCCGAGAGGATGGGCCGTCAACACTTGCCGGAAAAATTCAAAGGACGGATTCTGCTGATAGCGGGCGCCCATCTTCTCTGCGACCTGCCGACCGGTGGCGATGAGGCGGGCGTAGTATTCCGACGATTTTTCCAGGTTCCAATCGCAATCCAGAAACTTGCCGTTCAAGCTCAAGCGCCCGGATGGCGTATCGCGGCCCATGGCGAGAACCGGCAGTGAATGCTGCGCGGTCAGGCAAGGGCCGAGGAGTTCCGAAACCTCGCGGCCGAGATCGGTGTCAGGGTCGAGGCCGAGCGCGCCAAAGATGGTGCGCTTGCCGAAGTGAACCGCGCGCGAGGCAAAGCCCGGCAGGTCGAGCGCGCTTTCAATGATCCACGCGAGGAACGCCGGATAACCTCCGTCCTCAATGTAGAAGCCGCCGGCGTTGCCTTTGTTTTCGAGGCGAATCGCGGAGGTGATGACCGGGCCGATCATCGGATTAAGCGGCTTGGCTGCGTCGAGAAAAAACGATAGCAAATCGCCATTGCCCGAGTAGCGCGTGCCGAGCGCCGGTGAGAGTTGAGAGAAGGCCGTGCGATTCTTCAGCAAGAGATACGTGCTGCCCAATGTGCCCGCCGCGAGAACCAGACGATCGGCAGTGATGGTGACGGTTGGCGAGAATTCGGATTTTCGTCCGGCTTGATGCTGCGCATATTGAATCTCGAATTGGCCGTCCAGCCGCTTCTCAAAACGCTTGACCTCGGCGAGTGTGCGGATCTCCGCGCCGTGCCGTTTAGCTGCGGAAAGATAGTTGAGATCGAGCGTGTTCTTGGAGCCGTAGTTGCAGCCGAGGTCACACTCGCCGCAGAGCCGGCAGGTAGAACGGGGCGTGCCGTGCAGGTTGACGCGATCTTCGATGATCGGCTCGCCTACGCGCGCAGGGTTCGCGATCTCGTCAATGTGGGCGGGATCGGCAACAGGGCGGGCGCGAAAACTGACGGCGAGATTCGGCAATCTCCATTCATGCCCCAGCGCCGCCGCCGCCGATTGCATAGCTTGAGTTTTCGCGGTTGCATCGTAGGGCGAGACATGGAAGGGATACGGCTGCGCATTGAGCATCCGTTCCACCGCGCCGTAGTGTGGATCCAGTTCGGCGCGTGTGACCGGCCAGGGACGCTCAGCCCCGGTATCGGGATCGGTGTCGAAAAACCAATTTTCGTCCTTGCGGATTAAAACATTCGCATAGATCTGTGAGCCCCCGCCGAGGGCGGACGAGATCAACGCGCCCGCGCCAGGAAAGGACCAGACGTTGAAAAGCCCGTGCAAGCCAATGCTAGGATCCCAGAAATTTTCCTTCATTTCGTGGGGCGCGCGCGGGAATGAACCGGGCGGGTAAGCCTTGCCGCGCTCGAGGACGCAAACGCGCTTCCCGGCTTCGGCGAGCCGATAGGCCATGACCGATCCACCGAAACCAGAGCCAACCACGACGGCGTCGAAATGGTCCGACACAATTTTCCTCCGAAAAAAACAAGCCTAACGGAGTATAGTGCAACCAGGCGGCGGGGTGTTACAGGCCCCGGCGAATTTTCTCGCGCGATTCGGTTTTCTCGCGCGATTCGGATAGATAATCTTTGTGAGGAATGAACTGACACGGCGCGGTTTCGCGGGAGCGGCCGCAGCGGCCTCCGCGTCATTGGCGGTTGCGGCGGCGAAGATCGAACCACTCACGCCCGGCATTGAAATCTCGATGCAGGTGGACGAGGCTGTCACTGACGCCGACCTTACCTGGATCAAACAAATGGGCGTCGTTATCTGAACGTTCAGACCGGCAAAGGCCGGGGCACGCTCGATAATTTCCAGGCGATCAAGAAGCGCATTGAGGGCACGGGGCTCAAGGTCTGGAATATTTCGAACAACGACAACCGGAACATCGAAGCGATCGCGCTGAACCTGGCGGGGCGCGACGCCAGGATTGAATGGCTGAAGCGGTATATCCGCGACACCGGCCAGGCGGGCATCGGCTACATCACGTATGCCCACATGGCTAATGGCATCTGGTCCAGCGCGCAGGAGTCCACGCGAGGCGGAGCGGCGGCGCGCGCGTTCAAGATGGAGACGGCCAAGGGTAGTTGGAACGGCAAGGTCAGTAACATGGCGCCACAACATCCCATCGAACGCCTGGAGGCGCCGTTGGCCGAACTCAAGCAGGCCTTGGCGCATGCAAGGGAAGGACCCCTCGCCGCCGACGACTACCGGAAGTTGGACGCGGCACTAGACTACCCGGGCTTCTCCGGCGCGCGCCGTCCGGACCTGGTCGGCACGCCGGTCTATGACTTCAGCAAGTGGAACAATGGCGGACCCGACCGGTTCTTCAGATTGCCGCACGGAGGCGCTAGCTAGATGCCCGATGTAGTAATTTTCGGAATTGGGCTTGTTACCTTTGAGCTATTAGCGGGCGGCCTGGTTTTCAGCTTTCGTGAGATCCAGCGGACGACGCCATGCGCGGCGGAGAAAACAAATTGAAGTTACTGGCCGGCCTCTAGCGGTCAACCCAATTCATTTCGGCGTCGGCGCGACGCACGTAGTTAGCGTCGGTCACCGCTGTGTCGACTAATTGGCGGGCGGCCAGATGAGCTACGGCACGTCCGAGATTTTCCGGCGCAATTACTCGAACTTTAAATCCAAGATCTCCATGAGAAGCCA
>JAYUSQ010000146.1:0-51124 GCA_043755595.1 Acidobacteriota bacterium | reverse complement strand
CTGGACCGTGGGTTCATTCGGCCCACTTATCCCAATCAAGTCATCATCTCTTATTTTCAAGCCGGCCGAATCGTCGACTTCATCAAGGGCCGTTGGGGCTGGGACAAAGTCCTCGCCATGATGAATTCGTTCGGTGAAGGGAAGTCCACGCCTGTTACCGTCCAGGAAATTCTGGGCCTCGCGCCGGAAGAATTCGACAAACAATTCCTCGGCTGGCTGGAGAAGGATCTGAAGCCAGTGGTTGATAACTTCGATACCTGGCGCAAGCAACTACGTGCGGCCGTCGGCTTCCAGAAAGAGAAGAAGTACGACGAGGCGATCGTGGAAGGCGAAAAAGCGATCAAGCTCTATCCGGACTATGTGGAAGCCGCCAATGCCTATGAAATCGTGGGCGAGTCCGCTCTCGCCAAAGGTGATCGCAAGAAGACCATCGACGTGTACACGCGGTATGCCGCAGTGGGTGGACGCGATCCGGATCCGCTGAAAAAGCTCGCGGTGTTGCAGGAAGAAGCTGGCGACACGCGCGGAGCCGCCGCCACACTCGAAAAAGTCAACTTCATTTATCCAATCAAAGACGACGTAATGCACAAACGGCTGGGGAACCTATACCTCGGTCTCGGCAATCCCCAGTTCGCTGTCCGCGAATTCAGCGCTTGGTTGGCGGAGAAACCCAACGACAAAGCCGACGCGCACTATCATCTGGCTCGTGCGTATCAATCGGCCCGCCAAACTGACAAAGCGGAAGATCATATCCTTGAAGCCCTCGAGGCGGCGCCCGGGTTCCGGCCCGCCCAGAAGTTATTACTGGAATTAAACGCCCAGAAGACCGTCCAGAAAAAATAGATCATCGACAACGAAAGAGAAGCCCTCATTACATGTCCTCGTTCTCGCAAATCTCCGCCGATTCGGCCGACCTGCAGAGCCGCATTGGCCGGTTTCAGGAAGCCCGCGATCAGATTCTCACCCAGGTTCGAAAAGTCATCGTGGGCCAGGAAGAGGTGCTCGAGCAGATCCTGATAGCACTTTTCGTGGGCGGCCATTGCCTCATCACCGGCCTGCCCGGCACTGCCAAAACCCTCATGGTCCGTACGATCTCGGATGCACTGGGGCTTGACTTCAAGCGCATTCAGTTCACCCCCGATCTAATGCCATCCGATATCACCGGCACCGATATCATCGAAGAAGACCAGAGCACCGGCAAACGCAATTGGACGTTCGTCCCCGGCCCGATCTTCGGCAACATTGTGTTGGCCGACGAGATCAACCGTACGCCGCCGAAGACGCAATCGGCGTTATTGGAGGCCATGCAGGAACGCTCTTGCACCGTGCGCGGCAGCATCCACAAGTTGCCTGCGCCGTTCTTCGTGCTCGCCACACAGAATCCGATCGAACTGGAAGGCACTTATCCGCTGCCGGAAGCGCAGCTAGATCGATTCCTATTCAATACGGTGCTCGACTACTTATCGGCGGACGACGAAGTGAAGGTGGTCGACCAGACCACGACCACCGTTACCGCGCACGCTGAAAAGGTGACTACCGCCGAAGAAATCCTGGACTTCCAGCAGTTAGTCCGCATGGTCCCGGTCGCCGAGCCGGTTTCGCGGTACGCGGTCGAGATCGTTCGCGCGACGCGCAGCACCAACCCCGGTGTGCCGGACTTCATCAAGAAATACGTTAACTACGGCGCCAGCGTCCGCGCTGCGCAATTCCTCGTGCTGGCCGCCAAAGCGCGCGCACTCGCCCGTAAGCGCTATAACGTTTCCTTTGAGGATATTCAGGCTCTCGCGATCCCGGTGTTGCGGCATCGCGTCCTGCTCAACTTCCAGGCTGAATCGGAGAAACTCTCGCAGGACGACATCTTGAAGCGGCTCCTCGAACATATGCCTCCGCCGAAAGGATAGCTCTGCCCATGTTGCAGCGCTTCCTCAATCCGTCGGTCCTCGCGTCGGTCTCGAACCTGGAACTGATTGCCAAAACAGTCGTCGACGGATTCGTTTCCGGACTCCACGAGTCGCCCGACTTTGGCTTTAGCCAGGAGTTCGCCGAATACCGTCAATACAATCCGGGCGACGACTTGCGCCACGTCGACTGGAACGTCTTTGCGCGCTCGGAAAAGATGGTGCTCAAGCGCTTCCGAGGCGAAACCAATTCGCCGTTGACCATCCTGCTTGACGCCAGTAACTCGATGCGGATGGCCAGCCACACCGTTTCGAAGATCGACTATGCGCGTTATGCCGCCGCCAGCATCGCCTACCTGGCCGGCAAGCAGCAGCGAGACGCCGTCGGCCTGATCGTGTTTGACGATCAAGTGCGTAACTACATTCAACCGTCCACGCGCCAGGGCCAATTGCACCGGATCTTGCACGGCTTGGAGCACGCTGAGCCGGCCGCCCGCACCGACTACGCCAAGCCCTTCGCCCACTGCATGGAGTTTCTCCGCCGCCGGGGCATTGTCGCCGTGCTCTCGGATTTCCTGGACGACCCCGAAATGGTGATCAAAACCATCGAACCGCTCCGCTACCGGGGCAATGAGGTTGTGATGCTGCAGGTCCTGGACCCGCAGGAATTGCAGCCGAAGTTTAATTCGTCCGTCGTCCTGATCGACATGGAAACCGACGAGAGTATCGAAGTAACTCCGGAATACGCGCAGACCGAGTACCGCGAAAAAATGCAACGCCACCTGGCAGCGCTGGAAACGAAGGCGCGCGCGGCGGGCATCGATTATCACTTGTTGGTCACGGACCGCCCGCTCGACACCGCGCTCCGTGAGTATCTGGCCATTCGCCGGGGGAGAATGTAGAGCGACATGGGATTGCTGTCTCCTTGGTTTCTGGCCGGTTTAGGCGCGCTGGCTCTGCCGGTCTATCTTCACTTACTGAAGCAGCACAAAACCACGCCAGTGCCGTTTAGCTCGTTGATGTTTTTTGAGCGCCGGACCCAGAGTTCGATCAAGCACCGCCGCTTGAAATATCTTGCGCTACTTGCGCTGCGCCTGCTGCTGCTGTTGTTGCTGACGCTCGCCTTCGCCCAACCCTTCATATCGCGCGAAGCGAAAGCGAATCCAGCGGAGAAGCGGCTGCTCGCAGTCGTGGATCAGTCTTTCAGCATGCGGGCCGGTTCGCGGCTCGCCGATGCCAAAAGTCAAGCGCAAACCCTCGTAGCCTCGCGCGCCAACGGGCAACTCACCCAGGTCGCCGCGTTGGGCTCTCGCTTGAAAATGTTGACTGAACCAACCGTTGAAAGCGGTGCGCTGAAGGGGGCGATCGACGGCATCGAAGCCGGCGACGAAGTAGGAGCCTACGGCGAACTGTCCCGGGCTTTGCGCATGGCGATCGCGAACGATCCCCGTCCAATGGAAGTACACCTATTCACTGACGGGCAGAAATCGGCGTTGCCCTCCGGCTTCGCCGACCTGGCCCTCCCATCAGCCGTAGCGTTAAAGATTCACACAGTCGGACCGGCCAAATCCGAACCCAATTGGGCTGTCGAAACCGTCAATGCGCCGTCTATTCTGTGGGACACAAAAAAGGCTCGGGTGCAGGCGACGATTACAGGCTTCGACACGCCCGCATCGAAGCGAACGGCTTCACTGGTCGTCAACGGAGCGATCGCGGCTACTAAATCAATCGACGTGCCGGCTGCGGGCCGCGCGACGGTTGAGTTCCAAGGTCTCGAAGTGCCATACGGAATTTCGAAATGCGAAGTGCGGATCGACGCAGCCGACAAATTGGCTGCCGACGACCGCGTTTTATTTTCCGTGCAACGGTCCGACCCTAAACGAGTCCTCCTGGTGCATGAAGGCCGCGATACGCGTTCACCCATATATTTCCGCGCCGCGCTAGGAGCGGCGGCCGAAGCGGCGTTCACCCTCGATACGATCACCGCCGATCAATCGAGTGGCGTCGATACCTCGAAATACGCCTTCATCGCCATGGCCGACGTGATTCCCCCCGTGGCCTTCGTGGAAAAAGCGCAGCGTTACGTCGCCGGCGGCGGCAGTCTACTGGTGGCGGCCGGCCCCAACGCCGCCAAACAATCGAAGATCCCCGTCCTTGATCTGCCCGTGACCGAAGGCCAATACTACTCCCGCGCTGGAGAACGCTTTTCGGTCGTCGGTGAATCCGACCCAACCCATCCGTCGCTTCGCCGCGCCGCAAAATGGGAAGGCGTGAAATTTTTCTACGCAGCCGGTGTCGACCCGCAGGATTCCCGGGTCGTAGCGCGCCTCAGTGATCGCACACCGCTCCTGATTGAGCGTAAAATCGGCGAGGGCCGAGCGTTGTTATTCACCTCCACCATCGACAACGTCGCCAACGATTTTCCGCTGCATCCTTCGTTTGTCGCCTTCATCGATCAATCCGCCCGCTACCTCTCCGGCATGGAAGAACGAAATGCGGTGACCAGCGTCGGAAGCCATCTGGAACTTCGCTCAGCCAAAGAGCGCGCGGTATCGGTCGAAGTAATCGACCCCGATGGCAAGCGCCCGCTTTCCCTACGCGAATCTACCCAGGCGCAGTCGTTCCAGGTAACGCGCGGAGGCTTCTTTGAAGTGCGCCGTGCGAACGGTCGAAACGAAATGGCGGCAGTGAATCCGGACCGGCGCGAATCCGACCTCGGCGCGCTGCCCGCCGAAACCGTACAATTGTGGACAGGATCGGGCGCGGGCGAAGCGGGCGCCGTTGCGGCAAAGGCGGCATCCGATACGCCATCCGGTTTCCAGGAAGAGCCGGTGAAGAAGCCCTGGAGTTTTTGGTGGTATTTCCTGCTGGCGGCGGCGCTGGCGACGGTGGGCGAGTCGATTTTCGCCAACCAGTATTTAGGCGTACAAAGAGAGTAAGAGCGGAAAAGCCAGGCGGGCCGAAAATCAGGAGGTTCGAGTGAGCACACGTGAGCAATTGAATGCCTACATCAGGCAGCTTGAGCGGCGGCTGCGCCTCGGCGCGTTGATGTCGGGTGGGGCCATCGTTCTCGGCGCCGCATTGGCGGCGACCGTTGTCTTGGTGATGATTATCGATGCCTGGGCGTTTTCGCCGGGTAGCCTCACCGGCGCGCGTGTTACGCTCTTCCTGATCCTCTCGGTTGCCGTGGTTTTCGGCGTCGTCCAGCCTCTACTCAAGCTCAATCGGAAGCGCGCCGCCTCGCGCGCCGAAGCGCAATTCCCCGCGTTTGAGCAGCGTCTATTGACCTTCGCCGACAAAGGCCCGCAACGAGAGAACGACCCATTTGTCGAACTGCTCGCCGCCGACACGCTGGCAGTGGCGAGAGAGTCCGAACCGAAATTGTTGGCTCCCGCCGCGCGGCTTGCCGGTCTCTCGGCAGCCGGTGTGGGCGCCTTGGGCGTGTTGCTCTGGCTGATCCTCGCCGCTCCGGGCTACTTCGGCCACGGCGCCAGTATGCTGTGGGCTGGAGCGCCGAAAGGCGGGCTGAAATCTTTCTACGACATCAAGGTGACACCGGGCGACGCGACTATTCGCCGCAAGTCGGACCAGTCGATCAAGGCCGAACTGCATGGGTTGAGTTCGTCGGCCAAGGTGCAACTTTACGCCCGCTTCCAGTCCACCGCGAAGTGGGAACCGGTTCTGATGCAGCCGCAACCTTCCGGCAGTTCTTACGAATTCCTGTTTGCCGGTCTACGCGAACCCGTTGACTATTATGTGCAGGCGGGCCCGTTGCGTTCGCCCCAATACACGCTCAAAGTCATGGACCTGCCTACGGTGCGCAACATTCGCGTCACCTATCGGTATCCGGCGTGGTCGGGGCTCGCCGAGGAAGTGGTGGAACATGGCGGCGACCTGCGGGCCGTCATCGGGACCGACGCGCTGCTGGACCTCGCCACCGATCAACCGCTCAAGGAAGGCCGTTTGGTGCTTGACGCCGAAGCGCAAGGTCAAAAGGAAATCCTGCTGGGCGTCGATGCCGGGAAGAACCTCTATCACACGTCCGTCAAGATTGAGAAGAACGGCGTTTATCATGTCGCGGTGATGGAGCAGGGCCAACGCGTGCGCATCTCCGACGACTTCTTCATCGAAGCCAAGCCCGAGACGCCGCCGGCCCTGAAGCTATCCAAGCCCGGCAAAGACTACAAAGCCAGCCCGATCGAAGAAGTCGTGATTCAAGTGGATGCCGACGACGACTACGGCCTTCGCGAAGTGCAGTTGCACTATTCGGTGAACGGTGGCGCTGAACAGACGGTGGCCATCGGCAAGCCCGGTCGCAATGTCTCGGGTTCAACGCTCATCGCGCTTGAAGATCACAAGCTCGTTCCCGGCGATGTCGTGAGTTACTACGCCACGGCAAAGGACGCCAAGACGACCACCCGCACCGACATGATGTTCATCGAAGCGCAGCCGTTTGAAAAGGAATTCCAACAGGCTCAGCAATCCGGTGGCGGCGGTGGTGGTGGTGGAGACGATCCCAACAAGATCTCCGAGCGCCAGAAAGAAATCATTTCCGCCACCTGGAATCAGCAGCGCGAAAAGAAGATTTCCGATGCCGAAGCGGCTGAGGCTGGTAAATTCCTCGCCGAAGTCCAAGCCAAACTTAAGGACCAGGCCACCTCGCTCGCACGCCGCATGCAGAGCCGCGAATTGTCGACCCAGAACCAGGAGTTCTCGACCTTCGCCAAAGACATGACCGCCGCAGCCGAGGCCATGACGCGCGCCGGCGGCGAATTGAAAACTCGCAAGTGGCAGGACGCCATGCCGCATGAGCAGAAGGCGCTTCAGCATCTTCTGCGCGCCGAGTCGACCTTCCGGCAGATTCAAGTGGCTTTCGGACGCCAGGGCGGGGGAGGCGGCGGCGGTGGTGGAGCCGCCCGCGATCTTGAGAATCTCTTTGATCTCGAACTCGACACCGAAAAGAACCAATACGAAACCGGCCAGCAGTCCGCTGCCGAACAAAAGAGCAAGGAAGTGGACGAAGCGCTCCAGAAGCTGGAGCAGTTGGCGCGGCGTCAAAAGGAACTCGCGAACCAACAACAACAGAATCGTCAAACTTCCGAACAACGTTGGCAGCAGGAAATGTTGCGGCGCGAAGCCGAGCAATTGCAAAAGCAGATGGAGCAACTCTCGCGCAACAGCCCCGGTGCGCAAGGCCAGCAGGGTCAACAGAGCCAGCAGCAAAGCGGCCAACAGGGTCAGCAAGGTCAGCAAGGCCAACAGGGCCAGCAAGGCGGCCGCCAGCAACAACAACAGCAGCAGGCAAGGAACCAACAACAACAGCAGCAGCAACAGCAGATGGACCCGCGCGTCCAGCAGGCGATCGAGCGGCTGAAGCAGGCCACCGAAGACATGCGCAAAGCAGCGTCGTCATCGGCCGGGCAACAAGGGCAACAAGGCAGCGACGCCGACACCAAACGTGCGGCTGAGCGGCTCAATGAAGCGAAGGATCTCCTGGGCGGAGCACGCCGTCAACAGGCCGAAGGCTCCATGGACGATCTCGCCCGCAAAGCGGAAGAGTTGGCCAACCGGCAACAGGATCAATCGCGTAAATTGCGTAGCGCGTTCGGCAATCCAGCGCTTCTCAATGGCCAGCCCAGCGGCACGCGTGAACAGAACGATCAACTGGCGGCTGAGCGTCAGAAGATGGCGGACGATCTCTCCAAGCTGGAAAAGGAAATGCAAACTGCCGTGCGCGACATGGCCGGCACGCAACGCAGCGCCGCCAACAAACTGCGCGACGCGCTCGGCGACATGCAACAGCGCGAATTGGGCGGACGTCTGAAGCAGAGTTCCGAATTCATCAAGCGAGGCTACGGAGCGTACGCCTATATGCGCGAGGCGCCGATCAACGACGCGCTCGAATCGCTGCGCCAGAAGATGCGCGACGCGCAGGCTTCGCTGGATAACAAGGGCGGGCAGTCCGGCACGGGCGACAAAGGCCAACAGCAACTCGAAAGTGCCTTGAATCGCGTCGAGCGGATGCGGCAACAGATGGAGCAAACCGGCCGCCCGAGGCCAGGCCAAGGCCAGCAGGGCCAGGGCCAGCGACAAGGCCAACAAGGGCAGCAACAAGCGCAGCAGGGACAACCGGGACAACAAGGTCAACAGGGCCAAGGTCAACAACCGGGCCAAGGTGAGCAGGGACGGTCCCAACAAGGTAAGCAAGGCCAACAAGGGCAGCCCGGAGGCCAACAAGGCGGGCAGCAGGGTCAACAAGGCCAAGGTCAAAGCCAATCGGCGCAGAACGGCCAGGGCGGGCAGGGCAATGCCCAAGGCGGCGACCGGCAATCGGGCGGCGACCGCGAAGGAAGGTCCGGCGGGCAACGCGGCCAGGGCGACCAGTCTGCCATCAATCGCGGCGGCTACCTCCCCGAAGGCGGCGCCATGCCCCAGAACGACGGCCAATCATTCGCCGGTGTCGAACAGGCCTACCGTGACGGCATGCGCGAACTCAGCCAGGTGGGGCGTGAGATGGGCGAGAATCCGGACGTAGCGCGCGAAGTGCAAAACTTGATTCGCGAAATGCAGCGTCTTGAACCGAGCCGCTTCAAGGGCAACCCGGAGTTAGTGGAGCAACTGCGGAGTCAGGTGCTCGCGAACCTGGAGCGGATGGAACTGCAAATCCGGCGTAAGCTCGATGACCAATCAAGCCAGGTGCGCAGCACGCCGTCCCGTGCGGTGCCACAGGGCTACTCAGAATCGGTCGCAGATTACTTCCGCCGGCTCAGCCGCGGACGTTAGCGCCGCTTACTTCTCCGCGAGCCAGGCGAGAAACATCCCGTCTGGCTCGACGTCTTCCCAGTACGAAATAAACTTGCTCGAAACTGTGCGGCAATGTCGCCCGAGCAGTTTTTCCAGCTCCGCCCGGTGGAACCATCGCTCCCACTCCGGCGTCTTCAGCTTCCCCCAGTGCTCGGCATTCTTGTCGATGATCACTGCCCGCCCGCCCGGCTTGAGCACACGGCACATCTCCGCCACCGCGCGTTCGATGTCGACGGCATGTTCAAGCGACTCGGTCGCATAGACGGCGTCAAAGACTGCGTCCGCAAACGGCAAGGCCGTCATCGTTGCCGCCACCGGAGCGATCGGCGCCGGTACAAAAGCCAACATCGCGGTTGAAATATCCATCGCCGCAATCCGGGCTCCGGGAAAACGCTCCGTCAGAACCCTTGCAAACCGGCCCTTGCCGCAGCCCACGTCCAGAACACGCTTGCCACTCAGGTCCCCAAAATGCCCTAGCAGTAGTTGAACATGATAGATCCGCGGATCGATCGTCGTAGGGAAATGCTCTTCGTCCGCCGCCGATTGATCGAACGACTGGCGAATGCGTCTCTCCAACTCAGGGCTCAGGCCAAGAGCCTTGGGCCTCCCCGAGTTGGACAGAATTCGCGTGAGCCAACGCATTTTAGGGCTTGGTCATGAACAACGGCAAGCCCAACTTGTTGTTGTAGGTGGGCCGATAGCGCTCAAGATTATACATCGAAGAATCCACCTTGCGCGGCCCCAGCTTGGGGTCGGGAATCTCCGACATCGCGTAACAGCCGTTCACGATCGCCGTCATCAAGCCGCTCTTCCCTTGCTGAATCGTATCGACGGCCATGCCGGCAAACGTCGAAGCGATCATCTTATCGACGAAGTCCGCTTCACCCGAACGCAGATCGTAGGTAAGGTCGCTCACTGCCGTCTCTTCCTTGAGGCGCGCTGTGATTTCATTGGCGAACGCCTCGCCCACGCTCATCTTCTTGCGATGCCCGAAAGCGTCAGGCTCACCGTATTCCTGCGTCTGATAGCCCTCCCACTTCGCGCCTTCGGAAAGCACCACGATGCAATAGTTGGAAGGATTGTTGCGCTTGTCCGCCGCCAGCAGTTCGACCATGCGCTCCAAGTTGAACGCGAACTCCGGAATGCCGCAGCGTGAACTGCACACATACGCGGTGTAGAGCGCCGTGTAACCGGCGTCACGGCCGAAAACACGGAAAATGCCAACCCGTTCGTGCGACCCGATGGTAGACCGTTGCCGGTTCACCGCATCCATCGCGCGCGTGATGGCCGTCGAGAATCCAATGCAGTACTCGGTGTTCCGCACGTCGTTGTCCATGGTTTTGGGAATGCAAACCACCTTGACGCCCAGGCGATTCAGGTGCGCCGCGTAGCTCAGCGTATCGTCGCCGCCGATGGCCACCAGATAATCGATGTCCAGATCCTTGAGCGATTGCTCAACCGACTGGCTCACGTCGAAAGTGCCGTTTTCATTGGTGAGAAAGCCCGTGTCGGTCAGATGCGGCGGCAGCTTCTTCATCTTCTTCGGGTTCGTGCGGCTGGAGTGCAGGTAGGTGCCGCCGGTCCGGTCGATCGAGCGCGTATTCTCCCGCGTCAGCGTCTGCAGGTAGTGTTCACGCGACGCACGATCGCTCAGGTTCAGATGTGTGAGGCCTTCCCAGCCGCGCCGGAAACCCACTACTTCGTAGCCGATATCGGTGCCGCGGTACACCACGCCTTTGATGACGGAGTTCAAACCGGGAACGTCGCCCCCACCAGTCAGAATTCCGATGCGTTTTGCCATTGAGACTCCTTGAAACAATATTCCCCGTTCAGGTTTTGGGAACTTTACAGGATAGCGCGACTGAGGGCTCTCGCGATGCGCTAGCTTGAAGAAAGATGAAATCAAACGCAAGAGCTTGCCAATGAAGGGGCTGGCCGTGATCGCCGGTATCGTCATCGTCATGATGGCGTGCGCAGGCGTGCTGGCCATGTATGTGATGCGGCTCTCGGGGAATCGCTAGCGCCTTATGAAAAAGCACATTCTGCCGTTCTTGATTCCGGTCGCATTGATGGCCGCCGATGCCGTCCCTTGGCGCCAAATCAAGTTCGAAGCCGAGGAGTCCGGCTGGTCTCGCTGGGCGGCGCGTGATGAAATTGCACCCCGCACCTATGTCGATCCTGTCATCGGCCGAGGCGAAGCTGGATCGCTCGCGATCTCAGGCAACAGCAACGCGGCTGCGTATGGCGGTTGGCGCAAGCGGGTCGAAGGCGTCAGCCCTGGCCATTGGTATCGGCTCACCGCGCACTACCGCTCGACTGCTGTACCAAACGAACAACTGCAGATCCTCTCACGCGTCGATTGGCTGCGCGCCGATTCCAAGCGCGCCGGTCAACCGGACTACGCCTATCGTGTCGAACCGGCGGCCGGCGATTGGAAGCGCGTCACCCTGGAAGCTCCTGCCCCTCCGGAAGCCGCGTCGCTCAACATAGAGCTCTATCTCCAGAACGCACCGCTGGGCACGGTCTGGTGGGACGACTTGTCCCTGGAAGCGATCGATGCGCCGGGCCCGCGCAAAATCACCGTAGCAGCCGTCAATCTTCGCCCTCGCTCAACCGGTTCGGCCGCCGCGAGTGTCGCCAAGTTCGTAGAGCTAGCGCAGGCCAAGGTTGCCGCCGGAACGGACGTGATCCTGCTGCCAGAAGGCATCACGTTGGTGGGCACCGGCAAGAAATACGCCGAGGTGGCCGAATCGATTCCAGGTCCCACAACCACCAGACTCGCCGAACTGGCCCGCGCGAAGAAGGCGTACGTCGTCGCTGGAATTATCGAGCGCGAAGGCATCGCACTTTACAACACCGCCGTTTTGATCGATCGCGCTGGAGAAGTAATCGGGCGGTACCGGAAGGTCTATCTTCCGCGCGAAGAGATTGAGGGCGGCCTGACGCCAGGGTCGAACTATCCAACTTTCGCCACCGATTTCGGCCGCGTCGGCGTGATGATCTGCTGGGATTTACAGTATGCCGATCCCGCCCGCGCGCTCGCCCGCCGCGGCGCCGAACTTTTGCTTGTGCCGATCTGGGGAGGCAACGAAACCCTGGGCAAAGCGCGTGCGATTGAGAACCGCGTCTTCATCGCCACTTCCGGTTACGACTATCCGACCTACGTCATGGACCCGGACGGCGAGATCCTCGCCATTGCACGCGAGGACGGCTCCACTGCGGTCTCCTCCATCGATCTGAACAAGCGCTACGCCGACCAATGGCTCGGCGACATGCGCGGCCGTTTCATGAAGGAAGTGCGGACCGACATCAAAGTGGAGTAGTATGTCGCGGTGGCGCCAAAATATCTTTCACTCGCTGTTCTTGCTTTCGGGACCACGATCGCAGTAGCTCAAAATTTCCATCTGAAGGATGGCGATCGCGTGGTTTTCTACGGCGACAGCATTACCGACCAAAGGCTTTACACGACCTTTACCGAAATCTTCGCACTCACCCGCTTCCCCAACCGCCGCATCGCGTTCACCCACTCCGGTTGGGGCGGCGATCGCGTCACCGGTGGCGGTGGCGGCGGAATCAATGAACGCCTCGCCCGCGATGTCGTCGCCTACAATCCGACGGTTGTCACGATTATGCTCGGCATGAACGACGGTCGTTCCCGCGCTTTCGATCAACAGATCTTCGACATCTACTCAGGCGGCCTCCGCAACATCGTCCGCAAGTTGAAGACCGATATCCCCGGCGTGCGAAATTACCGCCATCCAACCATCGCCCTTTGACGACGTCACACAAGACCCGCGCTTTCCCGGTGGCTACAACGAAGTGCTGCTGCGCTACTCGCAGTTCATTCAGGAGCTTGCGGTGGCGGAGAAACTCACGGCCGCCGATCTGAATCGCCCTGTCACCGCGATGCTCGCCAAAGCAAAAGCCGAGTCGCTCGACCTCGCACGCAAAATCATTCCCGATCGCGTCCATCCGGGCGCGTCCGGGCACCTGATCATGGCGGCGGGCTGCTGAAGGGTTGGGCCGCGTCGTCGCTCGTCAGTTCTGTCGAAATCGACGCCGCGTCGAAAAAGGTCACCAAACAGGAGAACGCCTCGGTGGCGGAAGTCTCCTTCGGCACCGTCATTTCGTGGATGCAAAAGGATGTAGCCCTGCCGATGCCGGTCGATCTGCGCGACCCCGTCATGTCGCTCGCCGTGCGCTCTTCCGATTTTCAAGAAACGCTGAACCGTCAAATCCTTTCGGTCGATGGCCTGGTCTCCGGCAAGTACACACTCCGAATCGACGGCTCCGAAGTCGGTACGTTTGACTACGATGCCCTGGCCGAAGGCGTCAACCTTTCCGGCCTCCGCACTCCCATGTGGGATCAGGCCGCGCGTGTCCACGCTCTCACGCTGAAACACAACAACATCCACTTTGCCCGTTGGCGCAGCTTGCAGGTTCCGCTGCAAAGCGAAAATTTGGAAACCCTTGCGGCCAGTCTAACGGCGATCGACGCCGTGGAACAGGAACTGATCGGCAAGCAGCGCGAACTCGCCAAGCCGCTCGCCCATCGCTTCGAACTCTTGCGGGCCGAGACCGCGTTTCAGCCTTTGTTCAAGGGCGCGGACTTGAACGGCTGGCACATCAGTAAGACCAATCGCCACGGGCAAACCCAAGGCTGGACCGTCGCCGATGGAGCCATCGTAGGAACCCAAGACAAGCCCGGTCACGGCGGTATCCTGCTCACGGACAAGTCCTACAAAATTTCGAAATTCAACTAGAGATCAATCCAGACTTCGACTGCGATAGCGGCCTCTTCTTGCGCGCCAGCGAAAAAGGCGAGGCGTACCAGGTGCTGCTCGACTATCTCGATGGCGGCATCGTCGGCGGCGTCTATGGCGAAACGCTCGAAGGGGTGAAGGGCTTCGCTCCGAACTGGCAGGAATGGTTCAAACGTGGCGAATGGAACCATCTGCGCGCCCGCATTGAAGGCGATGTTCCGCGCATTCAGACGTGGCTGAACGGCGTCAAGATCACCGATTGGACCGACACCGCAAATCATCTGCCCGGGGGCGCGACCTCCGGCATGGTGGCCGTCCAAGTTCACGGCGCCAACCGTTGGATACCCGGCGGAAAGCACCGGTTCCGCAATATCTCAATTCGCGAGTTGCCCTAACGGCGGCCTAATCGCCTTTCAACGATGCGATCGCAATGTGGTCCTCGACCTTGATGACGCCCAGCGCCGCCCATGCCGCGTGCATCGCTTCATCGTATTCAGCGCGCGAGCGGGCGTGGCCCCGCAGACTGGCCACTCCGTGAGTCACGTGTACCTTGATGCGGTTGCTATCCACCAAAGCGCTCCGCTTGAAAGCCGCTTCAATCGGCGCCTTCGCTTCCGCCAGACTAACCGAAGGCCGAACCACGATGTCATTGTGAATGCCGGCAATCCCGCTCAATGTGTACAACGCCCGCACGGCCTCGTCCTTCTGTTGCTGCCGTTCCACGCTCCCGGAAAGCTTCACCCACCCATCGGCCACCTGCACATCGACCGTGTTCGGCACCAGCGCGTTCCATTCCAGGTTGCTCATGGCCGCAAGTGCGATGTCGTCGTCGCTCCGCTGCTGATCGAAAGGCACGACTACCCGAATTCCGTTGGCGACCTGATGGACGTGGGCGACCCGCCAGGCTGCGGCTTCTGCCGAACACTTCTCCCAGTAACTATCGGCATGCCCGGCCAATTCAACGGCCCCCGCCCTTACCGCGACACTAATCTGCGTGAGGCCCGCGCCGAGTTCCCAACTGACCTCATTCTCCACGTCATGCTGTAGCTGCGTGTCATCCCACATTATTTATCTCTCCAGGCCCTGCGGCGCGAACCGGAATTTTTGCCTACTGAGTCTATCAGCTAAGGCTCGCTGACGCAGCGGAACCCTAGATACGCAGGCCCGGACCTCCGCTTCGGTCGCACTCCGCCAATAGATCACCGGCGAGTATGGATCCCACACGGAGTCTCTTTGTCCGGCGTCAGTCCATAGTTAGGCGCGCCACGCGCCGCGTCCCAGACCCCGCCTGCATTCCGCCCGTGCAAACTCATGGAACGAACAAGTTCGCCGGCCGTAGCCAATCGCCAGATATGTCGCCGCTGATCTGTTACAGCGGCGCCATCGATGGCAGGTTGAGAACAGATACGCTGAGCCTCATACCAACTCGCGCCTCTCTCCGGCCAACTTGGCCCGGCGGCCGCCCATCGCAGTCGCACGCCGCCACCCTCGATTACCCGCATGCCGCGAATGCCATCGTCGATCCGTATGTTAACCCGGTAGGCCGGCCAAGCACCACACACAATGATGGTGATGACAGGCAACCCGCAGACCAGGAACCGGGCCAGATTTCTCCCGCTCACGACCCCAAACCAACAGGCTGCCGCCAGGAACGCCAACGGCATCGTCAGGAACAGGATGGCCGCTCTGGCGCCGGCAAACCACGTCACCGCCAACGCGAGTGCAAGCAACGCTCCGAGGCGCGGCCGCCAAGACTTACCGCCGCAGCGATCATCGCTTCGATCGAACCCCAGACCGACCAGAAAACCAGGGAGGCTGCCGAAATCGATACCGCAGTCCAACCGAGTCCGGTTCTAACGGATCTCCGCTGATCACGGCTACTGAAATCCCATCGTCCGGACCACGCCCTCACTATGACCGATCACGACCGGCACGTCCTTCTGCGGTCCGCAACTGAATTCGGCCGTCGATCCATTCGCCCCCGTGCCCGTGATGATCACCGTGGCCGGGTCTTCAATTGTGAAGCGCTGCAGTTTGCCATCGGAAAAAACATGCAGCGTCGCGCGTTGCCCCATGCAGTCGACTCGCCGTAGCTTGCCGGCCACTTTCGGCAGCGATGCACCCGGCTCGGTGGTCTGAACAGTTACCGCGCTCTCTTGCCGCGTCGAGCGTTGCAGAATCGGAACCTCTGGATCGTCTCCGCCTCTGGCTCTCTGTTCCTGATATTTCCGGTACCGGTCCTCGGCGTCTTTCCGCGCTGCTTCCGCTTGCTCCCACCGGTCGATCTCGCGCGACAAAGCCGTCGAACGCAACTTATCCTGTTCCGACTTCGCTAGCGTGATGGCGCGGTTGGCCATGGTCCGGGCGTCGGCCGGCTTCTTGTAGGCGATGTAGATGTAGGCCAGCGATTCAAAATATCCGACGGCGTGTTCGGGCGGCACCGGGCGCGCCTCGACCAGAGTGCTGAGTGACTCGCCATATTTCTTCGCCTGCAACTGCATCCGGCCGAGATAGTATCGCAACTCCTTATCGTTCGGTTCGATCTCGACGGCTGTCTTCATCGCCTTCACGGCTTCTTCGGCGGATTCGTCCTGCATCATGAACGCGTACCGTGTGTAGACTTTCGCATTGCGGCTCCCGGCGTTTATCGCACGGCTGAACCGCTTCTTCGCCTCTTCCGGTTTCTTGCCAAACATCAGATGAAACCCATACGCTTCAGCCAACTCCAACTCCGCGGCATTTTGCTCCTCAAGCCGCGCGAAGATCTGATCGGCGTCTCGCGCATCATCCCCTCTGCTCAACAACCGGGCCACCGCCAGATCCGCTTCAAACGCCGTGGCCGCGCGAGTCTCCGGCTTAGGGGGCTTTTCAGGTTTGTAGTCGAAAAGGAAAATTTTGATCGAATTGCCGCCGACATAATCCTCCAGATCCTTCAGGACTTTGAAAAGCGTCTTGCCGTAAACATCCTCAAAGGCCTTCGCAGCAGGCACTTCTTCAAACGCAACCTTCCGCAAGAAATCCCCAACCTTGGCGCGATACTGATCGCTGAGCATCAGCATATGCACCAGCACCCAGCTTTGCGAATAGAAAATACCGGCGTGGCTTTTAGCTCTATAAATCGGAGAGTCGTGATCCACTTCCATCAGTTGCTCCATCGCCAGCCACTTGCTTCGCTGCAGCAATTGGAATCGCCCCACGTGCAAATCGCCCACGCGCATCTTGCCCGCTTGCACGTTCATGCTGGAATACAACTCGGCCAGCCCCTCGTTCAACCAAACCGGAAAGTTGCCGCCAGAGTGCCGCAGAAGCAGGTGGACATATTCGTGGACTGCCGTCTCATACACTTCGCCTCGCAGGCTTTCCATCGCGATCGTGTCGCGATCAAGCCCGGACTGGTAGAACGCGATGGCCGCCTCGCCCGGCCGGAAACGTTTCCACTCTTGCGCCGAATCGAATGCAACCAGCTTGATCTTCTGTTTCTGCTTGGGGTCGAATCGCAGGGCGCGCACGAAGAAGTCGCGGACCTCCTCGAAATGCTGTATGCCCGCTCGCGCCTTACGCGCCCCGCCGGTGGTGAGTAATTCGAAATTTTCGCTCGAGGCGGCGGTCCACTCCGTCGCGCCCCAGGCGGTATCCATCAATATCGAATTAATGAAGAGGATAATTCGGGAAAACCTCATTCCCGCATGATACCCGACTATTTTTTCGGCGGTGGGATCGCGTCTCCGAGGTTCATCGAACCGCCACCTTCACTCACATAGTTGCGATTCCAACCGGGAATCTCAACGGTGACATCGCCCCGAACGATCGCTTGGCAACCGAGCCGCGAGTGCAGGGTCACGCCGGCTGCCTGGTCGACGCGATCCATCTCGTCATCGTCCGCTTCGCTCAGATTCTGCTCGCCGTTCTTCACGATGATATGGCAGGTGGTACAGGCGCAACTGCCGCCGCATGCATGTTCCAGGTGAAGCTTGTGGTTCAGACAGATGTCGAGCAGTGACCCCTGCAATCCATGGTCAGAGAACGGCATCGTGGCGGGATCGTAGTCGACAGTGACGCCGAGTGGAAGAAAAGTGACCTTGTGCGGCACGCCCCATCATAGCAGGCCATCAATCTCTACTTGATTGATCGAGATTACCGTGTTATCCTCAATCCACGATGGACTCGCAGGCACGCAGCATCGCCAAGGCACTCACATATCGTGTGTTAGGCTCATTATCCACGGGCGGACTCGTCTTCTGGTTCACCGGCAGCTTATCGAAATCCGCAGGAGCCGCCGCTGCGGACTCTTTAGTCAAGATTGTCCTCTACTTCCTCCATGAGCGGCTGTGGAACTCCATCCCATACGGTCGCCCCAAACCCCCCGAATACGAAATCTAGGCGCGACAACCAATACCGGACGCAGTAGAATCGCGGCCATGAAGCCAACACTGGTTGCAATCCAGCTGTCCCTGATCGGCCTACCTCAACTACCGGCGCAAGCCACGCCTGCCTAGCGTCAAATTCATTTCACTGTGACCGATCCCCTTAATCGTTTCGTAACGGGGTTAAAATCCGAGCACTTCCAAATCTTCGAAAACGGAGTTCGCCGCGAGTTCACCGGCCTCGCAGACGCCAGTTCTCCCCTATCGATTGCGATCGTGAGTGACCAGCCCATCGCTGCGGTTGAAGCGCTAGCTCCGGGCGATGAGTTGATTCAGGCAAGCTCCCTGGCCGATGCCGTCCGGCAAATCACGGCCGCCAGGAATTCGATCAAAGTGCTGCTGACCAATTTGATGAACCAATTAACGCCAGCGGGATTCGGATCGTGAGGGTTCCCCAGCCCCGAATCCTTAAGGCGCTAGTTGAACTCCGCGGTCAATACATACTGGAATTCGACTCCGCCGCGCCTCAACCACGGGGCTTGCCGATGATGAGGGTGAACCCGAATTTCGACCGCAAGTAACGAAACGCCTCTAGTAGAACCGAATCCGGGACCGAACCGCGCCCGCCAGGAAGCGGTCCTCTCTGGCCGTGAAAACTCCGGCGTAAAACTGCAAACGGCCCACAAATCGCGCCGCACGGAACTGCCTCTGCGGGCGCCATAATCTATTTGATGACCCTGCACCGTCCCGTCGTCCTGTTCATATTCATATTCGCCGTCTGTAGCCGCGCGATCGCCGCGGATTCGATCGAAGCCTTCGGTCACAAATGGACCGTCCCGATCGCCGCCGATTGGAAGCTCACGCCCGAAGCCGTCCTGGAACTCCTGGTGCCCCGGCCATCCACCCAGCCGCGCCGTCCGGCGCAGTACGCGCTTGCCGAAACGGCGCCGTACGAAAAGCTGGAGGTGGAGTTGGAAGCCAAAGCTGAGCCCGCGGCCCTGCGCAAACGCCACAACTCGCTCAACCTCATCTACGCCTGGCGCGATGCCGAGCATTTCAACTACGTTCACCTCTCGGTTGACACCGCCAGGCAAGCCGCCGTTCACAACGGAGTCTTTCACGTCTACGGCGGCGATCGCGTTCGCATTAGCAGCCAGGAAGGTCCCGCCACCTTGCGCGACGAAGTGTGGCACAAGATTCGCCTGAAGTACGACGGTTCTTCCAGCCGCGTAGACGTCTGGGTCGACGGCGTCACTTCACCCTCCATGCGAGGCGTCGACCTCAGCCTGGGCGCCGGTCGATTCGGCATCGGCAGCTTCTTCGATATGGGCTCGTTTCGTAATGTAAAAATACGCGGAACGGCCCACAAATGACACCGTAAAAATAGCTATTGACGAATGCCGAGAACAGGCGCATAGTGTGGATGAAAGGAGGTTCCCAACAGGCCGTCCGCAAGGCGAAAAGGGCCAAGCGGAGACCAAGGAAATATGGAACCTGACCACCGAGAGGGGCGGTGAACGCCCGGCCCGTGGGTAGGATCGAGCGTGTAACGCTTTGATCCAAGGAACCACTGTACGTCTGAAGCTTGGGTATTTGCGAAATGGTCGCACCCGGCGCTCGTAAAGCGCAAAGTGAAAGCGTCAACTATGGCCCTGACCACCGGTCGGAACGCGCCGCCCCTCATTTCGTTTTTGTCACCCGCCTCTAATCCAGTCGTCGCATACTGGAATGAATGTCAGCTCAACATCTCCAAATCAATGACGCCCTGATTGAATACGCTCGCAAAGCTTCCTCCCCAGAGTCGGACGTAATGGTGCGGCTCCGTGAAGAGACCGCGCAACTACCGGCTGGCCGCATGCAGATCACACCAGAGGTCGGCAACCTGCTAGGCATGTTTGTACGGCTCCTCAGCGCAAAACGCTGCATTGAGGTCGGGGTATTCACCGGATACAGTTCGCTTTGTGTGGCTCGTGCGCTTCCGCCGGACGGACAAATCATCGCTTGTGATGTCAGCGAGCAATGGACAGCCGTCGCACTCCGCTATTGGGCTGAGTGTGGCCTCGACAAAAAAATCGACCTTCGCCTCGCGCCTGCCCTCGAAACTCTCGACGCCTTGTTGGCTGCTGGTGAACTGGGCGCCTTCGACTTCGCCTTCATTGATGCCGACAAAGCCAACTACAGCGGCTACTATGACCGGCTGATGCGCCTCATTCGCCCCGGCGGTTTGATTGTCGTCGATAATGTCCTTTGGTATGGCCGCGTGATCGATTCAAGGGAAAACGACATTGACACGATCGCGATCCGGGCCTTCAACGCCAAACTCCGCGCAGACCCGCGCATAGAAGTTGCCATGCTCCCAATCGGCGACGGCCTCACCTTGGCCTTCAAAAAGTAGCTTGAGCCGATGCGTGTGAAATAATGAAGGGAAGCTCTCCCGGCTTCCCCTTCATGAAACTCTGTTACTTCGATGCCTTTTCGGGCATATCCGGCGACATGGCCGTTGGAGCGTTGATCGACTCAGGCGCGGACATGCCGGCCCTGATCGAGGCTCTGAACAGCCTCGGCACTAGCGCCGTCTTTCGAGTCGAAAAGACGAAGCGGCGCGGGATGGCGGCCTCCAAGTTTTCCGTCGACGCCATTGACGAGAAGAAGCATCGCCACCTGCATCACATCACCGACATGATCGAGAAGTCGGCACTCAGCGTGCGGGCCCGCAACAACGCGCTGTTGGTCTTTGGCAAACTCGCCGAAGCCGAGGCGGCGGCCCACGGCGTCGAAATTAAAAAGGTCCACTTTCATGAGGTGGGAGCCGTCGATTCGATCGCCGATATCTGCGGAGCCTGCATCGCGTTGGACCTGCTCGATGTCGACGTGGTCGTCACTTCTCCAGTCAACGTCGGGAGTGGAACCGTGAATACCGAGCATGGCGTCCTACCGGTGCCTGCGCCCGCAACCGCACGCCTGCTGCTTAATCGGCCCGTCTATTCACGAGGCCCTGCCATGGAGTTGACCACGCCGACCGGCGCCGCGTTGGCTTCTGCCCTTTCCCGCGAATTCGGCGCGATGCCGGCGATGACAATCTTGGCGATCGGCTATGGCGCCGGTGATCGTGACTTTCCCGAACACGCCAATATCCTGCGCGCGACCATTGGGAAGCCGTCCGGCGCGCCAGAAGCGACAACCGTCGCCGTGATCGAAGCCAACATAGACGACTCAACGCCCGAAATCCTCGGCTACGCCCTCGAGCGGCTGCTCGAAGCCGGAGCGCTCGACGCGTCGCTTGAGCCGATTTACATGAAGAAGAACCGGCCGGGCGTTCTCCTGCGCGTGGTGGCGCGGCCGGAAGATCGGGAAGCGCTAGCCGCGATCGTGTTAGCCGAAACATCCACGCTGGGGCTGCGCATTCATTCGGCTGACCGCCGGGTGCAGTTTCGCGAAATCGTCGAAGTGGTTACGCCCCATGGCGCCGTCCGCATGAAGGTGGCAGGCCAAGGCGGCTATGCCCCCGAATACGAAGACTGCCGCAGACTGGCGCTTGCATCGGGCGTGCCGTTGCGTCAGATCGTTGCCGAAGCGAACTACGAATACCTCAAGAATCGCCAATGAAAAAATACTATCTAACCACTCCGATCTACTACGTCAACGCCGCGCCACACATCGGCCATACCTACACGACGATGGCGGCCGACCTGATCGCACGGTGGAAGAAGCTGCAGGGCTACGATGTCGTGCTGACCACTGGTACGGACGAGCACGGTCAGAAGATCGAGCGGGCGGCCAAGTCCGTCGGTAAGTCCCCCCAGGAATTTACCGGCATCATCTCAGCTGAGTTCCGCCAATCCTGGGAACGTCTCGGACTCTCCATCGATCGTTTCAAGCGCACCACCGACCCTTCCCATCACAAGAAGGTGCAAGAGCTGTTTCTCGCCTGCCAAGCAAACGGCTTTGTGTACAAGGGCAACTACACCGGCCAATATTGCGTCTCGTGCGAACTGTACGTGAACGAAGCCAAGCCCGGTGACCCATGTCCGGATTGCGGCCGCGCCACTGAAACGATCACGGAAGAAAATTACTACTTCAAACTCTCTGCCTTCCAGGACAAGTTACTCGAACTCTACGAACGCGAGCCTTTATTCATTCAGCCGGACACGCGCCGCAACGAAATACTGGCGTTCCTCAAGCAAGGGCTCAAAGATCTGTCGATCTCCCGCACGACGATCAACTGGGGCATCCCCGTGCCGGGCGAAGAGAAACACGTCTTCTACGTCTGGTTCGACGCGCTCACTACTTACATGAGCGCCGTCGAAGGCGAAGACCGCTGGCCGGCTGACTTACATCTGATGGGTAAGGAAATCATCCGGTTTCACGCCATCTACTGGCCCGCTTTCCTGATGGCTGCCGGCTTGCCGCTGCCCAAACGGATCTTCGCTCATGGCTTTCTGCTTTTTGACAACGAGAAGATGTCGAAAACCAAGGGCAACCTCGTACGCGCGCTTCCCATCCAGGAAGTAATTGGCGCTGAGGCCCTGCGCTATTACCTGATGCGCGAAGTCACCTTCGGCCAGGACGGCAGCTTTAGTTACGACGCCTTGGTGGGCCGCTATAACTCGGATCTCGCCAACGGCCTCGGTAACCTGGTCAGCCGCACTCTCACGATGATCACCCAGTATCGCAAGGGCGCTCTGCCCGCGGGTCCGGGCAACTCAGCCGTAGCGGCCCAATCGAAGGTAGTCATCGCCGCGGTCAAGGATGGCTACGAGAGCTTTCAGTTCTCGCGCGCGCTCGAAGCGGTGTGGGCACTGCTGTCGTCTGTCGACAAACTGATCGTTGAGAACGCCCCGTGGAAGTTAGTCAAGTCAGTCGAACCAGCCGATCAGGCCAAGCTGGACGAAACCCTATATACCGCCGCCGAAACCGTCCGCATCGCGAGCGTATTGCTGTATCCGGTCTTGCCTGAATCCACAGTCAAGATTTGGGCGCAGCTTGGTTACTCGTCCGATCTGGCCGCCTTTGCCGTCGACACGCTCGAATGGGGTCAACTCGCCACCGGCCAAGCCCTCGGCAAGACCGGCCCGGTCTTCCCTCGCGTGGACCTACAGCCCGCTGTCGACAAAATGGTGGAGCTCGAGCTAAAAGAAAAGGCCCGCCAGGACGCACTTGTCGGCAAGGTCCCTGAAGCCGCCGTACCCGCCGCCACAGGCCCCGCGCACATTGCCATTGATGATTTCCTGAAAGTGGAACTCCGCGTCGGGCAAGTGCTCTCCGCCGAAAAGGTCAAGGGTTCGGACAAACTCCTGCACCTGAAAATCGATATCGGCGAACCGTCTCCCCGCACGATCGTAGCGGGTATCGCCGAAGCCTATCAACCCGAACAGATGATCGGCCGCAAAGTGGTGATCGTCGCCAACCTCGCGCCCCGCAAACTCAAAGGCATCGAGTCGCAAGGAATGATTGTCGCCGCGTCGATCGAAGGCGGCAAGCCCACGCTCGCCGGCTTCCTCGAGGACGTGCCGATCGGTGCGCGCCTCAAGTGACCGGCAAGCTCGTAGATTCGCACTGCCACCTCGACGATCCCAAATTCGCCGGGGAGTTGGAAGCTGTAGTCGATCGCGCGCAGGAAGCCGGTGTCGAATGGATGATGTCCATCGGCACGGGCGACGGCCCGCCCGACCTCGAAGCCGCGATTCGTCTGGCCGAGCGTTTCGATTGCATCTTCGCCACCGTCGGCGTGCAGCCTCACGATGCCTCCAAGGTCACACCTGCCTCGCTAAAGAATCTTGAGGAACTCGCGCGGCATCCAAAAGTATTAGCGGTGGGAGAAATCGGTTTGGACTTTCACTACAACCATTCGCCGCGTGAGGTGCAACTTGATGTCTTTGCCGCGCAAATCGATATCGCCAAGCGCGCCAACAAACCGATCGTGATTCACACCCGCGAAGCATGGGAAGAAACCTACGCGGCGTTTGAGACTCAGTGGGACATGGACCGCGGCGGAATCATCCATTGTTTTTCAGGCGGCCCGGCCGAAGCCCAGCGCTGTGTGGACCTCGGGTTCCACTTGAGTTTTTCCGGCATCCTGACTTATCCCAAAGCGGTCGAAATCCAAGAGGCCGCGCGGCTCGCGCCCGCTCACCGGCTGCTGGTGGAGACCGACGCGCCCTACCTCGCGCCTGTTCCACATCGTGGCCAGCGCAACGAACCGGCATACGTTACCGCCACGGCGCGCAAACTCGCGGAGTTGCGGGGCGAAGAATTCGAATTTGTGGCGCAAACCACTTCGCAGAACTGGCGGAAATTGTTTCGCCCCGCGTTGCCCTAAGGCGCGCTGAATCGGTACACTGGAGCATTCTACATGGCCTTTACCCGGGTCGGGCAGTTGCTCACAGCCCGCGAAATTCGCGAGTTGGTGAGTGCGGAGTTGGAACTGGTGGAGCGGGAGATCTCGCTCGAATCGGTTGCACCCGTTGACGTCATCACCTCCATCGGACATCACCTCCAAGGCAACGGCGGCAAACGTCTGCGCCCCATGCTGGTGCTGCTGTCGGCCAAGCTTTTTGGCGAAACCAACGAGAGCGCCGTCCGCATGGGCGCCATCGTTGAAATGGTGCATGCCGCCACGTTGATTCACGATGACGTGATCGACGACGCGCGCACCCGCCGCGGCAAACCGTCGGCCAACGTTCTCTGGAGCAATCAGGCCTGCGTGCTCGCGGGCGATTGGCTCTACATGCAGGCGTTTCAAATGGCTCTGCGTGAGCGCAACTTCGCCGTCCTCGATATCCTCATCTCGCTCACCCAAAAAATGGTGCAGGGCGAGTTGATCCAATTGGACCGCATCGGCCGCATTGACGTCGCTGAAGTCGAGTACCGCGAATTGGTCGATCGCAAAACCGCCAGCCTGTTTTCGGCCTGCACCCGCCTGGGCGCGCTGGTGGCCGGAGCCTCCGGAACCGCCGAAGCCGAACTGGGTGAATACGCCTGGAACCTCGGCATGGCTTTCCAGATCGTCGATGACGTCTTGGATTTCACGGCACGCGAATCCATCCTCGGCAAGCCCGTCGGTAACGACCTCCGCGAAGGCAAGGTCACGCTGCCGTTGATCCTCGCCCTTCAGCAGGCCGCCCCAGGCGAGCGCGAAGCCGTAGAGACGGTGCTGCGGGACCGGGCGTATGATCGCGTGCCTTTAAAGACGATCATCGCCATCATCAACAAGTACGGCGGAATCGACCGGGCTCGCGCACAGGCGCGCGCCTACACGGCCAAGTCCCGCGCGATCATGGCCAAGTTCCCTGAGTCGCCGTGCCAACAGGCGCTCTTCGCCGTCACCGACCTCATCACGGACCGCGACCGCTAAACGCTGAAACGCCAAGGTTCCGCGCGACGTCGATTAGACTAGAGCTGAACCACCTTGAAGCGCCAAACTGTCCTCTCGCTGCTCACCGCCGCCTCGGTTTTCGCGCAGGGTGACGTTGTGTTTCGCAGCGATGTTTCGCTGGTCCGCGTCGATGCACAAGTGCTCGAATCGGGGGGCCGCGCCGTAACTGGCCTCACTCGAGCCGACTTTGTCCTCCGCGAGCAGGGCCAGGAACGCGAAATTCGCAACTTCTCGAATGAAAACATGCCGGTCGACGTCTTAATTCTTGTCGACGTCAGCACCAGCATGAGAGCTAACGTCGAACGGGTCGCCGCCGCCTCGCAGGAAGCGCTCGCCGTGTTGGGTCAGGAAGATCGTGTGGGCATGATGGTCTTCGATCGCCAGACCCGCCTGCGACTGCCGTTCCGCTCCGCGCGCAGCCAGGAGGTCCAACAGGAATTCGGCCGCCTCTTAAATCAGGAGCATTTCAGCGGAGGAACCGATATCACACGCGCCCTTCTGGACGCCGCAACCTATGTCCGGCGCAACGGACGCAAGGGTGTCAGGCGTGCAGTCGTGATTCTCACCGACGATCAAACCGAATTCGGCCGCGACGAAATCAACGTCGTGCGCGACATGACGGAGGCGGACGCGGTGGTCAGCCTGCTGTTGGCTCCCGACATGATTGGAGGTTTCGCTGGCGGCCAAGGGCCGGGAACCGGAGGCGGTGGAACCTGGCCCCAAGGCGGAGGCGGTGGAATTGGCGGAACCCTCGGCGATATTCTGCTGGGCGGCGGACGTTATCCCGGAGGCGCCGGAGGCGGCCGCTATCCGCGTGGAGGCGGAGGCGGGCAAATCCCCGGTGGCCGCACTCGTGGAGCCGGCACACAATCGGCAGGCACGCGTGAAATTGCCGCGCGCACCGGCGGCGACACCATTCAGATTGACGACGCCAGCGCTCTTGAAACCACGCTCGCCCGCATTCGCCAACGCTACGGCCTCTACTTCACCGTGCCCGACGGCGTCCGCGCCGGATCCGAACGCACCATCACGGTCGAACTAGCCAGCGCGGCCCGCCGGCGTTATCCGAATGCCGAGATCCGTTACCGCCGCACCTACCTTGTGCGTGAAGGCACTGCCGTCTCTTCCTCTGAGCCCGGCGATCCAGAACCCGTCGTCGTCACGTCCGATGGTAGTGCTGGTAGTGAGGACCAACGCCCCGTCATTCGCCGCAGGCCTGCCGTCAACGAACGAAGCTCATCCCCTGGGCCTTCGCCGCCGGCCGTCGTTGCCGCCCAGCCCGATCCGTCGGCTGCCCCAGCGCCCGCGACGCCCGCCGCGCCGGCCGAAAAAAAGGGCGGTTGGCGCCGAGCCGAATCGGCAGACGTTCAGCCGTAGGCAGGAGTCTCGATTTAGTTCAATCGCCCGAACAAGCGTTCATCGAACCGAAAAGGCTCGAGGCTTGCAATCTGAACTTGACTCATCTCGCAATGCCGCGGGTTCAAGAGGACATTACGGCCCTCAGGCGCCAGAACCGATGGAACACTCAGACCGAGGCTGCGTGTTTCCTCAAGCCGGCGCATCGCCGATCTTGCGCGTCAGTTCCTAGTTGCGCTCCCATCCCGGCAGCAGGTCGTAGAGCGGTTTGACGGGCGCCATCGAATGTTCCGGCAGGTCGATTCGGAGCAAAATCAAATCGTCCATATTTTGTGGTGAATGAACGCGTTTCTCCAACCGCGCTAGCGCTCCATTCGAGGCTGTATAGATAATTGGAAACCGGCGTTATGCCAGCGTCCACTGACCACCGTGCCGCCCTTACCGCTCAAGTAGGCGTGGAGAGCCGAGCACAGCCGCCAGACGCGCATCGATCAGGCCAGTATGCCGTGAACTAAACGCAACGATTCGTCTTCCGCGAAATGCAAACCGTGCCTCCCGGGCTCAACAGCCAAATCCACTGGTTTGCGGCCATTTAGGCCACCCTGCTCCGTCTGCATCCACTCAAGCGCAACAGCCGGAGAGATGAAAGCCTCGACCGCTTTTCGATACAGCGCTACAACTGGTTCACCCACTATCCACGTTGCCGATTTATCGCGGTACACTCCGGCTTTGGTAACCGTGCGTGGCTCAAGCGAGATCACTGGAATGCTATCCAACAGTTCGCCGCGTGGCCCGACCCGAACGGCGAGTCTTGTGGGGCAGCCCCGATCCACTTTCTTTGAGCATGCCCCTTCCGATTAACACCATCGCGCCAAACCGGCGAAAAGTCAGGCTACAACACTGAGTCGGACCAATTCTCCAGAATCTGCTTGATCTTCTGGCAGAACTGATCGGCCATCGCCCCGTCGATCAACCGATGATCGAACGTCAATGCGAGATAGGCGATCGAGCGGATCGCGATCATGTCTTCGACCACGACCGGTGTCTTCTCCACCGTGCCCATGCCAAGAATCGCCACCTGCGGCTGATTGATAATCGGCGTCGCAAACACGCTGCCGAAACTGCCGAAGTTGGTGATCGAGAACGTGCCGCCCGACACTTCATCCGGCTTCAACTGCTTGGACCGCGCGCGCCCGGCCAAGTCCACGATCGACCGTTGCAGACCGGCGACGTTCTTCTCATCGGCGTTCTTGATCACCGGAACGATCAGCCCGGCGCCGCCTTCCAGCGCGACCGCCACGCCGATATTCACTTCGTTGTGATAGATGACGTTCTTGCCTTCGATCGATGCGTTCACGATCGGGAAGGCCTTCAAAGCCTCAGCCGTTGCGCGCGCCACAAACGAGAGGAAGGTCAGGCTGAAGCCATAGCGTTCCTGGAACGAAGCCTTGACCTTATCGCGCAACTTGGCCACCTTCGTCATATCGACCTTGTGGACGGTCGTGACATGGACGGATGTCTGCTGCGAGAACACCATATGCTCGGCGATCTTCGAGCGCATCGTGCTCATCGGCTCGATGCGAGTCTTCGCGACTCCAGCCGGAGCCAATGGCGCGGGCGCAGGGGCAGGGGCCGCGACAGCGACAGGAGGTGGAGGAAGCGGCGCAACAGCGACAGGAGGTGGAGGAGGAGGAGGAGGAGGAGCGGCAACAACGACGGGAGCCGCCACCGGAGCAACCGGAGCGGCACTGCGCGAGGCCACAAACGCCTCCACATCCTGCTTGGTAATGCGTCCGCCGGCGCCGGTGCCAGGAACTTGATTCAGATCGACGCCCTGCTCGCGCGCCATCCGCCGGACCAACGGCGATAGCATGCCCGCCACTTCGTCGGCTGCGGGTGCTTCAGCGGTAACCACCGGCGTGGGCGGCGGAGCCAAAGGCGATACGACTGGAGGTGGCGGAGCGGCAGCCGGAGCAGCCACGGGAGTTGGAGCAGCCACGGGAGCGGGGGCTGCTACGGCCGCGCTTCCATCGCTGATACGCCCAACCACGGTGTTAATCTGCACCGTCGCGCCTTCCTGCACCAGCACTTCGGCTAGCACGCCAGCGGCAGGCGACGGGATTTCCGAGTCCACCTTATCCGTCGAAATCTCAAACAATGGCTCATCGCGCTCGACCTTATCGCCCGGCTTCTTCAGCCACTTCGTGAGCGTGCCTTCCACGATGCTTTCGCCCATTTGGGGCATCACTACGTCAGTCATGCGATCCTCTCTTTTGTTGCTTCCACAATATTGAGCCCGAAAACGCGGGCGAAATTTCGCTGTACCGCCGCGCCAATTTGAGCGCGTGAAGCCGCACAGCCCAAAGTGCGAAGCGACGTCACCGGACGGGTCAGCCCGCAGGGGACGATATAACGGAAATGGGTAAGATCGGTGTCGATGTTCAACGCGAAACCGTGCGTGGTGACCCACCGGCTCAGGTGAACGCCGATTGCCGCCACCTTGCCGCCCTTCACCCAAACGCCCGTCAAGCCTTCGACGCGTTCGCCGCATACACCGAATTCGGCGAGGCTCGCCATCAGCGCTTCTTCGAGCGCCCGCACGTACGCCCCGACATCGCGTTTCCAATCTTTCAAGTCGAGAATCGGATAGCCCACCAGTTGTCCCGGCCCGTGATAGGTGACATCGCCGCCGCGGTCAGTAATCTGCACATCGATCCCGGCGCGGGTTAGCACTTCAGGCCGCGCCAGCACGTTCTCCTCACGGGCATTGCGGCCTAGCGTGATCACGGGCGGATGTTCGACAAACAGCAGTTGATCGCCAACGGCCCCAGCCTTGCGCAAGGTTGACAGATGCGCCTGCAAGGCCTGTGCGCTTGCGTAGCCCATGCGTCCGAGGTCGGTGAACTCACACTGCCGCATGATAAGAGTTAGGCGTTAATCGCCTGGCCGTAAACCGCGTTGAACGCTTCGCCGACCGCTTCGTAAAGAGTCGGGTGAGCGTGTATGGTCGCAATCATCGTATCGACAGTCGCTTCGGCTTCCATCGCTGTCACCGCTTCGCCGATCAACTCGTAAGCGTGCGGCCCGATGATGTGAACGCCCAGAATCTCTCCGTGCGTTTCGTCCGTGACAACTTTGACAAACCCGTCATGGCTGCCAAGAATCGAAGCTTTGCTGTTGGCGAGGAACGGAAACTTGCCCACCTTCACCTTGTACCCCGCCGCGCGAGCCTGCGCCTCGGTCATGCCGACGCTGCCAATGCCGGGCTCCGTGTAAGTGGCGCCGGGAATCCGGTTCTTATTCAACGCCCGCGCCGGTTTGCCCGCGATATGGGCCACCGCCACCATGCCTTCCATCGTGGCGACATGCGCCAGTTGCGGGGTGCCGGCGACGATGTCGCCAATCGCGTAGACGCCGGGTTCAGCCGTCTGCTGATTCCCGTTGACTTTAACGAATCCGCGCTCGGTCTCGACGCGCGTATGCTCCAAACCGATCCTGTCCGTATTCGGCCGCCGCCCCACCGCTACCAGGAGTTTCTCCGCTTCGATCAACTCCTGCTTGCCGCCGTTCAGAGTCACGTGCAGCAGCACACCGGCGCCGCCGCGCTGTACCGAGTCCACCCGTGCGCCCGTCTCACAGCGAATGCCTTGCTTGCGGAATGTCCGCTCGAGTTCCTTCGAAACTTCTTCGTCTTCGACCGGCACCAACCGGGGCAGCATCTCCAGAATCGTACACTGCGTCCCGAAGCGCTGGAAGATTGAAGCGAACTCCACTCCCACCGCACCCGCGCCGATGATCGCCATCGACTTCGGCACCGACGGCATCTTCAAAATTTCGACGTTGGTGAGCACCGTCTCGTCCGCCGCCATCCCCGGCAACATCCGCGCTTCTGAACCCGTCGCGACGATTATGTTCCGGGCTTCGAGGATCTGCGTGCCGGTCTCGGTGCGTACTTCGATCTTCCCGCCGCCCTTCAAAACGCCAAACCCGGCCACCATGTCGATCTTGTTCTTCTTCATGAGGAACTCGACGCCTTTGGCATGTTTGGAAACGATCTTGTTCTTGCGGTCCAGTACCAGCGGCAGGTCCAGCCGCGGGTTCTCGCAATGTATGCCTTGTTCGGCCGAATGTTTGAAGTATTCCCAAACCTCCGCGCTATGGAGCAAGGCCTTGGTGGGCACACAGCCTACGTGAAGGCAGGTGCCGCCCAGCTTAGGATCCTTCTCAATGATTACCGTTTTGAGGCCATATTGTCCGGCGCGAACGGCCGCCGAATAGCCGCCCGGTCCGCTACCGAGAATCGCGACATCGTATGTCATGGAGTGAAGCCACTATGATAACCGATCATCCTGGCTGAAACCCACAAGGCTCCCACTTCGGGATGCGCGACATGAAAGTTGAGGAATCGCAGGTTTCTTTTTTTTTGGCGCTATTCTTACCGATTATATTATTTCCATAGGCGAAGACGAGAGGCGCAAAACGATGTTGTCGGATCAAGAACTCCAGTTGGAGAATCAACGGTCGGCGCTATTGAAGCGAATGGGCTCAGTCGGCGACTTGCGGCGCGGTTCGATCACGGCTGACCCGCAAGGTGCAAGGCAAGACCGTTACTGAGACCTTCGCCTCTCCGGCCGCGCTCAAGAAGGCACAACGTGAGGTGGCCGAGTTCCATGAGTTTCAGGATCTCTGCGAACAGGTTGTAGTTGTCGGCGAACAACTCTGTGCGGCGCGACCGGTCGGCGAGGCGGTATCGTGGCAGGAAAAAAACGGCCGAGGCGATCCAGCGGGAAGTCGAACGCGAAGTAGGCAAGCTGCTCCGGATCGTCTTTCACGCCCGTCCGCATTTGCGCTGGTCCTGTGCCGCCATGAGTCAAGCGGGCGCCGAATGGACTTGGAACAATGCCGATCAACACTTTCCCGGCGCGGTTCAGATCGTCGATCTGTCTCATGGCCGGCAGCACCTGTGGGACGTGGCTCGGCTTTTGCACCCCGGCGACCTCCGGCGTCAAAAGCAATGGATTCTGCGCCACCAACCGAAACTTGACGGCGGGCAAATCGAAAAGCTGGTCCGGCTTCTCCGAAGCATCGACGCTCCCTCGCCTTCATTGGCCGAAACCATCAGAATCGAAGCAGCCTACTTTGAACGTAATGCCGAACGTAAGCGCTATCCCGAATTCCGACGTCAACACCTGTTCGTCGGCTCCGTGATCGAAGCTGGATGCAAAACTGTCATCGGCTCCCGCCTCATACAGTTCGGCATGTTCTGGACAGTTACCGTCGCCAAGTCCATCATCGCCCTCCGCTGCTGCTACCTCAACGACCGATTCGAAGACTCCGGGGAGTCCCACAGTGCCGCCCAGCGCTACAAATAGCTGAGCCACCAATCGGTGCGCCGTTGTTTCAAAGCCCCAAACCAACGGCAGAGCGGGTAAAGTGCCGCCACCACTCCGATCCACACCAGATAAACCGCCCAAAGATCGAAACCGTACTCAGCCGGCCGCGATGGGGAGACCATCGATTTTAAAAAGTCGAACAGCAGGTCGCTTCGCCCAAGTTGTATCGCGACGGTCACCTTCGCAAGCGCCTGAATCAGGTAGATGTGAACGATGAAATAGAAGAGCGGGACTCGGCCATAAATCAGTAACAGGGAAGGCGGCCGATCGAGAAAGCTCAAAAGTAGAATGGCCGGGCCTAACGTCATCAATAGAAAATCAAGCGAAGGCGGGTACTTCGCGCAGTTGAGGAACGACAACGCCGACCCGTCCCACGGTGAAGGATTGCCATAACCGTTCAGCGTCCGAAGCGCCACGAACGCCGCCGTAAGTCCCAGGCCGATCCGGGTGAACAATCTTCGCCGATGCGCTTCGTCAAACTCAAACGGATGCCCGAAGCAGAAACCGGCAGCCATGACCGCAAACCATGGTACAAGCGGGTAAGCGGCAAAAACGGTCAACGGCCCGAGCGCGAAGGCGCCTTGCCGGTGAAGTATGTTCCAGATTCCGCTACCCGTGATGGGATCGGCAAGATTGTGCAGCGCGATCACTGCCAGACTCAGCGGGGCCAGCCAACGCACCGGCACGTGAATAAGCCCGGCCAAAACAATCATCGACACACCGAGCGCCCAGATTACCTCCAGCAGCACCAACCCCTGCGATTCAGCGAGCAGTAAACCAAAGTGAACGACAGTCAACTCAAGGAAGACCAGCCACAACCCGCGAGTCCATAAGAAACGCGAAACCTCCGCTTTGCTCCGGCCGCCGCTCAACAGGAAGTAAGCGCTCAGACCGGCGGTGAACACGAAGACAGGCGCGCAAAAATGGGTGATCCAGCGTGTGAGGAACAACGCCGCGGTGGTGCGCGTGAGGTCATCGGGTTGAAACTTGGTTGCCTGGGAATGGAAGAAATCGCGGACATGGTCAAGGGCCATGACGATCATGATGAGCCCGCGCAGGGCGTCCACTGATTGAACGCGTGGTTTCATATCACCGGCTATGCCTTCGCGAGTTCCGGCGTGGGCGGCCAGATTGGTTTCGTCGGATTCACGGCGAGCCAGCAAAGCGCGCCAAAGAGGTAGAGCACGCCGACGAGGTAGACGCCCGCCGTCATGCTGCCGAGCGCAGCTACCGAATACGGAATGATCAATGGGCACAAGAAGGCGCCAACCTGCCCCGCCGTATTCATCGCGGCGCTGACCACGCCTGCATGATTGCCGCCGATGTCGAGACACGTGCTCCAGGCCGCGCCCAACAGGAAGTTCCCCATCGCGCCGGACAACCCAATCAGAAACGCCGAAAGGTAGTTGTTGGTGACCCAGACGCCACAAATCAGCAGCAAGCCGGCAAGGAGCAGGGAACCAAAACCCACGGCCACGCGGCCTTGACGAAGTCCAAAACTTCGCGATAGTTTGTCGGTGGTTAAACCGCCGAACAGATCGGCCAACACGCTGAAGGTCAGCGGCAAGCCAGCCATGATGCCCAACGTGGTCGGGTCGGTAAATCCTCGGGAAGATCTGAGATACTCCGGCAGCCAATAGACGTTAAACGCGAAGCCGTAGGACTGTGTGAAGTACATCCCGCAAAGCCCGAGCACGCTACGGTTGGCCAGCAGTTCCTTCCATCGCGCCCAGTTGAGATCGTGTTTAGCCGTTAGCACCCGTCCCTTTTCAATGAGAGCGCGCTCTTCGGCGTTCACTCCAGCATGCTCGGCTGGCTCGTCACGCACCCAGCGGTACCAGAAGAATGCCCAGACAAAGCCGATGCTGCCGAATGCCAGAAACAGCGTTCGCCAATTGTAGTAACGCAGTAGGAAGGTGACCAGGAGCGGCGTTAATCCGCCGGCCAGATGTGCGCCCATGAAAAAAATCCCTTGGGCCGTCGCTCGCTCCTGCAAGGGAAACCAGCGCGAGAAAGTCCGAGCGACATTGGGCCACGCCCCTGCTTCGCCAATGCCGAAAAGGAAACGAATCACCAGTAGGGAACTGTAATTGAACGCGAAGGCAGTGAGCATCGTGAAGGCGCTCCACCAAACGACGATGCGCGTCAACACGCGGCGCGTACCGATTTTGTCGCCCCAGTGTCCGGTCGGGATTTCAAACAGCCCATAAGCCAGTTGGAAAGCTGCAAATACCCAGCCCATCTGCGTGGCCGACAAGCCCATCTCTTCCTGCATCTGAGGCCGGGTGATCGAAATGCAAATGCGGTCGAGATAAGTGATGCCAGCCAAGACCATGCACAGGGCAAGCACTTTGTAGCGGGTTCTCGTCGGCATAGGGTTCAGCAAGGATATCATTACCAATGAAGCTGCCAGCCATATCGTGAACTTAACCGACAAGTACAATCTCGAATCCGGCCTTACCTACATGACCGGTATCCAGGCGCTGGTGCGTTTGCCTATGGACCAGATGCGGCTGGATCGGCGCGCCGGCCTGAACACTGGCTGCTACATCACCGGCTACGAGGGATCGCCTCTGGGCGGCTATGACTTTGCCCTGCAACGCGCCGCCGCTCAATTGAAGCCGCTCAACGTGCATTTTCAGGCGGGACTGAATGAGGATCTCGCCGCGACGGCCATTTACGGCTCACAGATGTTCGAAGTCCTGGGCGAACGCGGTCAGCCGAAAGTCGATGGCGTGGTCGGCATCTGGTATGGCAAGGGACCGGGCGTCGATCGCTCAGGCGATATCCTGCGGCACGGAAATCTCGCCGGCTCGCCCGGACGCTGCGCCGCTCTGGTGTTGGCGGGCGACGATCATCCTTGTAAGAGTTCATCGATCCCGCATCAAAGCGACTTCTCGCTCTACAACGTGAACATCCCGATCCTGTTTCCGGGCAACACGCAGGAGATTCTCGACTACGGTCTCTACGCGATTGCGCTGTCGCGATACTCAGGCGCGTGGTCGGCGATGAAGTTACTGACGCAAACCTGCGACGGTGGCGGCACGGTGGACTTGGATCTCGCTCGCCATCGCTTCACCGAACCAGCGATGGGCTACCGCAAACACAGCGACGCTCGGCTGGTGCCCGGCATCGCTCTGATGCTTGAGCACGAAACCAATGTGCGGCGCATCGCCGCGGTGCTGGACTTCACGCGGGCCAATCCGATCAATCGCACGTTCGGCGCTCGCGCCGGCGCCGCCCGCATCGGTATCGCGACGGCGGGAAAAGCGTACTACGATCTGCGACAGACCCTGACCGACTGCGGCATCGCCGATGACGCTGCGCTCGCGGCGATGGGCATTCGTATTGCGAAGTTCGGCATGACGTATCCGCTCGAACCAGGCTTCGTCGAGGAATTTGCACAAGGCCTCGACACAATCCTCGTGATCGAAGAAAAGCGGAGTTTTCTCGAACTACAGATTCGCGAGTCGCTATTCAACACCGCCCACCGCCCGCGGGTAATGGGCAAGTTCGACGAGAAGGGCGAAACGCTTCTGCAGGCGACCGCCGAACTGGAACCCGACCTGATCCTCAAAGCGCTGGGCCGCGTACTGCCTCCGTGGCCCGGTCTGACCGCGCGCCTGGAAAGACTGAGTGAGATCCATCGCCGTCCCCGCGAGATTAGCATCCTGCGCACGCCCTCGTATTGCTCAGGCTGCCCGCATAGCCGCAGCACACTGATGGCGCCCGATCAAGTGGTGGGCGGCGGCATCGGTTGCGCAGGCATGGGCTTCCTGCTCGAAGACGCTGGCCGAGGCTATTCGTTTGCCGCGCATATGGGCAGCGAAGGCGCGCCGTGGTTTGGGATGGAGCCGTTTGTCGATCGCCAGCATATTTTCCAGAACATGGGCGACGGCACCTATTTCCACTCGGGGTCGCTCGCGATTCAAGCGGCGATCGCACGCGGCGTCAACATCACCTACAAGATTCTCTACAACGGCCACGTCGCAATGACCGGCGGCCAGGATGCGGTGGGCGCCATCCCCGTGCCCGCGTTGACGCGCAAACTTGAAGCCGAAGGCGTGAAGCGCATCGTGATTCTAGCCGAAGATACCTCGCTCTACCGCGACCCCGGCCAGTTGGCGCGCAACTGTACCGTCCACGAGCGCGATGAATTGGAAACGGTGCAGCGGGAGTTGGAAAAAACACCCGGCGTCACCGTGCTGATCTATGAACAGGAATGCGCGGCCGAAAAGCGGCGGTACCGTTCAAGAGGGAAATACGCCGAGCCAACCAAACGGCTGGTGATTCAAGAAGAGGTCTGCGAAGGCTGCGGCGATTGCGTAAGGCAATCGAATTGCCCCAGCCTGCATCCCGTCTCGACCGCGCTGGGCGAGAAGATGAGCATCCACCAGCCGTCGTGCAACAAAGACTATGCGTGCGCGCTGGGCGATTGCCCCTCTTTCGTAACCGTGAACCTGAAGCCGGGCACGGGGCTGCGGAAGCCGAAGCCCGCTGAGATTCCCATCGTCGAAGTGGCGCCGCCATTACGAATTGCCGACGCTGGCGCCGGTTATCGCATCCTAAGTCCTGGCATCGGCGGCACTGGTGTTGTGACGGTGAACGCAATCCTGGCTGCTGCCGCGACGATGGACGGATTGCACGTGCTTTCTCTCGATCAGACCGGTCTCGCGCAGAAGGGCGGGGCAGTCGTGTCGCACTTGACGGTGAGCCATGAGCCGCTGGCGGCGGCGGCGCGCTCGAACGCGGGCAATACCGATCTGATTCTCGGCTACGACATGCTGGGCGTTTTGGCTCTCGACAATCTCAAATGCGCTCATCGTTCGCGCACGGCAGCGGTGGTGAACACCCACCTCACGCCCACCGTGGAATCGACGCGCAAGCGCCTGCCGTTGGGCGACTCCGCGCGCCAGTTGGAACGGATCGAGCAGTGTACGGACAGGCTACGCAACCGGTACCTCGATGCGTCATCCCTTTCCGAGCGCTACTTCGGTAGCCACATGATGGCCAACATGATCCTGCTCGGTGCGGCCTGGCAAGCGGGGCTTGTCCCGATTTCGCTCGGCTCAATCGAAGCGGCGATCCGGCTCAACGGCGCCGAGGTGGATCGCAACCTGAAGGCGTTCGGGCTGGGACGCAACCCGCCGAAACAGGAAGCGTCTCTAGCGTTTGAAACACGCGCTCCTGATTTCGTGGTCAAGTTAACCGAATATCAATCGGCATCTTACGCGCGGCATTTTCAACTATTCATTGATCGGGTCAGGTCGAAGCGGCCCGGACTCGCCGATGCGGTGGCGCTCCGCTTATACCGTTTGATGGCCGTGAAAGACGAGTACGAAGTAGCGCGCCTCCTGACCGGCCCCGAGTTCGAGCGAGGGCTGCACGAAAAATGGGAAGCGATCGAATCGGTTGGCTACAACCTCCACCCGCCGTTGCTCCGCGCCTTGGGGATGAAGCGCAAGCTGCGACTGGGCTCCTGGTTCCGCTGGCCTTTGTCCGCCCTCGCCGCGATGAAAGTGCTGCGCGGAACGGTCCTTGATGTCTTCAGTTTTGCCTCGCACCGGCGGAGAGAGCGTGCGCTGGTTGGTTGGTATCTCGACCTGGTTGAGACCGCTTTGCGGGTGGAGGAACCCTCCTTGGCTCAACGCATGATCGAACTGCCCGACACAATCCGAGGCTACGAAGCCATCAAGGATGCCGCCATAACACGCGCGATGGCTGAGGCTTTGGAGCTACAAAAAGCCTCAGCCCCCGCTCACTCCCACCCGTCGTAAAAACTCGGATATGCCGTCTTCATCTCGCTGGCCACTTCCTTGGCCGTGCCGATCTGAATCAATTCGCCCTTCCCGATGCCCGGGCAGCGCTTCTTCAGGTGATTCCATTCCTCGCGATCCTCTACATACTCCGGCCAGAAGGGAAAGAGCCGGCACTGGGTTGGCTTGGCTGGGTGAATCGCGCAGCCGCCGTCCTTTAGGAAGTGGCACTGCCGGTCGCTCGGCTTCCTCAGCCGGACTTGGTGCGCAGTGCGATATACGTATTGTTTTTCAAATGCTTCTGGCGACATCTGCAAGAACTTTGCGGCTTTGAGAAGGTCGTTCTCGCTCAGATAAACGAACCCTTCAATGTCGCAGCAAGCGGTGCAGCCGGGCTGACACTCGAAGCGGAGCTGGACCGGAGGTTTAATAGTTGGCATGGGGTCCCGTCCAAGTCTGAACTAGCGGCATCAGGTCAGTGTACCTCGACTGTATACTGAAAATAAAGAAGTTAACCCAGCCGGTCGAAATTGGGTGGGACAAATGTACCCACACCCTGTGGAGAATTGCCTTGACCGACGATACAATCCAGTAGTAACATAAGCGAATCGTTGGGTTTCTAATCCAGGAAGGGCAACAACATCCTGGACCGATGGGGGACTAGTCCCTTGAACCTGGCGGTAAATCCTCTAGAGAGTGAGGACGGGCGGCAGAACGGCTACTGCTCTTCCTGCCTGGATACTGTTGAATGAAACAGCACTATTTCATAGTCGTTTTGGCTCACTCATTTCATGGGCGCCTTCGCCGTCTCCACATCCCGCACCATGCGATTTACGCTGTGCTGATGTTGGCGGTTCTTGGACTCTTCTCCGCCGTGGGCATCGTGAGCAGCTACGGACGCATGGCGTGGAAGGTGGCAAACTACAATTCGCTCCAGGTGCAATTGGACTCACTCCGTCAGCGCTACCAACGGCTCCAAAGCACTGCCAACCAGACGAACGAACAATTGGCGACCCTGCAACTATTCGCCACTGAGGTCTCGCTGGCTTATGGCATGAAAAAATCGCTTGACGGCCCGGCGGACATTTCGCTGGAAGGCCCGCTGCTGCCGTCGTACAACGATACGTTGGATCAATACAACTTTCTCAAGAGCGCCAAATTTTCATCGGGTTTCCGCAAGTACCACCGCGTTTGGCAGGCCAATTCACGGCCGAGTCTGTGGCCGGTGTATGGCCGCTTGTTGAGCAGCTACGGCAAGCGAAGCGATCCGTTCTCGGGCGAAGGCGATTTCCATCCCGGCGTAGACATTGATGCATCGATGGGCACTTCGCTCAAAGCGGCAGGCGATGGCGTTGTGAGCCATGCCGACTGGGGTGGGAGCTATGGACGGCTGATCGTTGTCGACCATGGCAACGGCGTTCAAACCTACTACGCGCACTTGTCCAGGATCGATGTGATCGCTGGCCAGGAAGTGCGCCGTGGACAGCTCCTGGGCGCCACCGGCAGCACCGGACGCTCTACCGGTCCGCACCTCCATTACGAGGTCCGGAATAACGGCACGCCAGTTAATCCGTACGTGTTCCTTGCCCGATCGGCTACCGGTGTGATGGTCAAAGCCGACATGCCCTTCTAATTGAGCGGCCTCTTCTGATACAATGGCGGCTCCGACCCACTGAAGGAGTTGTCTTGAGCCGCAATTTTTTTCGTTTTCTAGCCGTCTGTGGCGGTTTCGCCTTAATGGCGTCCGCCTACCATCGCGCCAGTTCCGTTTCCACAATGACGAAGAGTGCGCAAGCCCTTCTGAATTCTCTGAACGCCGAACAGCAGGCAAAAACCAAACTTCCGTTTGAGGGCGACGAGCGCCTGTTTTGGCATTACATCCCAACCGACGACATTCCGAAGGCTCGCAACGGTACGCCTCGCATGGGGCTGACGTTGAAGGACATGACGGATGGACAGCAGCGTCTGGCGACCGCCCTGCTGAGCGCTGGCCTAAGCCAGAGCGGCTTCATCAAAGCCACCAGCATCATGAGCCTCGAAGACGTTTTGAAGGTGATCGAGAAGGATACGGTGGACCGGCGTCATGCGGGCAAGTACCACTTCAGCATCTTCGGCACTCCTAGCGACACAGGCACTTGGGGCTATCGCGTCGAAGGCCATCACGTGAGCCTTCACTTCACGATCGTCAAGGGCAAATTGTCGGGCACCCCGACCTTCTTCGGCGCCAATCCTCACGAAGTGCGCGAAGGGCCGAGAGCCGGTATGCGGCCACTTGGGCAAGAGGAAGATCTTGGGCGGAGTCTGATGCAGGCGCTCGACGCCGGGCAACAGAAGACGGCTATGGTGGCAGAGAAAGCTCCGGCCGATATGCTCACCGCCTCATCGCGCAAGGCCGCTCTGACCGGGCAGCCCAATGGCTTGGCCGCTTCCAAACTGAATGCCAAGCAAAAAGCGCTGTTGAACGAATTGATCGACGAATATGTTTCGAACGTCCCCGAAGTTGTCGCCGCCCAGCGCCGCGAGCAGATCAAGAAAGCGGGCAATAGTCTGTACTTCGCTTGGGCGGGGCCGGTTGAAAAAGGTCAACCTCACTACTATCGTGTTTCCTCGCCGGTCTTCCTCATCGAGTACGACAATACGCAGAATGGCGCCAACCACACGCACACGGTGTGGCGTGATTATGAAGGCGACTTTGGGCTCGACCTGCTGGGTGACCATATCCGCGCGGCCCACTAACCGCCCTCCGGTTTCATATACTGAGGGTTGATGACTCGCCGCCGTTTCCTGCTGTGGCCCGCCATAGTGGCTGCGGCGGAAGTTCAACCCTCCGAGAGGGTCCGCTATCCGGACCCTTCAACCGAATTTGAAGTTTTTCGAGTCACCGATCCAAAGCATTCCAGCTTTCTTCCTCCCGCCACCAATCGCATCTTTCCCAAACGCGGCGGCTTCCTGCTGTATTCCAGTGATCGCAGCGGCACGCTGCAGGCCTACACCATCGACCAGAAAAAATGGGAGAGCCGGCCGATTACCGAAGCCGCCGCGCTCGATCCCGATAGCCTCACCTTGTCTCCAGACGACCGCGCCGTAATCTATGCCGATGGCAATGACGTCCGGGTCGTTCCCGCCACCGGCGGCGAGTCGCGCGTGCTCTACACGTTTAAAGATCGCCGGCCAAGCCTGCGACTCTCGTTGACGGCCGACGGACCTTCCGTGCTGGTGGCCGATCGAAACTCGCTTTTTATGGTTTCCATGCCGGCTCGCGGCGGCTCGCGAAAGATTGCGGAAAACCCCGAGGGTGTCGATCAACCCTTGGCGAGACCGTCGCGCGCCTCTGTTCTGTATCGCGCGGGCGAATCGCTTTGGCTCGCTAACTTCGACGGCTCCCGGCAAATCAAGTTGAAAACGGCGGCGGGCGGACTGGGTCCGGCAATGTGGTCACCCGATGGGCGCCAGGTCTTCTATCTGCACAAGGAACCGGGCCGGGCACACTCGCTGAGGCAAAATGAGCCGGATACGGGTGAAGACAAACTCCTGGCTTCGACTTCGCAATACGCTGCCTTCTCCTCGAATCGCGACGCCAGCGTGCTTGTCGGCGCGAGCGAAAGCAAGGCTGGACCCTACGTACTGTTGCTGATCCCCTCGGTTCGACGCGAGTTTGCTTTGTGCGAACACAAGTCCACCGAGCCGGCCCGCGTGTCGCCCGTGTTCTCTCCCGACAGTCAGAAGATATTCTTTCAAAGCGACCGCCACGGCAAGCCGGCGATCTATTCGATGGTGATCGACAAACTCGTCGAAAAGACCGAGGAAGAAGAAGCCGAGATCGAACGTGAGCGCAACAAATCCTCGCGTTGATCGCGGTCAGTCCCCAGCCGGCTTCTTTGCCGGGCGATGGCGGGCGGCATCGGTTCGGTTGGCGGCCTGCAGCTTGCTCATGGTTTCGGAAAGATAATTGCGGATGGCGCCTTCGGAGAAATGAAGCTGGGCTGGCTGCGATGGCGGCGCTGGAAAGTCCGTCGCCGGCCAGACGTAATACACAGTACCCGGACGAGCCAAGCCCCGAGAGCCGTGATAGCTTCAAAGCGTCTGGTGGTATGTTCCAACTGAGCGGCGATCATTTTTAGCATTGCCTCCGGATCCAGAATACGGATTGCTGCAATGTTTCAACAGTGGAGATCGTCAGGCGGCCGGGGTGACATTTGTCACCTGACACCGCACGGAGCCAGCGCTATTTGGGAGGAACCGTCGCGATCGGGGTTGAACCGGGCGGGGCGGACGCGGCGACCCAGTCGAAATCGAATCCACGGGGCGCCGTCTTTCCCTGGCGCATCTTGCGCATGGTTTTGGCTGCGTACATTCGCTGGTCTGCTTCGGCCAATAATTGCTCGGCTGTGCGGCCGTCCACCGGGAAACGCGCCTGGCCAATGCTGAGTCCAAGACGCGACTCCGGTACCACCCGCCGTCCCGCATCGCCAACCGCGGTATTCAGGTGAGCGATCTTTGCGATCACATCGGCCTCTTCCATGCCTGGGAGCAACACTACGAATTCGTCGCCGCCCATCCGGGCCACAAAGTCATACTCGCGGCAATTCTCTCGTAGCACGCACGCAATGGCGCGCAACACTGCGTCGCCTTCCAAATGCCCATACCGGTCGTTGATGTCTTTGAAGCCGTCTAAGTCCGCCACCAAGACCGTCAACGCCGTCGATTGGCGATGGCTTCTCGCCAATTCGTTTTCCAGGTGGAGGTTCAAAGCACGGGCATTGGCAAGGCCCGTCAGGAAGTCGGTAGACGCCGAGGCTGCGGCTTGTTCATACTTGAGGGCGTTCTCAATAAACGTGCCCAACTTGCTTGCGACGGCCAAAAGAACTCGCAGGTTGTCTTTGTTGAATGAGTCAAAGCCACGCCGGCAGACCATCAGCACTCCGACTGTTTCCTTGGCGCTCACCAAAGGCACCGCGAGAGCCGAATTGAGCACCACGCTGCGGCCGGAGTCGTTGGCGGCCCCCGTTTCGACCGCCGGATTGCCGTTCAGAATCGGCTTGCTATGCAAGGCGACCCAGCCAGCGACACCTTGTCCGAGTGAAATCTGGCGGGAAAGAAACAGCGACGTGCTCTCGCCGGTGCCGTATCGCGGGATCAGATGAGCGCCGCGCGTGACGTAGATGGCTAACGAATCGAACGGCACCAAACGCCGCAGTCCCGACGACACCATGGCCAAAGTTTCGTCGAGTTGAAGCGAGTTGCCCAATTGCTGAGACAACTCAAGCAACACCTGCGCCTCTTGTCGCGCAGCGGCGATCGTATCGAGATAGGCCGGATGATCCGTGGCCGACAGATTGCCCGAAGCGGCCGGTTTTTCGCTGGAAGGGAATAGCGAGTCTCGCACCGGATTCTGGAGCGCTTCCAAAGCCGGGTCTTCTTCCTGGGCTCGCAACCGTTCTTCCAGTTCTTCGTAGCGCGCCTGGAACGCTTTGACGACTTTCGGGTCAAAGCTTAACCCAGCTTGCGACGCCAGCCGGATCATCGCTTCTTCGATCGGGATGGCGCCATGATACGGCCGCTCGGAAATGAGTGCGTCCAGACTGTCGGCCACGGCTAGAATTCGCGCGCCCAGTGGAATCCCCTCGCCCTTGAGTCCGGCAGGGTATCCGGCCCCATTCCATTTTTCATGGTGCGCCCGCACGATGTCGGCGACGGGATAGGGGAACCGGACTCGCTCCAGAATGTCAGCGCCGACCGACGGGTGGATCTTGACCTTCTCAAACTCCTCGCGCGTCAGTTTGCCGGGTTTCGACAGGATATGCTCTGGCACGGCCAGCTTCCCGATATCGTGTAGGATCGCGGCGGCGCGGAGAGCTTCCATCTGTTCAGCGGGGAGCCGGAGATCCTTGCCTATTTCATTACAGTAGAGTTGGAGCCGTAGCAAATGGGTCTGCGACTTCATGTCCTTGGCTTCGATCGCCATCGCCAGCGCTTCAATGGTGCGTTGGTGCAGTCCGGCCATGCCCTCCGGGCCGCCGCCTTGGCCGCCCCTCGGTATGCGGTACGCGTTGAAAAGGCTGTAGGCTAGGAAAGCGACTGGAACCAGCAGCACGGGGGATTGGCCGCCTAGGGATTGCGAGGAATAGTGGAAGCCGCCAGCCAGCAGCGCACCAGCGAGATAGTGCGGGAAGAGCCGGAAATTACACTCGCGCCACACAAACGCCAAGTTTTGTTTCTGGAGCAGCGCGACTACGACGGCCACCGGGAAGGTATTCATGGCGTAGAGGACCGTGGCGGCCAGCACCAGGGATAAAACCGGAGACGACTGCAACCAAGGTGCGTGGCAGGCCCGAAAGGCCAGCGTCACCGCAATCGCTGCGTTGGCCAAGTGGAAGGCCGGGGTGACCGGTAGGCGGGCCTCATGCCGGTGAATGAACAACTGCGCCCCGGTGGCTGCGCAGCCCAGCAGGAGAGCTTCACTGAGGCTCAACTCCAGAATACCCAGCAGTACGAACAGGAAGTTTGCCGTCATCGTACCGACGACCTGCGGCGTTTGCACGCGCAGAGCCGACGCAGCAATGGCGATCGCCAGATAGAAGTAGCCGCGCAGGGGTTCCTGCGTGTGCCACGGCACCACGCCAGCCAAGGTTATGACGATGCCAATCCCAATGACCGACACGACAAAGGAGCGGTAAAGGGTCATGATGGTGACTTCAGAACTTCTCCTGGCGGGGCGCCGGACTGGAATCCATCCGAATCGCCCCCCTATTCTCTCTCTATGTGTTCATCGGCTCCCGTTCGTCTATGCTTGAGCCAGTGCCTCGCCGTAGGACAGGGGGTGGGGAAAGACCCTAGTAATTCTAGGGGGTTTGCCTGTAACCGGGCTCGCGCTAGCACCGCCTATAATTAGGAATCGCCAATGAGAGACTTTTGGTTGCGTGGTCTGGTCCTATCCTTGTTCTTTTTTGCCGGGTGTCAGAAGCAGATACCTGTCAAAGCCAAGCAGGAATCAGGCCCGATTTCGGTCCGGGTTGCTCCGGTGTCGTCACGGCAGATTCAACGCGTGGTCGACTCGGTCGGCACTCTATTCCCGCTCGACGAAGTAGTGGTGAGCGCTGAGATCGAAGGCAAGGTGACCAAGGTTAACTTCGATCTGGGCGATTCGGTTCGCCAGGGCGACGTTCTGGTTAACGTTTCCGACGAAGAACAGCGTTATATCCTGGCCCAAAACGAGGCTCAACTCCGTCAGTCGCTGGAGCGGCTCGGTCTCAAAGAAGAGAACGATCGCGTGCAGAATTTGGATGAGACTCCGGAAGTCCGGCGCGCCGCCGCGGACCTTCGCGAGGCCGAGGTGCGACTGCGAAGGATCCGCAATCTCGTCGACCAGAAGATCGGCGCCCAAGCCGATCTGGACGCCGCTTCCACCCGCTTCCAGGCCATGTCGGCGGCGCTTGACGCGACCAGGAACCAAGGCCGCAATCTCGTGCAGGAAGTGGAGCGCTTCAAAGCCATAGTTGAATTGCAACGTAAGAAGTTGCGCGACACGACCGTTCGTGCGCCCTTTGCCGGCAGCGTCAAGGAACGACTGATCACTCCCGGGGCCTATGTACGCCCGAACGCTCCGCTTTTCACCCTGGTCAAGACCAGCCAGTTGCGGCTTCGCCTTGAGGTTCCCGAGCGGCTGGCGCCTTGGACCAAGCAAGGGCAACTCGCCGAAGTTTCCGTGGAAGCGTTTTTGGATCGAAAGTTCAGTGGAAGAGTTTGGCGCATCGCTCCGACTGTCGACCAGACGAAACGCACGTTTGTGGTTGAGGTGCTGATCGACAATCCAGGCGATCTGCTGAAGCCCGGTTCCTATGCCCGCGCCCGGCTGGCCACCAAAAAAGTGGACGAGGTGATGATGGCGCCGCAGCGCGCTATCACGTACGTGCTTGGCTCCAACAAAGCTTTCGTCGTCCTGCCGGGCGGTACCATCGACGCCCGGGAAGTGAAAATCGGGGATCGCCTCGACCAGGAAGTGGAGATCCTGGAGGGCCTGAAGGAAGGCGAATCGGTGGCCGTCACTCAACTCAACCGGCTCGACACTGGCGTCAAAGTGACCATCGCTACCGGCGCCGAAGGAAAAGGCGGTACGAAGTCTTCGTCGTCATCCGATAGCGGCGGTGGCGAGCCACCCGGCGCCCCAGTCAAAAAAGCTAGATCCGGCGGCGCTTCAGCCAAATCCGAATAGCCGTTCTCATCGCACTCCATTCTGTTCAGCCGGCCGGTATACCCCGGCGTTTTGCTGTGATACGATTCTGGCCGTAAAGACAGACGGCCGCTCAAGATCGTCGACAGGCGGCCAAGAATGGAGAGCCCAATGAAAGTGTATGAAGGGAACGATGTCCGCGATATTGCATTGATCGGACATCTCAACAGCGGCAAGACGTCGCTCACCGCGGCAATGGCCTTCGCCACCGGCGCCACCAATCGATTGACCAAGGTGGACGAAGGCAATGCTTTAACGGATTTTGACGAGGAAGAGATCAACCGGAAGATAACGATCTCAAGCGCGGTGGCGGCCCTCGAATGGAAGCAGAATAAACTCAACATCATCGATACTCCCGGCTTCAACATCTTCACGAATGATGTTAAGCAAGCGCTCAAGGCGGCGGACTCCGTCATTGCAGTCGTGGATGGCGTGGCCGGCGTGGAAGTGCAAACCGTCAAAACCTGGTCACTGGCCGAGGAATTCGGGTTGCCCCGCGCGATTGTCATCAACAAGCTCGACCGCGAGCGCGCCGATTTCGACCGGGCGCTTGAATCCATCCAGGCAGCCTTCGGTCGCGGAGCCGTGGCGATTCATCTGCCGATCGGGCGCGAGAAGAACTTCAGAGGCTACGTTGACCTGATCACGATGAAGGCATTTGAATACACCGCCTCCGCCGAAGGCAAAGGCCGCGAGATCCCGATTCCCGCCGACCTGATCGAACTCGCCCAAGCCTCCCATGAATCGCTGATCGAAGTTGCGGCCGAAGGCGACGACAAACTCATGGAAGAGTTTTTCGCCACGGGTACTTTGCCCGCCGAACACATCCATGACGGCCTAGACGAGGGTGTGCTGGCAGGGAAGATCTTCCCCGTCTTGTGCGCCGCGGCCACCACGAATCTCGGCACCGATGCGTTGCTGGACTTCATCAGCGCCTACATGCCCGCGCCCGGCCAGCGTCCCGCCGTCAAAGGACGACTGAACGGAGCCGACGTGGAGCGGAAGCAGACCAACGACGGACCCGCTTCGGTGTTTGTCTTCAAGACCACCGCCGATGCCTTCTCCGGGCGGGTGTCCTATTTCAAAGTGATCTCCGGGGTGCTGAAGAACGATCAACACCTGATCGACGTGCGGACCGGCGGCGATGAGCGCTTGGCCCACATCGGCGTGCCCCAGGGAAAGACGATCCTGCCGGTGAATGAACTTAAGGCTGGCGACATTGGTGTGGTGGCGAAACTCAAAGACGCGCAAACCGGCGATACGATGGCGGAGAAATCTTCATTGGTGGCCTACGAAGCCGTGCATGTGGATGAGCCATCGATCGCTTACGCGATTCACGCCAAGTCCCGCGCCGACGAGGACAAGATGAGCCAGGCGATCGGCAAAGTGCTGGAAGAGGATCAGTCGCTTCGCTTCTATCGCGACCCCCAGACGAAAGAGTTTTTGCTGGCCGGAACCGGACAACAGCATGTCGAGATCGTTTGCTCAAAGTTGAAGAAACGCTATCACGTGGACGTGGAGTTGCACGCCCCGAAGATTCCGTATCGCGAGACGATTCGCGGCCACGCCGATGTGCATGGGCGCCACAAGAAGCAAACGGGAGGCCACGGGCAGTTTGGCGACTGCAAGATCAAGGTCTCGCCGCTGGAGCGCGGTGCGAAGTTCGAATTTGTCAATGCCATCTTTGGCGGCGCAATTCCGAAGACGTTCATCCCGGCCGTGGAGAAGGGCATCGTCGAAGCGGCCGAACGTGGCTATCTCGCCGGGTTCCCGATGGTGGACTTCCGCGTCACGCTCTACGACGGTTCGTATCACGATGTAGACTCAAACGAAATGTCGTTCAAAATGGCTGGCCGCAAGGCGTTCCGGCTGGCGATGGAACAAGCCAAGCCCGCGCTGCTTGAGCCGGTGATGAGGGTGGAGGTTCAGGCGCCGGTCGAATATGCCGGCGACATCATGGGGGACTTCAACTCACGGCGTGGACGCGTGTCTGGCATGGAAACCAAAGGGACGACTCAGTTTGTCAAAGCTCAGGTGCCGATGTCGGAGATGTTGACCTATCAAAACGACCTGATCTCAATGACCCAAGGCCGTGCGTCGTTCCACATGGAGTTTGATCACTACGACTTCGTGCCTGGCCCGCAGGCGGAAAAGGTCATCGCGGCGGCCAAGGCCGCGAGGACCGGAGAGGTGGAAGAAGAAGAGTAGCGGTTACGTCGATTGGCGGATGAGCCGGCCGTCGTAGCTAAACGGGGCCGGCTCACCGAATTGAATTTCCGGAAAAGCGCTGTGCTCAGGGTCGATTATGATGCATCTTTCGCCGGGCACGATCACGCTCGGAACAAGCGCTACAGCGGCGTTATGCCGCGCCATAGCGTCGAACGCAATAGTCTGTGTGATTGGGCTTTCCACAGGGTCGTTCCAATCAGCGGTCAATTCGCTGGCGGCGACCTCACAACAACGGATCGAGTCCGGAATCAAGATCCGCGTAAAAGCTTCTTCGCGGGGCAGGCGGACCAGGTGAACGAGGCGCTCAAGGATGCAAAGTGATCGAGTTTCCGCTGCGTACACGGCAGCAACTCCTTGACGATTCCATCGACCGCCATGTCGCTTGGCGCCTTCGCCGCTCGATGCGGAATAAGTTGCCTTGCACAAGCGGTAGCCAACGATCACTAAAAGACTCCGGCCTCAATGCGCCCGAGTATAGTCAAGACGCGTTGTTTGTCTTCCTCGGATCCGGCAAACGCTTCAATTGGCTTGCGGCCGCCCAACGAGGGGATTTTTTCGTTGAGCCATTCAATCGCGGTTTTTGAGTCTCCAAATACTTCCGTGGCACGGAGCAAGAGCGTACCTTCGGGGTTTTCCGGGACCCGTAGCCCGTAATACAAACCAAGCATATTCAAAGCATCGACCGACTGACCCAAAGCTTTACCGGCCGGAACTCTCAAACCCGGGTGCAGACTTTCGGCGAGGTCAACCATCGGATCGGCGTCGACGGAGACCGCGAGTTGGCGCGGAAGCAAGTAATTTCGCGCTAAATCGTCGTCAACTTCCACGACATCACCGGATTGCCCTAGATGCTCGATATGCTTTTGAAGAATCACGTCCATCTGGTTTTAACGCTACCTAATTTATCTTACCAATGGAGCTAAGGCAAAAAGCCCGGGCAAGCCGTGTGGCCGCCCGGACTGAATTAGCGTGAATTAGGTGACAAGTTACTGAGCGCGTCCGCCGCCTTCGCCGCCGCGTCCGCCTGAGTCGCCGCCTGAGCGCCCGCCGCCTGAATCCGCCACCGGAGCCGCTGCCGCTGCCGGCGCTCCTGCCGCCGATGACGAGGCGGTGCTGGAAATGCCGCTATAAGAGCGATCGCCTGAGGCTACCGTGTAGCCGCGGTTCTGGTCGTAACCGTAACTTGTGCCGCTGTTGGCAGCCGCAGAATTCCCGCCGCCCGAGTAGCTGGGGGGAGCGTAGAAAGCCTGCTGCACAAGGCTCGGGCTGTAGTAGCAGTAACCCATGAAGCTGTTGCAGAACATGCCACGATAGGGCAGGTATGTGTACATGGAATAGTAGGGGTTCCACATCCAGCCGCCCAAGCCCATGCCGCCCTGCCCATAGTATGAGTTGCCGCCGTAGGACCTGGCAGCCGTCGCGGCCGACACATTCGCCATCGCCATATACGATGAGCGGCGCATGCTCCAGCGGAGTAGCGCGTCACCCTTCTCGGTGCTGAACTTGCGGGCGAGCGTCACGTTCTCAAGCGAGACGGCATTGCTCTTCTTGACCGTCTTGGTTTGTCCAGCGACGGTCACTTCCGCCGCGCCGTCGTAAACCAGGATTTCCGACTTCTCCGAAACATGCAGTTTGTAGACGCCGGCCTTGCGGAATTCGATTGACGACTGGCCCGCTTTAACCGTAACCAGATTCTCTTTGAGGACTTCCAGCACTTCGACGATCGCGATACCTTTGACGATCTCAAGCTTGGTGTCGGCCAAGTCCGAATCGATCATTTTGAAGGCGGAATCCTCACCCAGGCGCAAAGTTACACCGGGCGAAAGCAAGACCTCGGCACGCCCTTCGGCAGTGATCATCGTGCTGCCCTTCTTGACCTCGGGTAACTGCGAAAACATCTTCTCTCGCGCCGGCATCGTGACGGTTTTGCCGTCGATCTGCACATCGCCCTCGATGTGTTGAATCATTCCCGCCCGGGCACTGATGATATCTTGTGCGAATCCGGCGGCGGTAAACGCGAACGCTGTCAAGAAGATGCGCTTCATGTGGTTATCCTCGCGCTTTGGAAGACGCATGTCAACCGGGTGCGGTTTCAAAGATTTCGCAACTCTGCACAGGTTGCGGTGTTCGGGGTGAATCCTTGAGTTTGCCCCGGACGAATTGGGCCGCATGACGGGAGGCTGGCGCAAAGCGGACGGCGTGCGCGCGTGAAGCGCGTGGGCGGCTTATGGTCCGCTGTCACCTCCTGGGAGAACCTGTTTGAGGCGCTCCGCCGCGCCGCGTTAGGCAAGAAGAAGCGTCCCGAAGTGGCGGCCTTCCTGTTCGATCAGGAATCGCGATTGGGCCTGGTGCGGGACAACGTAGTGCGCTTCCGGCGCCGCCTGCGCCAGTTGCAAGCGGAGTGGGCCGAGGGAAGCATCGATTGGGCCGAAGTGCAGCAATCGATAGCGGGCTGGACCGGCCACGCCAAACATGGAGATACCTGGCGGTTACAAGAGCAGATTCTAAGTCAGGCGGCGTTTCCCGCGCGTGGCTTGGACCTAAAAAAATTTCGCCGAGCGGCTTACGCCGCTGAGTAAAGGGAAAAAGGAAAAAAACAAAGGGAATTCATTCCCAGAAACACCGGAAGCCGATATAGACGCTACGGTCCGAAGGCACGAGCCTGTAACGGAGCGTGGCGCGGAGGAGCCGTGAGTAAACGTTCCACGAACCGCCCCGCAGCACACGTTTGTCCCCATTTGGCGGACCTTGGGGATTCCGCCGCTCACCGCTTTGATAGTACCTCTCGCCGAACCAATCGCCCGTCCACTCCCACACGTTGCCCAGCATGTCGTATAGGGCAAACGCATTCGGCGCCTTGAGCCCCACGGGATGGAACGTATTTCCGTTCGTTGCCAATTTCAGAACTCCTGACCTCTAAGGAAATTGAGATGACCCCAACTTGTAGACAAGCCTG
>JAYUSQ010000145.1:0-5665 GCA_043755595.1 Acidobacteriota bacterium | reverse complement strand
GCGCTCCTTCGACTCCACCTGCCGCAAGTTTCACCGTTTCCTCACTCAACCCCAACACTGAGCCCCCGAGTTACCCACTGATTCCCCAGACGAGCCCTGGTTTCATTCCCGGCTGGGTTTGCGTTTGGAAGTTCGCGACATGGTTGCTCCGAGCGACCGTTACTACAACCGTCACCAGTGGGGTCTCCGAGTGGGCATAGCCGTTCGTTAAATGCCCGGCTCGCCTTGCTTTCACAGCTCATTTCCAATAAAGTCGTCTGGAGAGAATAAGGAGGAGCCCAATGCCAGTTGTTAGTCCGCTACCCGCCAAAAGACTCAGCGGAATCGCCTGGGTAAGTGAGTTTCCAACTAGCCGGAGCGTCGAAGACCTGGGCGAACCGTTCCGGACGAAAGTCCGGAATTTCCTGGCTGCCATCACGGCAGCCGGCGGAAAGCACAAGATCGCGGCGACGCGGCGACCGAAGGAACGAGCATTTCTGATGCATTGGTCGTTCAAGGTGGCTGCTGGCCTGGCTCCCGAGGAAGTTCCCGCCATGATTGGCGTCAACATCGAGTGGGTTCATACCGGCGCGAACGGCAAGAAGGACGTGGCCGCTTCGAAAAAAGCCGCCAAGGAAATGGTGGCGGGCTATGACATCGCCTTCGCACCTGCGCTCACCTCGCATCATATTGCAGGCTTGGCGCCCGATATGTCCGTCTCCTGGACTACCGCCGAACTCAAGATCAAAGACGCGAAGAACAATGAAGTAGTCATCAAGGGCGCCGTCAAGAATGGCGCTAATAGGGAATTGCACGCGGTAGGTGAATCGTATGGAGTGATCAAGCTGGTGAGCGATCCTCCGCATTGGTCCGCCGACGGACGATAGTCAAACTACTGGCCAGTTGGCTGACTCTCGGCTGGCGAACAATCCGGTTCCACGTCATAACCCAAATAGTGGTAGTAATGCCATCTCCGTTTGCCCGTAAGGGGCGCACCGGACCAGACTGTCAGATGAACGCCCTCCATGCTGGTGCAAGCGCGCAAGAATTCGGTCTGGCCATCGCCGTCAAGGTCCGCCGAGTATCCGGTCGCGCCGTCACTCAGACGGCCGGGCGTCCGGGTCAACGCGAAGGCGGGAGCGGCGTTCGGAAGCTCCCCACTCACGATCTTGAATTGGTAGGAGTGCATGACCGTTTCGTTCTGATTGTTTTCCGCGAAAGCGCAAGGCTTTTCCAGCTTCCGCGTGATCTCCGCCTCACCGGACTCGGGTGGCTTGACTCCGGTGACGAACTGAAACCGCTGTCCGGCCGCCAGGCTTGCCGATCCAATTTCCAGGCAATTAGAATCGTCTCGATGCAGCACGACACCAATAGAGTTCTGGAAATCGAATGTCTTCGGCGGTTTCGGTGGTGTACTGGTGCAACCCAACATCAACACCGCCAAACCCCAACTCGCCGGATAGTATGCTCTGATCAATGGCCACCTCGCCCCAACGCCGTCTTTCTATACGAGTGTAACGGGCGCGGCAAAGCTATATAATCGAGCGCAAGGAGAAACCAGACTAATGCGAAGACCCTGCCTCAGACTCATCCCGGTTTTATTGTGCGTAGTGGCCCTGACCGCCGCGTACGAACGCACCAAGACAAGCGTCGCTATGGCGAACGCCGCCAATAATTTTCTCGCCTTGCTCACACCTGAGCAAAAGGCCAAGACCACCTATCCAGTGGACGACAAACAGCGCGTTGACTGGCACTTTGTTCCGCGCGAACGCAAAGGTTTGCCCTTGCGCGAAATGGATGCGGCACAACGCGCGATGGCAGAAGTGCTGGTCAGCTCCGGCCTCAGCCAGGACGGCTACGCCAAAGTCTCGCGAGTGCTCAGTCTTGAACCGGTGCTCAAAGAGGCAGAGAAAGACACGCGTGGCCGCCGCGACGCCGCCGGCTATTTCTTCACGATCTTCGGTGAACCCTCACCATCCGCCACTTGGGGATGGCGCTTTGAAGGACACCACGTCGCGCTCAACTACACCGTCGTGAAGGGTCAGACGATCGCCTCGTCCCCGTCATTCTTCGGGGCCAATCCAGCCGAGTTGAAAGACGGTAATCGCAAAGGCTTCCGCGCCTTAGCCCAGGAGGAAGACACCGCACGAGAACTGCTCGCCTCGCTGGACGCTAAACAAAAGCCACTGGCGCTCATCAGCGCCGAAGCGCCGAAAGACATCGTCAGCTTCAACAAACTCAAGGCTGAAGCGATCGACCCGAAAGGCATCCCGACCGGCAAGCTGACTAAGAAACAGATTGAGATGCTGATGAGCGTCATTGAAGAGTACACCGGCAACATGGCTGCCGATATCGGCGCTGCGCGCATGGATGCGGTCCGTAAGGCCGGTGTCGACAAAGTGCATTTTGCCTGGCTGGGCGGACCCGATCGCGGCCAGCCTCACTACTATCGCGTTCAAGGCCCGACGTTCCTGATCGAGTACGACAACACGCAGAACAACAACAACCACATCCACTCAGTCTGGCGCGATTTTAATGGCGACTTCGGGATGAACCTGCTAGCGGCGCACTACCAGCAGTTTCACGATAGGACTAACGGTAGCGCAGGCGCACCGTAACGCTATAGTCTCCTGCTGTTGCCGTGGCGGCGTCTTGCGCGGGCTGCTCTTCCCGCTGCCGGACGCCGCCGCCAGGTATCTGCTGCTGCTGTTGTTGTTGGGGCCCCGGGGCCGCCTTGGCCCGATAAAGTGTTTGCGCACGCGACGAGCCCGCGCCGGTCAAGTTGCCCGGCGCACCGCCGGGCCGAAACAAGATCGCAACTTCGCGTTCTCCGCTTTCAGCCGGAAGACTCCCAGTCGCCGGGAAGTAAACGGTCTCGCCAGGCCGGATGCCCGCATTCGTCAGAGCCGCTCCGGATCGAATCGTCAAAACTCCGGCCTGTGTCGCATCGATAGCCAGCCGGGCGTGCGTCCCTCGTCCCAACTCACCGCCGAACTCCACCCATTGTCCACCGGGCTCTTGCAGCCGCTCGACGCGATACCGTATGGGCCGCGGCGGAGCGGCGGCGGCGGTCTGGGCATCGGCGCGCTTTAGTTTGGACTCTTCATCCGCCGGCGCCACCCGAATCGCCGGCGGTGGCGGCGCAGCGGCAGGAGCGGCAGAAACTACTGGCGCCGGTTCAGCCGCTTTGGCCAAACGTTCCGGCGCGGCGGCGTTCTCTTTCTTGTCGGCCAGCGTCTCAGCCGCACTCTCGCGAACCGGGGTCGAGTCCTTCTCTTTCCGTACTTCCGCAATCACCGGAGCGGCAGCCGGCGCCTTGTTAGCAACCGGCGTTGACGGACGAGGTGCGGCTGGGGTCGCCACTACATCCTTTGCCGCCGCCTCACTAGCGGCGGGAGACTCCGCCATCACCGGAACCGCCTTCTGCATCTGCTTCGAAAACTCTGGCCGCACCGCCACGAACGCCACTACGGCCAGCAGTCCGGCGCTAAACGCCGCCATCGGCCCAGGCCGGAAAAGCCGCTGCCACCAGGAGATTTCAGCCTGCTGCGAGCGATCGGCCAACAGCGACGCCAGCTCTCGCCGTACCTTTGGATCAGCCAAAAGTTGACGCAGCCCTTCCTCATCGGCCAGAGCGTCGAAGAGCGCCTGATTCGCCATCGAAGCCTGGAGCAGCAACGATCGTTCGGCATCGGTTAATGTTCCCGCGACCCAACCGCCGATGAGCTTTTCGGCTTGGCGCATGGCAGCGTCGTCGCCTCTCATGACTTCCTCCGCGTCGACGCAGTTCCAGCCGTCAACCGCTCAAGCAGCAGTTTGCGGCAACGGAAATCCCAGGTATACACGGTGTTGATATTGGCGGCTTCCATTAGCCGTTGAATTTCAGGAAAATTACGTCCCTCAAGTTTGTGCCGGAACATCTGGCGGCAGCGCTCGTCCATTGTCTCCAGAGCGGCGCGCAGCCGCTCCAACAGCTCTTCGCGCTCAAGCACCGCTAACTGCCCTTCGGCGCCATCCGCCAGCGGCAGGACAGAGGCATCGGCAGAGGTAAACTCACCCCGCCGCGCCTGTTTGCGCCGCAGGTCCTGCATCTTGAAGCGCAGAATCTGGAACGACACGGGAACCAGATCCTCCACCTTCTCCAGATGTCCGTATTTGGTCTCAATGACCAAGAGCACCTCCTGTGCAAGATCTTCGGCAAAGTCCCTTCCTACACGAGATGCCGCGTAGGCCACGATCCTTTCACGAAGCCCTGTCAGGAGTTGCTCACGGGCGCCGGTCATTTACCACTCGGCGACAGATCCATCCTCATGAAAGACACGGGCCATCGGTCTGGTGCCGCCAAACGGGTATTTCTTGAACTTCGCTTCGTCCAAATCGAAGCCCAAGCCGGGCTTGGCCGGCAGCGGGAATCGTCCGTTCACCATCCGCATCGCCGGAAATCCGAGCCATTCCTGCCAGATGAGTTCTTTCTCCTCTGCCTTCACCAGAGAACATATCTCCTGCACGAGAAAATTCGGCATCGCCGCGTCTACATGAATGGTAGCAATGCCGCCGATCGGCCCTTCGCACGCGTGGGGAGCCATGGAAACGCCCGCGGCATCGGCCACCGCCGCCGCTTTCCAAAGCGCCGTGATGCCGCCCGTGTGATTGATGTCGCACTGCAGGATATCGATCACGCCCATCTCAACAAGCTCCGCACAAGAGTAGGACGCAACCAGGCGCTCACCGGTTGCAATCGGAGTCGTCGTGCGGCGCGCGATTTTAGCCATCGCCCGGATATTCTCCGGCGGACAAGGCTCCTCGACGAACAGCAGATTCAACCCCTCAATTTCCTTGATAATCGTCGACGCTACCGCCGGGCTGGTCTTCGCGTGGAAATCGATACCGATGTCGATCTCATTGCCGAAATCTTCGCGCATGTCTTGAAGATACTTGACGGTCTGGCTGATCTTGGCGTTGGTCTCGATCCATTCGTAGTAGCCCGGTATGCCGCCCTTGAAACAGGTGATCCCCTCTTTTTGGGCGATGTCGCGCACTTCCTGCCGCTGCTCGCGATTCGCCGCGCGAATGTGATAGTAGCCGCGCACGCCTCGCGGGTCGTTCGGTCCGCCCAGGAGTTTGTGTACCGGTTGGCCCAGTATCTTGCCGCGGATGTCCCACAGCGCCTGATCGATGCCGGAAATCGCCGATCCCATCACAGGCCCCGCGCGATAGAACGAGTGGACGTACATCGATTGCCAATGGTGCTCCACCAGCATCGGATCATGGCCAATGAGGAATTCGCGGAAGTCCTCGATACACGAAATCGTGGCAGCAGCCTTGCCTTCCAGCGTACCTTCGCCCCATCCCACCAGGCCCTGCTGATTGGTTTCGATCTTCACGAACACGTAGGGGCGGTCCGAATCCGGCGTCAGCGAAACACCGAAAGTCTTTACTGCGGTTATCTTCACTTTGCTGCCGACGCGATCGAACGCCGTCGCGCCCACGGGCCCCGATTGCGTCGTCGCCTGCGGCATCATGGCGCAGCCACAATCGTTGGCGGCTCGTGCGGCCGCTCCAGTCATGGCGAGTCCGGAAAGAAAATGTCGTCGCTTCATCGGTTAGGCCCTCGCTTCCTTGCTGTATCGGTCCACGGCGCTTTCGTTGACGCGCACGCCCCAACCGGGGCCGGCCGGCAATGTCG
>JAYUSQ010000144.1:0-5689 GCA_043755595.1 Acidobacteriota bacterium | reverse complement strand
AGTGGCAGCTCGCTGGGGGCGTTGACGCTCCTCGGCGGCGATCTGCAAACGCAAATGCGGGATCCCAAGCCCGGCTACATGCAGCAGTGGAACTTCACTTTGCAACTGGAACCCAAAGCCAACTGGCTCGTGGAAGGCGCCTATGTAGGCAGCAAAGGAACGCACGTTCTCACCGCGCAAACTCGCAACCTGAACCAACTCGATCCAATTCATTTCTCGCTGGGTAACGCATTGACGCAGTCGGTGCCGAATCCCTTCTTCGGAATTATTCAGACCGGACCGCTCAGCGGGACGACCGTTCCGCGCCAGCAACTACTGCGTCCGTATCCGCAGTACAACAGCGTGACCGGAGGCTGGTCCTCGCTCGGCGATTCGATCTATCATGCGTTCGCGCTCAAGATTGAAAAGCGTTTTTCGCAAGGATTTTCGATGCTTGCCGCCTATACGCTGAGCAAGATCATCGACGCGGCGGCCGGCAGCGGAGGGGCTGTCCGTCCGGGCGGCGCACCCGACACGGGCATTATCAACTGGTACAACCTGCGGCAGGATAGGTCCAAGGGAATCGAGGATGTACCCCAACGTCTGGTGCTCACGGCCCTGTGGTCGGTACCCTGGTTCAAACAAGGTCCTGCCGCCACCCGCCTCCTGCTGAGCGGCTGGCAACTCAACGCCATTGGAACGTTTGAGAGCGGACGTACGATAGCACTCAATGCCGGGGGCGGGAATCGCCCGAATGTCGTTGCCGGACAAAACCCGAAATCAGGCAAGCCGTCCCTTTCCCAATGGTTCAATACAGCCGCGTACTCGGTACCCGCGCCCTTCACCTATGGCAACGCCTCGCGTACCATCCCGAACGTGTCAAGTGACGGCGTCGAGAACATCGACCTGTCGGTCTTTAAGGATTTCCGCATCAAGGAAAAAATCACGCTCCAACTCCGGGGTGAGGCGTTCAACGTGGCCAACACGCCGGTTTTCGATACGCCCGTGAATAACGCGCAGTCGACGACCTTTGGGGTTGTCACGGCGACAGCATTCAGCCCCCGGCCGCGGGAACTTCAACTTGCTGTAAAGCTGACATTTTGAGGTTTGTAAGAAACCGCGCAAGATCCTTGAGCTTGAAGAGTCTGTGACCTGCGACGACTTATACAATGGGCTAGCCTCATCGTTTAAGGAAACCGTCCATCCCGTTTCGGCGCTGGGCGCGGCGATCACGAAGGGTTGGATTCTCCGATGGTGATGATCAATGACCGCCGAGCCTATGTCCTTAACATTGGTTGAACGGGGCGTCGGGCTTGGACGGCGGGAGTTCCCAATTCCGTTTGACCCCCGAGCGATATATTATCCGGCCGTCTCTTCTAGAAATGCTCTTTCGAAGGGAAGCTTGGGTTCAACATCAATCGCCGCGGCAACGACTTACTCGCTTCAGCGCGGCAACCCCCTATTTTCTCGCGGCCGGCAGGGTGGCCCCGATCCGCAGTCCAGGGAACGCCGGCAATAAAGAGCGGAAAGCCGTTTCTGGTTGGCGGCTCACCCGAAGGCGACGACCACGCCTGCGTTCGAAGCAAACCCTCCCCAATATCGACTACTTCGACATGGATCTCCAGACGGCCATCGAAGCGCCGCGTGGGGCCACCTGTTTTTCTTTCGTCGCCGTTTCCTAGCACCATGATTCCCAGAGACTTCCAGTCAGAAATTCGCGACGACAAAGGGGCTGCGTGACAACTGGTGCAGCGGGACCATCGGGCTGGGCGCGCCCCCTCTTCGCTAAATATAATCCAAGCGCGAGCCTCGTCATCGACTCCGAGCGCAACACGCTTACCTCGGGGGCCGGCCCGCGTGCGTGTGCGGAAGCCGTAGCCTGATCGCCGGGTCTGGCTCGGTGCCCGCGCGATCAGTCGTTCCGTCGCACTGGCTTCAGCTTGCTTCCGGCCGCTCCATAGACGCCGATCCAATGGTTGGTAAAACGCAGCGGAGGCTCGGGGGTTACGCGGGGCATGTGACAGCCTGCGCAGTTGCGTTGGCCGCAGGAAGCAGGCCTCTGGACAGAATCGTGGCACGCGTTGCAGCGCGTGTCATAACTCTCGGCGCGCGTCTCTAGCGGCTCGTGGGGCGAGTGGCAGGTAAGACAGGAAAGCTTTCCCCGGCTCTTCACAAAACAGGCGCTTTGGCTGAGATAGACAGGCTGATGGCGCACATTCCAAGCCACATTCCAGTCGATCTTGGAAGGGTCGGAAGCGGGCCGCCGGTGACAACGCCCGCAGAACTGATTCAACTCGGTCCCGTCATATCGATTGGGAATGACGACTCTTGCTTTGCCACCGCTCGCCACGTGCGCCGCGCCCGGGCCGTGACAGGCTTCGCACCGCACTCCGGTTTCGGCGGGCTCAACGCCCTTAAGCGGGCCGGTTGAATGGCACTCAAAGCAGCCATCGATTCCCGTCTGGGGACTGCCGACAGGGTAAAGTAGTCCAGCCGCTTCGGCAAGATTCTGCGGAGCGAGCTTACTCTGCCCGGGCGTGGGGGCAAATTTGCCAAGTAACGAATAGTACGTCAGATAGTGTTCCAGGTAGAATTGATCGTTGCCGTGGCTAACAAAAGTGACGGCCTGGTGGCCCGATCCAAAGGCCCATTCCAGAGGGATCGCAAGGACGCCGGCGCCATCGTCGATGCGCACGGTCAAGCCCTGGAAGCGGAAGCGAAAATTGGGGGCTCGCTGCGCTTGGGTCGCCTGAAGAGGGAACGCGGAAAGCAGGTGATGGTCTGCCGCACGGGCCAGCGCATGGGCGTGGCCCGTAGAGGATTGTGCCGCCGACTGCATCCGGTGGCACGCCGCACAACTGGCCGAGCCGGTGAAGCGGGGTTTTCCCTGCGCCATTCCGAGTGCGACCGCCAAACAGCTAACAAGCAGGAAGCGCATGCAGAAAGGCTACTCCTATTGAAACGTCACGGCGGAAGACGCCCCTCTGACATCGTGATCGGCCCCTCAACCCTGTTCGATGTAGCATCGCTTCACTACTCTAATATCGCTGCCTCTGGCCCCAAAGTACAGAAGTTGCGGTATCGCCAGCTTTGGAGAGATGAAGACTTATTTATTATTCTGGAAGCGCTACGCCACCCGCCCGCCGGGCTAGATGATCGGCGGCTGTATTTTATAGACCTAGTCTAGACGCACTCGCGAAGCGGGGAATCGTCGATAAAATCGAGGACGTGGATGGCCGGGCGAATATTATCAGGCGCTCATGGCGCCTTCTTGGTGTGCTTCCGTCCGGGGTAGGAACTCAGCTTACGCAGGATCATCGCCTGCGTCACTTTCTCTTGCGTATTGCTATTTGGAATGCCGGCCGCTTTCCCGCTGCCACGCCAGCGGTGCCAGATACAAACTCATTCATTCAGATAGTACCCGCCGCATCAGAAGATGACCTTCAACGCAAATTGAATTGTCCGGGGAGAAGACCACTCCTGAGTTACTTGCCCGAAGGCGCTGCTCAGTGGCGTCGTGTTCGGCGTCAGAAACTGCGGATGGTTCAGCGCGTTGATTCCCTCAGCGCGGAACTGGAGAGTTATTCCCTCTTTGATCGACGTATTTTTAATGAACGCCAGATCGAGGTTGTTAGTTCCATCTCCGCGAATTCCCGAAAACCGCGTGCTGAGCGTCTGCAGATTGGAAGCCAGTTGCGCCGCCGAGTTGCGCTCAAAGCCGGCATCGACGTTGAACCAACGATCCACCGTGCGCTGCCCCTTTGCGATGGGAATATCGCCTAGGTTGCCCCGGAACAGCGCGTTGCCGAAGCCGAGCGGGGGACCGCTCTGTAGCTGGTAGATGCCCGAGACCTGCCAACCGCCGAAGAGGCGGGACCCAAAGCCGCCAGTGCGGTTGGCCCATGGCTTGCCTTTGCCGAATGGCAGTTCATAGATCGAGGTGATGGCTACGCGCTGCGTGCGGTCCTGATCCGAGATGACGCTCTCCGGCATTAGATCGCCTGCATTCAAGTAAGAGCGGGCCTCCATGAGCTTGGACCAGGTCCAGGAAAGAGTCGACATGAAGCCCGACGAAAAGCGTTTTTCAAAACGCGTCTGCATCGAGTGATACCACGAATAACCTTGATTGGTATCCATATTGATTGCGGTGAACTGCGGATAGGGGAGCAGTAATTGTGACCGCGCGACCGTATTGCCGGAAAGACCCGTTCCCGGCAAGAGAGGATAGAACGGGTTCATTACTTGAGCGTTCAAGAGGTTGATGGTGGCCTGGTCGCGCACCGGCGACGCACTTAAATACCGGTTCGGCAACGCGTTAAGGTTCCGGCTGATGCGTTGGCGTACGCCACGGTTGCCGACATAGGAGACTTCCAGAACCGATCCCGCCGGAAGACTCCGCTGCAGCGCGAATTGCCAGCGTTGCATGTAAGGGTTGTCGAGCGCCGGGTTGAAGAAGCTGACGCTCTGGCCCAAGTTGGTTCGTAATCCTCCCGCTGCTCCGGTAGGCAGGAGCAAGCCGCCGGGAAACGGATTGGCCAGCGTGGCAATGAAGTTCTGGCCATTATCGACGCTGGGCACTAACTGAGTGGTTTGCGTAAACCCGGTTTGAATGACATCGCTATTCGGGACGCCAATGGGTTCGTAGTAGATACCGTATCCGCCGCGGAAAACGGTGTTTCCAGTCACCGAATAAGCAAAGCCAATACGAGGCATGAAATTACTCTGGCTAGTGTCCCAGAGGTTGCGAGGCTGTCCATTGACGTTGGGATACGTCAAGCCGCCGCGCAGGCGAAAGGCATCCAATGAGATTTGCGGGATCGGGTTGCCCGCGTAATTGGCGCGCACGGCCCCTTCAATCGGGCTCGCGGCGTCAAAGTCGAATCCGCGGACACTGCGATCGAAGCGTTCGGTCATGGGCGAAGGCAACTCGAAGCGAAAGCCGAGACTCACGGTTAGTTTGCGATTCACTTTCCAATCGTCTTGCACATAGGCGGCGAGAATCTTCACCTGCTCGGCGTAGTTAGCGTTAATCGGGAACGAACCCCCGGTCGGCAGGCCATACAGTAGGCTCGCCAAGCCCTGTCCGATGGGCGCGGCGCCGGAGGTGTCCAAGGGGCCACGCGTCCAGTTGGTGTTAAACGCTAACAAGCCGGAGGAAGTTCCCAGGTCTCGTGAGTTGCGGCGGTAGACCCGGTACCCCGGGCCAAAGCGGACGGTGTGGGCTCCGAAGATCCGCGTTGCATTGACAGCGAAATCGTGGGTATCGACCGGGTTGCGATTCCGGCTCTGCACCGACAGCGAGGAATAGCCGGTGGTGTCGATGCGCGGGAAGCGCAGCAACGCCGGATCCACCGCCTTGATCTGGTTGGAGAACGTGGAGGAGAAGCCCAGCGCCTGGATGTCAAAGCCCATCTGGTTCGGGTCAATTCCGTCGATGTAGCGGGTGTAACTGTAACGCGAGTTGATGAAGAATTGCGGCGACAGCGTGTAAACGTGATCGACGGCCGCGCCCCGATTATAACGGTAGAGCCGGTGGCCTACGGTACCCGAGTGCCGCTTATCCTGATCACGCAGATTGCGCGTCCCGTTGACCCGCACGAAGAACCGCTGCTTGTCGGAGACATTGTGATCGATGCGGACAATGTGGTTGTAGAAAGTGTCGTATGAGTTTCGCCCGTTGGTGTAGTTATTCACACCGTCGGCGTTGCCG
>JAYUSQ010000143.1:0-5719 GCA_043755595.1 Acidobacteriota bacterium | reverse complement strand
GTGATCGCAGCCGTCAGCGTCGTCTTGCCGTGATCGATATGGCCGATCGTTCCAATGTTGACGTGCGGCTTGCTGCGGTCGAATTTCTCTTTCGCCATGTTCCTTCCACCTCTTCGGGCAACAACAAACTTATTTAGCCGCCGCTTAAGGCAGCTTGCTGAAACCGTTTTCTAACTTGCTGGGATTTTCCGCAGGAGGAAAAACTGGAGCCGATGACCAGGATCGAACTGGTGACCTCGTCCTTACCAAGGACGCGCTCTACCAACTGAGCTACATCGGCCCTTACACCAACAACATCTTACCAGTCAGCCCCCGCACGGTTCAACACCGAATGCGAGGATGGTGGACAGGGGAGGATTCGAACCTCCGTAGCCCGAAGGCGACGGGTTTACAGCCCGTTGCTTTTGACCGCTCAGCCACCTGTCCAAACTCAATGGCCTTCGAGCCGCCAATTACTATTCGATTCGGATAGAAAAACACAGCTCTAGGTAGTGGAGCTGGCGGAGGGATTTGAACCCCCGACCCTCTGATTACAAATCAGATGCTCTACCAACTGAGCTACGCCAGCCTGCTCTCGGACCAAACGGGAATTAACGAACGAAGGAACTCCGGCCATGCCGCAAAACGGCACGCCAAAAACTGGCTTCCACTTGCGTAGTATATCAGACCCGCGAGGGCCCGATACTAAATCTTGTGTTCCTTGTACTCGACGTGCTTGCGCACAACGGGGTCGAACTTCTTGGTGACCAACTTTTCGGTTTTGGTCTTGGGGTTCTTGGTGGTGGTGTAGTAGTGGCCGGTGCCGGCCGTCGAAACCAATTTGATGATGACTCGAGCCATGTGATGCTTGGTCCTCTACTTCCGCCTAGAACTTCTCGCCGCGCGCCCGCATGTCGGCGAGCACGGCGTCGAGGCCCAGTTTGTTGATGTTTTTCAAGCCCGAGGTGCTGATGCGCAGACGGACGAACCGGCCGAGCTTGGGCGACCAAAGCTTCTTTTCCTGCATGTTAGGCAGGAATCGGCGCCGGGTTTTGTTGTTGGCATGTGACACGCGATTACCCGACATGGGCTTCTTACCGGTCACCGGACAATACTTGGCCATAATGCAGAACTCCGCTGTTGGGAATCGCGCGAGGTGCGCAAAGAATCAGTATACACGATTTGACGGGAAAGAAACCGGGGCTGCGGCAACGTGTCGTGTCCTAAATGTGCGTTGAGTCGGTTTAGGAGTTTTTTGGCGGACAGCCTACAGCATTCATGACCGTCAATCTGTTCTCTATAATAATAGTCGAGGGCGATAATAACAGTCGAGGGCGGCTTGTGATCATGACGAACATCTTAGTTGACGGACTGAATGCGAAAACCACGGCTCAGGACTTGTGGGCGGCGCTGTCGCCATTTGGGACGATCAAACGGATTGAATTTACCGACGAACCGGATGCCGAACCCAACCTGGAAGCCTTCGTGAACATCGCGGCCCGCGCGGTCGAAGTGCTTGGCACACGCGACAAGGCAATGAAATGGCTCCGAACGCCCTTGCCGTCGCTCGGCGAGAAAACCGCTATTTCCCTACTCTGCTCCTCCGAAGGAATTCAAAGCGTAGAAGATGCTCTTGGCCAAATCGAGCAAGGCGTCTGGTAGATGTTGGTTTTCCGGATCGTTAGCGGGCGCTACCCCGCTAACGACGGACAAGGGGCCGCACGTTATGGCGGCCGTTGGAATCGGAAAGACATACCTTTGGTCTACACAGGCGCGAGTCGCGCGTTGCGCGCGCTTGAAATCCTCGCGGGCAGCAGGGCGCTGGCTTCCGATTATGTTGCTGTGCGGATCGAGATACCGGAGTACTTGCCAAGGATTATTCTGACTTCTACGGATCTGCCGCCTGGCTGGGATGCACCTCAACATCCCGCCATTACCCAGGCAATCGGCAGCGACTGGGCAATCGGGTTGAGCACGGCAATCCTGGTCGTGCCCTCAGCGGTCCTGCCAAGGGAGAGTAACTATTTGCTGAATCCGCTGCACCCGGATTTCGCAAGAATATCGTTTGGCGGCTATGAGTCATTCACTTTCGACTCGCGCCTTCAAGGGCGGCTTTCGTAGTCCCTTCGCGCACGCCGTCGAGAACCGGGCGTTCTTAGCTGTTGACAGTCGGTTGTCCATACACGTTCCTGAGGCTATCGCAGTGCCACCGTCAGCCCCGCCTGGCTCCGCGCGCTTCCATACGTGACGATCGTGTCGGCGTTCCCCGGCGTCGCGTCCTCCGGCACCTTCGCGTTGATCTGGAAAACGCCAGCCACCAGACCCGGCGCCGCGGCCCGCATAGAGCACGTCGGCCGTGCGCCCGCCGATCGTCACCGAAGCGGCCAGCAAGGCGCGGGGAAACGTCAGCGTCGCCAGCAAGCCGTCCACGCCTGCGGGATTAGTCTGGCCGGCCAACCCATCGGCGGGCGGGCGCGTGATCGTGCCGGTCCCGGCGCGATTCTGAATGAAGACTCGAGCGTCAACACACGGCTGAAGTGGTCATCTGACCACATCGATTCGGCCAGCCAATCCCGTCATTCGGTATATGATGGACTGCCATGTTGCCGACACGACGCCAATTCGGACCCACCGCCGCCGCCTTCGCGCTTGGCCCATCAGGGATGCTGTCCGCAGCAGCCTCCGCGCCGTTGTACTTCGATCTGCACATCGACACGCCGTCGCGCATGGTGTCGGAGGGGCTGAATCTTGCGGAGAGCTATCCATATACCTGCGTCGACATTCCAAAGATGAAGCAGGGCGGGCTGAACGCCGGTTTCTTCGCGGTGTTCGCGCCGGCGCGCAACATTACGCCGCTAGAGGCCGTGAAGCAAGGGCTGCGAATCATCGATGTGATTGTCGAAGAAGTGAAGCGGCATCCGAAGGATCTCTTCCTCGCGACCTCTTCGAACGACGTGCTGCGAGCCCGGCGCGAAGGCAGGATCGGAATCCTGCTGGGTGTCGAAGGCGGTCACATGATCGATTCGAGCCTTGAGGTTCTTCGCCAGTTTTATCGGCTTGGCGCGCGCTATCTCGGGCTGACTCACAGCGGCAGCACGCCGTGGGTGGGCGCGGCGGAGTATCCGGCTGAGGGGCCGAAGGGGCTGAGTGACTTTGGGCGCGAAGTCGTCCGTGAAATGAATCGCCTAGGCATGATGATCGATTTGGCGCATGCTTCCGATCAGGCGTTCTATGACGCGATCGAGACGTCGAAAGCGCCGATTCTGAATACTCATGCCGCCTGCCGGGCCGTGTCGAAACATGCGCGGAATTTGACCGACGATATGTTGAAGGCTCTGGCGCGCAATGGCGGCGTGCTGGGCGTCGCGTATTACTCGGGCATGTTGGATGCGGCGCATGCCGCGCGCTTTGGGGAACTGGCGGATATCGGGCGGCAACGCGGGGAGGTTCGCAAGCAATTCGCGGGGGCAGGGGATCGGAAGCGGCTCTCGGAGGAACTTTGGAAACTGAATCTGGCGGAGGTTAAGATGATCGGGCAGCCGCCGATCAGCCGCTTGGTCGATCACATTGAGCACGCCGCCACGGTCGCCGGGATCGACCACGTGGGCATTGGTTCCGACTACGACAGCATCGGCTTGAAGCTGCCCGAAGGGCTGGAGCATATCGGGAAAACGCCCGCCCTGATCGCGGCGCTGAAAAAGCGGGGATTCTCCGATGCGGCGGTCGCAAAGGTAATGGGCGGCAATATGCTGCGCGTGATGCAGAAGGCGGAGGCTGTTGCGGCCAAGGGGTAGGGAGCGGCGCATCCACCACGGGTCCATGCAGTTGGCATAGCCAATTGCTAACATGAAATCGGCCATGAAGATCTATCGGAATCTGGTATTTCGAGGTAGCAAGACAGCCATTGAACGTTTTATTGGTGAGCTGGAAGGCCGGCTCACGGACGGTTGGATGCGGTACCAAGCGGGCGAAGCTCGGGTGGAAGCCGCCGCATTTGGTGCATACTGCTTCGCGTGCCCCGCCTCTGGACCACGGCTCGCCGCTGAGATCTGGATGTGGCCCCGGCCCGACGGCTTTGAAGTTACGAACATATTGCCCATCGGCCGGCCTTCCATGACGCACGATGAATACAATACCGTCGTTCAGGATTTTCACGATCTGTTCGCAGGCCCCGCCGCTCAGGCTACGGGAGTGACGGTCGAACTCGGACGCACTGAATTTCAGATCGAGGATTTACTTTCCGCCTCGACAGCCCGTCTTCTCCACGAAGTCTCGGAAAACAGACTGCGGATGTTCAGAATCGACCGCGAACGGTGGAATCGATTCTTGACCGCAGCCCACAACGAGGGTACGACGCTCGATGGCCCCAAGTTGTACCGCTGGCTGGTTGAGAACGAAAAGTGGCCGGAGTACGACGCTCTCAACCTTTCCGATGAATACGAGCATGCGCGCGAGTTGCTTGGCGTCTACGAATCTCAGCACGCCTGATGCCCCATTTTCTGGCCGGTCGCGAACTCGCGTCCGAAATCGCCAATCGTCCGTGTCCGCTTCTATTCCTCGATACCTGTTCGATTCTCGATGTTCTGCGAGTCCCGATCCGGCGCGAGCTGCAAATCGAAATCCTCAATGCGGTCGCGACTATGACGAAGTTCTGCGATTCGACGCCGCGGCGGATCTGGTTGGTCACTAGCGCACTCGTCATCAGTGAGTTTGAAACCAATGTCGCTGAGGTCAAAAACGAACTTAAAGCCTCTATCGAAATGCAGGCGCGTCTTACTCACGTCGCGAGAGTGATTTTCCCTGACCAGCGGGTGGAAGCGACGAATTGGGGGGCCCTGGGCTTGGACCAACGGGTTACCACGCTGGTGAATGGATTGGTCGATAGATTGGTCGTCTTCGATGGTTCGCCTAAGAGCAAACTCAGGGCGGGCGCGCGAGTGACGTCGGCGGAGCCGCCCAGCGGGCGTGGGAAAGACCAGCAATACAAGGATTGTGTGATCTTCGAAGCATTCCTGGAGCTTGTGTCCGCTGCCCGAAGCCAGGGATTCAAATCACGGGCGATCTTCGTGACAGCGGACAAGGGTTACGGAAAGCAGCCCGGCCATCCGCGCATTAAGCGGGATCTCGATGCAGTGTCGGCCGAATACGTTCCTGATCTTGCTTGGGCGTGGGGCATAGTTCGATCCGACGTGGATCCCGCCGCCATCCAACCCAATCATCCGTCATAATCGTACGGATGCAACGCCGCACCTTCCTGCAAACGGCCCTCGCCGCGCAAGCCCTCCGCGCCCAAACGACCGGCCCCGACTCGCGAATCGACATTCTCCCCGCTGAGCCCATCGCCACAATCGCCCCTGAAATCTACGGCCATTTTGTCGAGCACTTGGGCGGCGTCGTCTACGACGGCATTTGGGTCGGCACAGACTCCAAGATTCCACATCAGGGCGGCATCCGTACGGCGATTATCGATGCGATGAAGCGCATCAAGCCAGGGCAGATTCGTTGGCCCGGCGGTTGCTTTGCCGACAGCTATAACTGGCGCGATGGAGTGGGCGCTCCAAATACACGCCCGCGCCGTCCCAACTTCTGGCTCGACGCGCCGGAGTGGCCGGCCAACGCGCCCGACGGCCCTTGGAAGCACGACCCGAATCGCTTCGGCACCAACGAATTTCTGCGCTTCTGCGAACTCACCGGCGCCAAGCCGTATATGGCCGCGAACCTGCGCAGCCTGACCGCGCGC
>JAYUSQ010000142.1:0-19331 GCA_043755595.1 Acidobacteriota bacterium | reverse complement strand
ACGGCTTTCGCACATTCCGCATCACCGAACTCGCGCTCTATCATTCACTTGGCAAGCTGCCTGAGCCAAAACTAACCCACAGATTTTTCTGACGAATCCGGTAAAGAAGCCGGAGAAAGAACCGGTGGCCGGTTCTCTTTTCGACGATCTTCTACCCAGCCTCATTCCAAATCTTGGCTACATCGCGGACGCACTTGAATCCGCTCGGATTGTCCGCTCGATTGAGACGGGGCAGTTTTTCCAGCAGCATGCGCAATTCTTTCCTCCGAATGAGACGGTGGATCGTTGCCTGTTGGAAAATCTGATGAATACCGCCCGAAAGTTGAAAGGTGCGGGCTGGAGCTTAGCCCGTGCGCACGCCCTAATTGGCCGCGCTCTATTCGTATCCTTCCTCGAGCGGCGTGAGTTCCTCAAACCTGACTACTATCCATCAGGAACAAACTCTCTGCTCGACATCCTGAGGCACCCGCAGTCTGGCCAGATTAAGCGGCTGCTGTATCGGGACTTTTTCCCACGCCTACGAAGTGAATTCAACGGAACGATGTTCGACACCGCCCTCAGCGATGAGGAGCAGCAAGTAAATGGCAAGCATCTAACGATCCTGGCCGACTTCCTGAGTGGCCATGACATGGAGTCCGGCCAGATGACGCTCGGTTTCTGGGCCTACGATTTTTGCGTCATACCCGTCGAAATTATCAGCGCCATCTACGAGGAGTTCATGAAGGAGGCGGACCCAAAGAAGAAGAGGAATGACGGGGCGTACTATACTCCACGCCACCTCGCCGAGACCACGCTTCACGTAGCGCTTGAAGGGAAATATCGCGCCGTCGAAACTTGGCGTGTGCTGGACCCGGCGTGTGGTTCAGGCATTTTTTTGGTCGCCATGTTCAATCTGATGGCCGAGCAATGGCTCCAAAAGAATCTGAGCAAACGGAAACAAGCCAAGGCCCAGGCGTTGTTGGATATGCTCCAAACGCAGATTCGCGGAGTAGACCTCAACCCAGAGGCATGCCGCATCACCGCGTTCAGCCTGTACCTCGCCTTATTTGAAAAACTTCACCCGATCGATGTGGAGGAGTTTAAGAATAAGGTCCGCCAAGGCCCATTCCTGCCGCCTCTCCTGAGTGACGGCGCGCAGGCCAAAGAGGAGCCCGTCGTCTCCCTCGGAGATTTTTTGGACGACAGTTTTTCGCTGGAAAATACGTTCGATCTTGTGATCGGGAACCCGCCATGGGAAAGCCGCGGCGACAAACAGATCGCCTTGCGCTTTGCCAAGGCGTCCACGAAATTTATACGAGCGGGTGGCGTTGGGTGCCTGTTGCTACCGTCCACGATACTTGTCAATCGACACGGCACGCTGGATGGCGATTGGTTTCGGGCTGTGACCGTTGAGAAGATTGTGCAACTCGCGGATTTTCGTTTCGTCCTCTTCAATGCCACGCACCCGTGTTTCATCATCCGATACACGATGGAACGTCCGGACTTGGAGCATGTCACTCGGTACGAGACGCCAAAACTCAATCGCTTCGACCGCCGGAATGGTGTATTTGTAGTCGAACCGGACGACCAGAAGTTCCTTACACAGCGCGACATCCTGGAAGCGGCGTTGACAAATCGCCTCCAATCGCTTTGGAGTCGCAAATTCTGGGGGACACCCCGCGATGAGGCGTTTTTAAGGCGGCTCGACTCCTTTCCACGACTGTCAGAGTCAGCAAAGGCGAGGAAATGGCTTGGTGGGGTAGGTTTCCAACCCTACTATCCCAGTGTGTCTACCGGTGAGCCAAAGCCGTTGGAACCTTGGACTCTATCCGACAGTTTTCTAGTCAACGATGAGAATTTTCCGCAGTTAGTCTTACGCGACCAGGACTTCCGCACCCTCAAAGAGGGCTTGGAGGCGTCAGTACATTCACGAACGGGAACGTCTGCCCTCCTAAGCGGGCTGCGCCGGAAACCAGTAGACGCGGTCTTCGCCCCACCTATGGTGATCTTCAGCAACGGTTTTACAAAATTTGCATTCTGTCGCTACAAGGTGTATTTCCAGGATTCCCTTCGCTCGATTACTGGTCCCGAGAGTGACGCCGATCTGCTCCGGTTTCTAGCAGCCACCCTGGGATCCCGCCTGATTCAGTACATTGCCTTCCATTCGGGTTCGAGCAATGGAATCGGACGAGACAAGTTACATCTCTACGAGAGCCTGAGCCTCCCATTTCCGCTTCCCGATCATGAACTCATGCCGTCGAACGCCACGGAAATCGTCAAGGATGTGGCAGCGGTCTTGAAGGCGCTCGAACGCTCAGGGAAGAATGCCGCGCCGGCCATGCGCGCTCAACTGGCGGAAGAAGCGCAGGCAAAGATTGAACCGCTGGTCGAAGAGTACTTCGGTCTGACAACGGCGGAACAGATGCTTATAGAAGACACCCTCGGTATCTTCCAGCCAAGCATCCACCGCCGCAGCCTAGATGCCGATGTCCCGTCCCTCGCTTTTCCGGAGGCGCCTCAGCGTAAGCAGTATTCGGATACGCTCTGCGACGCGCTAAATCGTCGCGCTCCCAAACGGGGCGTCATCGTCCGAGCGGAGACGATGGTGTCGAAGGATCTCAACCTGATTCTCCTTACCGTGATCTTCGGCGGCGAACGGAAACCGTATGCCGAGACCGGCGGTGACCCGGAGTTGTGGGCCGCTCTTGATCGCGTCAGCAAGGCAGCCCAGCATGACAGCCGGCCTTTTAGCTACCTACGCGGATTCAGCTATTTTGAGCAGGATCGGCTCCATATGCTGAAACCTGCCACCATGCGCAACTGGTGCCGGACAGCCGCGCTTAATGACGCCGATGCTATCGTTGAGCACCTATTGAGGCGGGACGCGTGACACCAGGGCGGTTCAGCGGGCACCTTGAGGCGACGTTCAATCCGTTCGCGGACGACTATCTCGTGGAGATAATCCGCGCAACAGCAACCGCGTGGAAACGAATGAAGCATCCGCCAAAGAACGAAAAGGAGAATGCCATTACGCGGCGGCTAGCTGGCTGGCTCCAGAACGATCCCGATCTCGCTGATGCCCCTTTCGATGTTGTCCCTCAATACTCGTTGCTCGATCAGGATGGCCGGGAGATCGGGCGGTTGGACCTCTATGTCAAGTATCGTTCCTCGCATCGCGATTACTTTGCGTTTGAAGCCAAGCGCCTCCACGTTACCTACCCGGGTGGACGCTTTTCATCTCAATATGCGGTGTACACGGACAGCGATGGTATGAGCGCGTTTTTAAAAGGATATTACGCGAAGGGGCTGCCAGCTTGTGGGATGCTCGGCTACGTCATGGACGGAAAATCTGACAGTGCCTGGGGCGGACTAAGCCAACGCATCGAAGCGCAGCGACAGGCGTTGAGCCTGAGGAATGGTTCATCGCTGGCGGTCTCGGCCTTGACTTCCTCTCTCGGTGAGCAATTGAAAGGGTCGCATTTGGGCGAGACGGATCATGAGCTTCCGACCTATGGCGTGAAAATGTTCCACTTACTTCTTCCAGTGTGTTCGTAAGAGGTGGACGTCGTTTTGAGAGCTTGGCGCGCCCCGGTTAAAAAGGAGGCAGGAAAAAAAGCAGCCCAGCGCAGTTTAGGTCATATCTCTATCGATCGGACATCAATCAAGGCTCTTTTGTTAGGCTTGCCATCCAATTCGACATAGCCTCAATGAACGCGTTTGGTCCACTTATTTTGTCGCCAGCGGCTTGGCAGGGGACTCGGAGTCCACCCACGCCAAGGAGAAGAACAGTGGACGAAAAGAGCAGCCGGCCAGCACTCTTCATGATTTGCACCTCGGCGCGATTATACACCCGACGGGAGAGTTCACGGGAGGCTCCGAAGCCTGACCGAACTCTTGTTACAACCGACCGACAGGCGGCCCCCAGAACCTCGCGACAGATCACATGTTAAGATCAGGCCCGGAAGGTGGCGTTGCTCAAGCTTGAACAATCTGCTAACGTTTGCGTCGCCTCGGGTCTCGTTCAGGAGGTTGCAATATCGAATCTTTTGCGTTTGCGCCGAATTCTAGAAAGGAACCTTTACTTGGTCCCGGTTATCCAGGCTTATCTTTCAATTGGAATCTGCTGGACGCCCCGGCTACGCGGCTTCGCTCTTGAGCGTGACGCCGGTGATGAGTTTGCTCGGATTCATTCGCGGCACTCCCGTACGTTCCAGTTGCTCCACACCCTGAACCGTAATGGAAAGACGGCCGTTGTCGCCGCGCAGCACCCAGTTATTCTCGCGCAGGAACCAGAAAGTAAATTCGAGATGTTCGCGGGGAACCGCCAGTAAATCCTCGATCTCCTGATTGGTCATCGTCGCCTCGCGCGGGCTGGTCACTCGTTTGCGATACAGCAACGCCAGCACGCCTTTGCGCTTGGCCTTCTCGGCCTCAAACTCATCAATGGCGGTGTTCTGGTCGAAGATCCGCCACCGCACCCGCTGCGTATCCAAATGGACCGCGTCATAACCGGCGCGCTGTTCCGGATCGCTCAACACACGATAGGCCTCAAGCACCTGGCGAAACCGTTCGGCGCTCCCCGACTCCGCATTATCGGGATGGTAGCGCTGCGCGAGCATACGATAGACCCGGTGAATCGTGTCGGTATCGGCGTTCCGGCCGAGTTGCAGAACCTCATAGTAGTCCGGCGGCGCGCCATCGGTAGTTGTACCTTTGCCACCGCCGTTCTTCGGTTGTGCGTACTCACTGCTGACCCGTTGTATGGGTTCCAGAAACTGCACGCCGACACGGTGAATCTTCAGACTCCGGAGCCGGCACCAGGACACGCGCGCCCGGACCCGATGATCGCCATGTTCAGCCAACTTACCCGTGATGGTGCCAAGCAGGCCGATCTCCACGGGTTGATTCAAGTCCAACGAACAGCCATCGGCACTGATTTCCGCCACCATGCCAGAGACCACAATCGTGATCCCGTTCGCCGACAGATAGCTCAGTTTGACATCTGGCGCCGGCGCGTTTTTACTGAGTCGCTCCCGTTTGCGCCGCTCTCCCGGAATGTCCCGTAATAACGCCATATGGATGCTCTCTCCCTGACTCCTCTGCGGATTCTCTCTCTGTAGAGTATGATCGGCCAAGAACCGGTGCGATTCTATGGAGCTACAGTAACGATTTCTACCCGTTTGGGGCTCGGGTGCCCACCTTAGCTCTTTCATGTGAAAGGGCCTACACCCTTACAGCGGGAACGAACTAATTCGCCCGGCCCATCCAGCGAATCCGGAAATTGGAGGCTCGTCCCACGCCTCCGTGGAACTGCCCAAACAGTGGTCCACCGGCCACATCATAGACCGCTGTTGAATTACGCCGGTTGGTCAGATTGTTAAACCCGAAACGGAACGCCCAGCGATGCCCGCGCGCCTTGAACTGGCGTTCGAGATGAAGGTTCGATTCAAAGAAGACCGGGTACCGTTGCGCACTGACGGGCCCGATCACGATGCCTTCCAGGCTCTGCACGGCAAAGGGGAAGCCTGTTCGATAGTCGGCCAACATAGCAATGGCCCAGTTCTTGCGCGGCAGTGGCAAGTAACCCCATGCGAGGAATCGATCAGGCGCGTCCCACGGCAGCGCGCCATTGTTATCGGCCACGCGTAAGGTTTCATTGACGAAAACATCGAGAACGGTATTCGAACGTGCGTGCGAGCGAGTGTAGCTGGCGCTCCATTCGTACTGACGGCGGATATGTTGACGCGCCGTGAAGGTCACGCCGTCGTAGCGATCAGCCCGGCTGTTGGTAAGCGCCAGTAGGCGTTCGGGGGCGAACGTCACTGCACCGGGCGCGAGAATCAGCTCATTGAAACTGAGTCCACGCGTTCCCCGGCGGCGCACGTAGTCCGCTCGTAACGCCAAACCGAAAGCCGTCCAATGCCGCTCCAAGCTGGCGTTCCAATTGTTATAACGCGGCCTAGCCGGGCGCGCATCGCCAATCATGAAGAGAGTAACTTCGGGACCACGATCCACTGAGCCATTCGGCTGGTAGTAAGTGGTAGCGGCGAATTGATCAAGCGGGCGAGTGAACATCCGCAGATTCGTCGCGTCGAAAACCCGCCCGAAGCCCGCCGCGATTCTGGTGTCGCGCAACGCCTGCGGAGCCCAAACGACGCCCGCGCGGGGCGAGACGTCCCAGCGGCGTAACAGGTTGTCCCAGTCGGCGCGGGCGCCTAGCTCCAATGACAAACCGGGCCGTGGCCGCCAGGAATCCTGTAAGTAGGTGGCCGCTTCGTAGTTACTCCGCTGCAGATCGCCGCTTCCGCTGTAGATCGTGCGGCGCGTCACGGCGCCGGAAACGGCGATGTTCTCAAAACCCGTCCGGCTGGCGTGTTGGAGATACGAGACGCGGTCCAGATCCACTCCGCCTTTCCACTGGTGAGAGCCCCAGAGATTGAAGGCCGGCAGAAAGCCATTTACCAAAACCTGATCGCGTCCACCGCGCCGTTCGGCATCGACGAAAGCATTACCGCGACGGCCTGCGGTTGTGATGGCCAGCAATTCCTGGCCCTGCGGAATTTCGCGGCCGAAGGTGCGGTTGGTGGCGAAACCTATTTCCAGCACCGCACCACCGCTTAGATAAGCCTGGTCACGCACGGAGACAAACCACTGTCGCGCGCGCCGGTCCGTCGTAGTCTCCAACGGATCGAGCGGCCCCAACCCATTGCGCGGCGCATTCCACCCGGTGGCGAGGAAACTGGCGTGTACGATATTGCCCGGGCGAAGATTCACTTGCGAGTGCAGCAGATTGCTCCAACGGAAACTGGAGGTCCGGTCCTCACCCTTCGGCAGGTCTTGAATCACGGTCTTTGAGTACTGCAGATCGATGCTGTCGGAGAACCAGATGCGGCCGCGCCGGATGGGTCCGGACAGCCCCGCGCGCGGCGTCCAGTCTCCGAGGATGATTCCTTTGCGATTCTCAAAGCCAGGCACGAAGTTGGTGGCCGACGCGCGAAACCGGTCGTCCCCGGTGAGCGTGCGCACGGCCAACGCGCCACCCGATCCCTTGCCGAATTCAGCGGGCAGACTGCCGCTCATCAGCTCCACGCTTTGGACGGACTCAACGCTCATACGCGTCTCAAAGCGGCCGGTGAGCGGATCGCCGAGGTTGAAGCCGTTGAGCGTGTAGAGCACCTGATCTTCGGCCGAGCCATGCACGTGCAGCGCGCCGCGGTTGTCGCGAATCACACCGGGGGCGATGCGCAGCGCCGAGCGCAAGTCATTGGTATTCGCGTAAGGTGCATTCACGATATCGGTGTTCAACACCGTCTGCCGGACGCCCGTCGCTTCCAGGTCCAACGCGTGCGGCGTGCCGGCCACTTCGAGCGATTGCGCCAGTTCGCGCGCCTGCGTTAGAGTCAACGTAAATTCGCCGGGAACCTGCAGATGTTGATCTCGGAGCGGGAAATGGCCCTCGCGCTCGATCGTCACCAGGTAATCGCCGGGCGACGGCAGTATGATCGTGAACTCGCCGCGCACGCTGGTGACGGCGCGCCATACTTCGCTCGACGCCCCGTTGCGTGCGAGGACACTGGCGCCGCTCACCGGCAGGCGATTCTCATTCACCACCAAGCCGTGCAACGACGTCTCTGCCGCCAACAACGAACAAGCGCTGGCGAGGGCGAAGATTGTAATGCCCCTCAACATCTACATCCCTCATCGTTATCCTATATCACCTGCCGATCCTGTTGGTACAATGTTCGCTTGGCGATGATTGGCAAACTCCTGCGCCTTTTCGGCTACCTCTTCAGCGGCGCGCTCTGTCTCGGTTTGATTGGGCTTGCCCTGGTCGTGCTGATGTCGGACTCAAACGGCTTCACTTTGGATCTGATTCCGTGGTGGACCGGACGCGAATTGGCCAAATGGCTATTGGCGGCGGGGCTAGCCGGCGGCGTCATCACGGTCTTGGTGGTCAGCGGCAGACTGCCGGTTTTGATGGTGCTGTGGACTGCGGCCGTGTTGGGCACGCTCGTCTACGGTTTCTACATTTCCGGCTACAAGTATGACGACTGGGACCACTTCCAGACGTCGTTGAATCTGACGGGCGCGGCGCTGGCTTCGTTTGCGGGTGCGATCACCGGCGTGTTCGCGAACCGCAAGAGCTAGTCAGCCAAACCCGGCACGCCTCCCAAGCCGCGCGCTCGGAGCACGGCACGCACGATTGCCGCCGATACCGCTTCGCTTGCCGCTATGCCCAGCGCCATCGGATCGGCTTCGCGATCTCCTGCCGAGAGCGCAAAGCAGATGTCGCCATCCGAGGCCGTCCAGACCGGCGAGATCGTTTTGGCGACCCCGATTGAGGCTTGTTGCGCCAGGCGCGTAGCTTGGATCTTATCGAGGCGGGCATTAGTTGCTACAACGACCAACGTAGTGTTGCTGAAGTTGAATCCGGCCCGGGCTCCGCGTTTGATTTCGTACGCCGAGTCGATGAACTCACGATCGTCTTTTGATGAACGCGCCCCGGCGATGATGTGGCCGCTCTCGGGATCGCGCACATCGCCCAGCGCATTCACGACGGCCAGCGCAGCCACACGCACGCCGGCCATTGGCCCGTCGAGCCAAACCGTTGAAGATCCCAAGCCGCCCTTCATCGCACGCGTCAGTCCGTAGAGCTTGCCGACCGTTGCGCCCGTGCCAGCGCCTACGGAACCTTCTTCCACGGCATCGCCCGAAGCGGTGGCGGCGGCGCGCTCGCCCATTTCACGCCCAGGGCGCGCAGTTTTCTTCGGGCCGCCGATGCCGAGATCGAAGAGGATGGCTGTCGGGACCAACGGCACGATGCCCGAGGCGCCGACCGGGAAACCGATGCCCTTGGCTTCGAGAAACCGCATTACGCCTGAACCCGCCTCGAGTCCGTAAGCGCTGCCGCCCGATAAGCAGATGCCGTGAATGCGTTGGTTTGAGTGGAGCGGCGCGAGCACGTCGAGCTGCGCCGCGCCCGACGCAGTGCCGCGCACGTCGACACCGGCGACCATGCCATCGGGTGGGCCCAGGATCGCGGTACAGCCGGTAATCGCATCGAGATCGGTGGCGTGGCCGATCTGAATGCCGTCTACGTCGGTGAGGCCTTTCATATTGTGGTTTCAGTGTATTTCATTGACGAAGGGCAGCAGTTCGAATCGTCGATTGCGGACTCGATGCACGAGAGCGGGTTAGTACGGTTGGAAGCGCGTGGAGTGACGGGCGGCCAGCAACCACTTTCCACCTTGGTTGACCCAGGCGTGCTTGGCCTGAGAACGGGATTGGTCGGCCAGGCCAGTGTGGCGGTAATGTGCGTTATGCAGGGCGATCGCGGTGTTGCCATACTGGCGAAGCGTCGTGTCATTGAAATCGGTTTCCGAGTAGCCGCCCATGAGTTCCTTGAAAAGGTTGGCACGCCTGCTGGTGTGGGCGGTAACGTGAATGTAGTCAAGTGATTCGGCTATGAGCGTTTCCATAACTTCCCGGTTCGTCGTGACCATGGACTTGACCCAGACCGATCGGCCCTCCTCTGTGCCGACTCGTGACGATGGACAAGCACCCAGTTTTTCCCCTGAAGAGCCCAGATATGGGTGACGGTAGTGGGAGGATCTTCGGCTGGGCCTTTGAGGCGCAGGTGCCCGGTTTGTACATTAAAAACTATGGAGCGGAACTGACGCATCGGTTCCTTCGGTTTCGAGACCGCTTCGCTGTAACCATTCGGGACGTAGCCGTCGAAGAACTGCTGGCGAGTGCTGACGCTCCCGTTCTCGTGCACGTAGGACATGGACGGGGCGACAAGTCGAGTGAGGGTCTTTTTGTCCTGGCCGAGGACTGCCTGTAAAAACGCCTGTTCGTTTGCTTCGACGGCGGCGCGGGCTTCGGCCGATGGCGTGACGCCATCGAGTTTCGGGCATTCCGAACTGAAGGGCACTTCGGCGGCGGAGGAAATAAGGAGTGTTCCAAGCGTGAGCGGAAGGAGGAGTTTCACGGCAGTGTTTCCATTCTAATAGGGACTACTTGCTCGAGAGAGGAAAGACTTCGGTCGACGCAAGTTCAGGACCGCCGCCGCGATTCCCACTGCCCGCCGCCACGTAGATCCGACGGTTGATCTTCACAGCGCCGCCGCCGTGGCGGCCCTGTTGCAGCGGCGCTAGGAATTTCCACTTGCCGGCCTTTAGATCGAGAACTTGGGTTTCCGCGTGGGCGGGTTTCAGGGCGGATTCGCCACCGATGTAGTAGATCTTTCCGGCGTGCTCGATAAGTCCGCCGGCGGCGGTTGGGACTGGGAGTGCTTCTGGGAGCGTTGTCCACTTTCGACTGGCGAAGTCGTAGACATCCACCTCTGGAGTGACGGCTCCGAAGAAAGCGGCGAAGTTATCGCACCTCAACCTGGCTATCCAATCTGCCGATAGAATGGAGGAAACGGCCATTCATGGATTTTCTCCGGCGGCACCTGATCGAAGTGGTAGGCGCGCCGATTGTTGTTTGGCTCCAATTTGAATTGGCTAGAAGGCTGAGCGCCTGGCTGGCTCCGCGATGGCGCCCTTTCGTCCGGTTCGGTTCATTAGCCAGCGCGGCGCTTCTAATTGCGACATTCTTGCTGTCGACGCCTGGAATCAGCCATGCGGTTCCGTTTTCGCCGGCACTGGAATGGCTCAAAGCCGCTGGTTTGGTTTGGGCAATTTGTTCGGCAGGGGCTTGGGGGATCGATCTGGTCTGGCGAACAGCGGCCAGGCTCACTCCTTCCGGCGCTTTTCCGCACAGCCCCGAACGGCGCCGGATCCTGCTGGCCGGGCGCGCGGCGGCGATGTCCGTTCCTGCCGTCATGCTCGGCTACGGATCGTTTGTCGAGCGCAATCATTTTCGCCTGACTGAGTCGCGCATCGTGATACCTGGGCTTCATGAGGATCTCGACGGGCTCCGTCTGGTGCAGTTGACCGATCTTCATTTTGGCCCGTTCTTCGGGCCACGAGATTTGCGTTACGCCATCGATATGGCGAATTCCACCCGCCCCCATCTCACCTTCGTTACCGGTGACCTGATCAGCGTGCATAGCGATCCTCTGGATGAATGCCTTGATTTACTGCGGGGGCTGCGAAGCGAGGCCGGCGTTGTCGGCTGCCTGGGAAACCATGAAATTGTCGCCGATTGCGAAGACTATGCTGAACTACGAGGCGCGGCGGCTGGGATTCGTTTCCTCCGCGCCAAAGCGGAAACGTTTCGCTTCGGTCAGGCGGAGTTGAACATCGGTGGTGTGGATTACCAACCGAAAGGGCGCGGATATCTTCGCCGGGCTGCCGCGCTGCTCAGTAAAGACCGCCTGAATATCCTGCTTTCCCACAATCCGGATGTTTTCCCCGTTGCCGCGCGGCAGGGCTGGGATCTGACCGTCGCGGGCCATACTCATGGCGGTCAGATTACTGTGGAAATTCTGGGGATGAACGCCAATATAGCTCGTTTCTATACTCCCTACGTACACGGACACTACAAGAAAGATGGCCGCCAAATCTACGTGAGCCGCGGGCTTGGCACCGTTGGCATTCCCTCGCGTATCGGCGCTCCCCCCGAGGTTTCTCTACTTACCCTGTGCGCTACCTGATACTGAGTGACATTCATGGCAACTGGGAAGCTCTTGACGCGGTGCTGGCAGCGGCGCAGGCGGATGGCTTTGAGCATATTGTCTGTTGCGGAGATGTAGTTGGCTATGGCGCCGATCCGAACGCGGTCACCGATTGGGTTCGATCGGCTGCATCGTATATTGTGCGCGGCAACCACGACAAAGCGTGCGTTGGTTTGGAGAACCTCGCGTGGTTCAATCCGGTGGCGCGGACATCGGCCATTTGGACCGCTCATGTTCTGCGGGCGGACAACGTTGACTACCTGAAGAAGCTTCCCAAGGGGCCACTCCCCGTGAGCAATTTTCAGATTTTCCACGGCTCGCCGCTTGACGAAGACGAGTACCTGATGCAGACCGGCGAGGTCGCGCAACTGGCTGGCTATCTGGACACCCGGCTTTCCTTTTTCGGCCATACGCACGTGCAGGGCGGGTTCGTGTTTCACAATGGCGGCATTGTCAAGCGGATCCAAGGCGTCACACGGAAGGTCGACAGCGAAGAGCTGGTTCTGGAGCCAGACGCCTACTATCTGGTTAATCCCGGATCGGTGGGGCAGCCGCGCGATAACGACTCGCGGGCCGCCTGGTGCGTGTATCATCCGAAGGAACGGCGAATCGTTTACCGGAGAGTGGTCTACGACATCAAGTCGGCCCAGGCCAAGATCCGCGAGGCCAAACTGCCGGAGTTGCTCGCCCGGCGGCTCTCGGCGGGCCAATAATCTAACCTTGTATCGATTTTCCCGATCTTAACCTGAGAGCTTTCGCCCGCCGCGCCCACTAGTTATACGTGAGGCTGCGCGACCCGTTGATTCCGGTATTCCTGGCCCTGGCGGCCGGAGTCGCCGCCTCGCGGGCTTGTGCCGCCACGCCGCCGCCATTGATGCACACCCTGCTGGCGACGCTGCTGCTGGGAACTCTCGCCGTCCTCGCGCGAGTCTTTGTCACCAAGCGTACTGCCTGGGCTGCCGGACTGGCCGCGCTGACGTGTACGGGCGTCGCCTTGGAGACTTGGCGCCGTCCATCGCCAGCGCCCGAGATAGAATTCGCACCCGGCGAGATCATTGAAATAGCGGGCTGCGTCGTTGAGCCGGTGGCTGCCAGTCCGGACCGTGAGCAGATGGTGATTGAGCTCGCGGCCGGAGCGCGTGCCCGCGTGAACTGGTATCTGGAGGAAGGCCAATCCGCACCCGGGCTACGGTATGGTCAGCGGGTGGAGATGGAGGTCAAACTCCGCAAGCCGCGCAACTACGGTAACCCCGGCGCCTTCGATTTTGAGCACTATCTCGCCCGCCGCGATATCTATTGGACCGCGACGGCCAACGTGAAATCGGCGCTGCGTGTGGTCGATTCGCATTGCGGACGCTGGCCGCTTACCTGGATCTATGCCGCTCGCGAAGCCGCCATCGCCCGCCTCGATACGCTCTACAGCACGGACCGTTATTCGCTTGGCATGACGCGGGCGTTGTTGGTGGGAGACACGGCGATGCTGGAGCGCGTTTGGGCGGATGACTTCCGGCGTACGGGCACCTACCACGCGCTCGTGATTTCGGGGCTTCACCTTACGCTGTTGACCGGGTGGTTCCTGTTCTTTCTCCGCGTCGTATCGGCGGGCGTGGGGTGGTCTCTTTTTTCCACCAGCTTGATTGCGTGGCTCTATACCGCTCTGGCCGGCGGAGGTGCGCCCATCGCACGTGCGGCGGCGGGGTTGACTCTGTACCTGGCGGGCCGCTGCGTATTCCGGCAGCCACGCGTGTTGAACCTGCTGGCGGCGGTCGCCATTGGCTATTTGACGATCGATCCCGGTTCGCTCTTTGACGCTAGTTTCCAACTCTCGTTCCTTTCGGTGGCCATGATCGGCGCGGTCGCCGGCCCGCTCCTGGAGCGCACGCTCGACCCTTACGCACGCGGCATGCGGCAACTTGACAATGCTCGCTGGGACCCGATGCTGGAACCTAAAGTCGCTTCGTTGCGTGTGGAAATGCGGCTGTTGGCCGACACCGCCTACCTTGTGTTACGGGCGCCACGCGGAGTTACACTTTTCCTGTTGGATTGGTCGGGCCGGGCGTTCTTCTACTATGCAAGTCTGTTGGTGGTTTCGGCCGTCGTGCAGGCCGGGCTGATGCTACCGATGGTGGCGTACTTCCATCGGCTATCGGTAAGCGGATTGACCGCGAACTTACTAATCGTACCGCTGATGAATATGGTTGTTTTGGCCGGCTTCGCCGCCGTGGTGACCGGTTGGCAATGGCTCGCCGCCTTGGCCGCGCTTCCATTGGCGTGGGCGCGCTCGGTCGCGGCTTGGCATGCGGGGTTTGAGCCTCCGGTGCGCTTGGCGGATCCGCCCGTGTGGTTGGTCGCAGTTTTCCTGGCGGCCTTGGTGGTGCTGTGGCTCGCCATGGCGTCGCCGTATCGCCGCCGCTGGCGCTTGCTGCTGGCTACGCCGTTCGTCGCTTCGCTCGGGTTGTTAGTGGCGCAGCCTTTTGCAGCGGCTTATGAGCGGGGTCACTTGGAAGTAACCACGCTCGACGTAGGCCAGGGCGATGGGTTACTCGTCGTATCTCCCCACGGTAAGTTCATGTTGGTGGATGCAGGCGGCTTTCCGGTCTTCGGCAAACGTCCCACGCGCCCGCCCATCGATGTGGGCGAAGAGGTTGTCTCACCGTATCTCTTTCATCGCGGCATCCGGCGCGTGGATATGATCGTCGCAACCCATGCGCATGAGGATCACATTGGCGGATTGCGCGCGGTGATTGAGAACTTTCGTCCGCGCGAGTTGTGGACCGGGGCTTTTCCGGAGGCCGAACCCTGGCTGTCTCTGCGTAAGTGGATCGAGTCGCGCGGTGTGAAGATTGTCTCGCCGCGCGCGGGCGAGCGGTTGAATTGGGATGGTGTCGACCTCCGCGTGCTTTCTCCGCCCGTGGACTACGAACTGGCCGCGCAAGCCAAAAATAACGATTCCCTGGTGCTACGTCTCGCGCTTGGTGAACGGTCGGTTCTGCTCACCGGAGATGTGGAAAAGCAGATGGAAGGCGTAATGGTTGAAGCTGGACTGATCGGGCCGGTGGACGTGCTGAAAGTGGCGCACCACGGCAGCAAGACCTCGTCCACCGGAGAATTTCTCGACGCCGCCAAACCTCGTTGGGCCGTCATCTCGGCGGGCTACGCCAACCTCTTCCGGCATCCGCACGCTCAGATATTAGATCGGCTCGCCGAGCGCCATATCGAAGTTTGGCGAACTGACGAGCGCGGCCAAGTGCGAATGCTCACCAATGGCAAGGGCTGGCGAATCGAGTCCTGGCGTCAATGATATTATCTCTCATGGCTCTTCGCGGCTAACGAAGCCGGGCCGGCTTCAACGTCCAAGCCTGCAACCGAGCCTGTTCCAGCAATTCCGGCGCGGTGAAACCCTCCGGGTGAATCACCCAACCATAGTTCTTGTCGGTATCGGCCGCCACATGCCGCTCGAAAGCCGTCTGCCCTCTCCGAACCTGCACGGTCGCACCGCCGCCGTCGTCACCGGCAAGCGTCGCCGCGAAATCTGGAAGCGACAAGCGTTCAGACCCAGCCCAGATCGAGTGCGGCAATCGCTTGTGCGTTTCAATGTACCCAATGGCATCCGCCTTCGCCCGATCAAAAAGCCCGCGCGACAGCGACCCGCCCGCCACAGTCGTCAACCCGCGAGCCACCGGGCCATCGACATAGCGCGCCTCCATACCCAGCAAAGCCAGTAACTGATCCGCCGCCGAATACGGGCCCTGCATATCGATCGCGCTCTGAAACTGACGCCGCGCTTCGGCCACCGAAGGCGCCCGCACCGGGTCTTGAAACAGCAGCGGCAACTGGCGTGCCGTCACGATCCGCACGTTTGGATTCGCTTGCACATGCCGCACGAAGTCAAAGATTGTTTGATACGCGCGTTCGGCAGACTCGGGCGTCCGACGCGACGGCAGCTTGTAGTCGCCCGGCGCCGTGTAGCGCCCATGCAGGAAATTCACGGCGTCCCAAAATTCCGTGGCGGAAAATTCGGTCGGATGGAAATAGGTCTGGATCACGCCGCCGCCCTTCGCCCGCAGCGACGCCGCCATCTCATCGAACTTCGCATTCGTCGCCGCCAGCGTTTCCGGCTTATTGATATCGGGCCGCAGCGTGTAGCCCTTCAAGTTGAAGACGTACAGCATGCCCCCTAACCAAAACGGTTGCCCGTTCAAACCGACCTGCCCGCCATCATCCATATAAACCGGCACGCCCCAACGCCGCAACGCCACATTCGCCGCTGGACCCCATGAGTCGCCCGGCTGGCCATAACAACTCGGCAAAACGCCGAAAATCCGCTGGACGTCGCGCAACCCCGGCTCTTCCCGCCGCGTGAATTCTTCAACGGCCTCCAACGGATGCAGGATGCGTTGATACGCGGCGGGGGCAGGCGGGATGCTATGGGTATTCGTGTGGTAGCCGATGTCGTGCCGCGCCAGCGCGCTGATGACGTCCCGGCGATTGCGTTTCTCCAATACGCGCGCCTTCTCGCCTACCACCTTGAACGTCGCGCGGACCCCCATCTTCTCCAGCGTCTCTGCCAGCCGTAGCGCTGCGTCGTCCGACGCCGGATCAACATAGTCTTCCGTGTCGAACCACAGCAGATAGTAGACCGGCGGCGCCGTTTGAGCAAAAGCGGCCAAGCCAGCGAAGATCAGCACCATCGGCAATCGCGTCATAATGGCAGTGTATATCGACTGGCGCTAAATTTGCCTGAGATTTAATCCACTCTCACCGCACTCTTACCAAGAGGAACCGCGAATGGTCGCAGCGTCGGCAATAAAAACTACAACTATAGAAGAACAACTCTCCTGGCTCGCGCTCCGCATGGTGCCGGGGCTTGGACCCCGCCGCGCCGTCCCTCTGGTCCGGCAATTTCGTTCCGCCGAAGCCGTCTTCCACGCTTCCACGCATGAGCTGACGGCGGCGGGACTGCCCGGAACCATAGCGCAAAGTATAGCCTCTGGAGTCAGTTACGAGGAAGCGGCCGACCAGGCGGAACGTGTGAAACGCGCCGGAGTCACGCTGATCACAATCCTGGATCCTGCTTATCCTGAACAACTTAAGGCGATTTATGACCCGCCGCTGCTCCTCTTTGCCCGTGGTCGCATTGAGCTGATGAACCGCACCGGGCTTGGCGTCGTCGGTACGCGCCGGCCCACGCCTTATGGCATCGCAGCCACCGAGCGCCTCGCCGGAGAGCTTGCCCGCACCGGTCTGGTCATAACCTCCGGCATGGCCCGAGGCATCGACACCGCAGCTCATAAAGCCGCTCTTTCCGCCGGGGGCGACACCATCGCCGTCTTCGGATCTGGAGTCGATCACATCTACCCGGCTGAGAACCGCCGCTTGGCCGACGACATCGCCGGCAAAGGACTACTTTTGTCGGAATTCCCAATGGGCAGCCCCGGGCACCCTCAGAACTTTCCCGTGCGCAACCGGATCATCAGCGGCCTGAGCGTCGGCATCCTCCTGATCGAGGGCGCCCAATACTCCGGCTCCGCCATCACCGCCCAACTGGCGATGGAGCAAGGCCGCGAGGTTTTCGCCGTCCCGGGCAACATAACTTCGAAGCTAAGCTGGACGCCCAACCTATTAATAAAGCAAGGAGCCAAACTCGTTCAAACCGCAGAAGATGTGCTCGCCGAATTGAGCGCCGACATCCGCCGCTCACTCAAAATCGCCGCCGACCCTGCAACTAATCCGGCCCAGGCCGCATCCGATGAACTCGAACGTACGCTCGGTCCAAATGCCCGGTTGGGAGCCGCGATTATCGAAAGACTGCAGGTGGAAACCAGCCTTCACCTCGACGCTCTGCTAGAATCCCTGGAGGCGTGGTCCGCGTCCGAAACCATCGCCGTCCTCTTCGAATTGCAGCTTCTCGGACTGGTTCGCGAACTCCCCGGCAAGAACTTTGTTAGAGTGTGGGTAGATCGCGGACCGAGCTAATCGGGGGCAAGAGTAATCATCAACTATGGGAAAGTCGCTCGTCATCGTCGAGTCTCCAGCCAAATCGAAGACCATTGCGAAGTACTTGGGCAAGGACTTCGTCGTCATGGCCTCGCTGGGCCACGTCAAGGATTTGCCGAAGAAAAACCTCTCGGTGGACGTGGACGGCGACTTCACGCCGCACTACGAAGTCATCGAAGGCAAGAAGAAGCTGATGGCGGAGCTCCGCAGCGCTGCCAAAGGCGTCGACGCCGTCTATCTGGCTGCCGATCCTGACCGCGAAGGCGAGGCCATCTGCTATCACCTGATGGAAGAGTTGGCGCCCAAGAAGACCACTGGCGGGCCCAAAATTTTCCGCGTGATGTTCAACGAAATCACGGCCACCGCCGTGAAGAAGGCGTTTGAAGATCCCAGGGCCGTCAACACCAACTTGGTGGACGCGCAGCAGGCGCGCCGCGTATTGGATCGCCTGGTAGGCTACAAGATCTCGCCGCTCCTTTGGGACAAGGTTCGCCGCGGACTCTCGGCCGGCCGCGTGCAGACCGTCGCACTCCGCATGATCGTGGATCGCGAGCGCGTCATTCGCGCGTTTCAGAAGGAAGAGTATTGGACGATCGACGCGCTACTGGGCGCGCAGAAGCCGCCGCAACTCCGTGCGCGCTTGGCCCGTGTCAACGGCGCCGTTCCTGAAGTCACCTCCGAAACCACCGCGCAAGGGATCGTTCAGGCGATCGATGGCGTCGACTTCACCGTCAGCAGCGTCGCCACCAAAGAAAAGCGCCGCAATCCGATCCCGCCGTTCATCACCTCCACGCTCCAGCAGGAGGCGTCGCGCAAGCTTCGCTTCAGCGTGAAACGCACCATGGGTCTGGCGCAGCGCTTGTATGAAGGCGTGGAGCTGGGCTCCGAAGGCGCCGTCGGCCTTATCACTTATATGCGTACCGATTCGGTGCGCGTGTCCAACGACGCGTTGGCTGAAGTGCGCGAGTTCATTCCGCAGCGGTTCGGCGAGGCGTACCTGCCCGCCACCGCCGTTATATATAAAGGTAAGAAGGACGCGCAGGACGCGCACGAAGCCATCCGCCCCAGTTCGGTGTTGCATACGCCGGAGGAGGTGGAGAAGTTCCTCTCCGAAGACGAGTTCAAGATGTACCGGTTGATCTGGACTCGCTTTGTCGCCAGCCAGATGGCGCCGGCCGTGTCCGATCAGACCACCATCGAAGTGGGCGCCAAGGGCAAGGACGAAAAAGATTATCTCTTCCGCACCACTGGCTCAGTGCCCAAGTTCGACGGCTTTCTCGCCGTCTACGAAGAAGGCAAGGATTCCAAGGAAGAAGACGAGGATGAGTCCAAGAAGAAGCTGCCCGCCGTCACCCAGGGCGAGACGCTGAAGTTCAAAGCGATCGAGCCCGAGCAGCACTTCACCGAACCGCCTCCGCGCTTCAATGAAGCGACGTTGGTCAAGGAGCTGGAAGCCGGCGGCGTGGGACGGCCGTCCACGTACGCGTCGATCCTTTCCACGATTCAGGACCGCGGCTATGTCAAGAAGGAAGGCGGCAAGTTCTCACCGACGGAGTTGGGCTTTGTCGTGACGGATCTGCTGGTCAAGAACTTCGACGACATCTTCGACATCAAGTACACCGCCCGCATGGAAGGCGAGTTGGACGATATCGAAGACGGCAAGATCGATTGGCGCGTCGCCATGGCCGAGTTCTACGAGAAGTTCAAGGTGGACCTGGTGCGCGCCGAAGCC
>JAYUSQ010000141.1:0-5763 GCA_043755595.1 Acidobacteriota bacterium | reverse complement strand
GGCGCCGAGCTCAGGTACAGCCATTCCAGACCGATGATATCGCGGAGTTTGCCAAGTCCTTCAGCTTGAATATTTTATAACACAGTAGTACTAGAGCGCTGACTCACGCCAGATTGTTGGAACTCTTTCGTCTTGATCGGACCACGGAGTTTACAGAACTGCTGTTGGGCATCGGCAATCCCGCCGGAAACTATAGTGCGTCGGAGCACGGTATCGGGCCAAAAATACTCGCGGAGAATTCACAAGTTGAGCAACGCTTGTGCTCCGTAGCTCAAGATTTCCTGAGCGTTACGAATGCTCACGATGTGCCAAGCCTTATCCGTGGAGCTAAACTTCGCTATTTTCAGATTGGTGTCGGCTCCGAAGCATCGTGTATGATGAATCCTCAATATTGTTGGGTGGCAAACGTACGCACTATTTGGACGCACCTTGTGCATAAGCACGGCGACAACTTTCGCAAGGCTAAACAGGAACTTAAGCTTTATCGTGAGCATATGCACTCTGAAATGGCATATGAGATCTGGCAGGTGTTGCACACCGAACTTGCCGGGACCATGACGCGTATATCGGAGCAAGGCACCCGGTTAGCAGAGTCGGCAGGAGTTGCCCCGGGACCTATCCGCTACCTATGGGCCGATGCGATTGCGAGCCAGCTTTATTCCGATCATCACTAGCGATTGATCGGATTCCCGCGCATTGGCGCTGCCAGATGAAGGCTTCGGCAAATCGCTAAGGTATGGTCGCACCTGATCGCGCAAGACAGGGCCGACTTTAAAAAGAAAAGCCTTTGGGCTCAGCGTTGCCTGGACTGAAAGACACGCGTACTGCCAAAAGCACTCGTAAGTCTAGCACTCTTGCAGTTGGTCCGAGTTTGGCTTGACGCTGCGAGGGAGTTTTTACCGGTTGTGCATCGCCGTGAAAATGGACCCGAGTTTCCGTGACCTGACCGAAAATCCGCCTTAGAGCCGAGGACAGCGGGTCTATGTACAAGGGCTCGTTTATCCAGGTCCTTGAATCTACTCGTCCACCGGAAGCCGGAGAACACTTTGCACGTCCCGCGCGGCATGGAGGATCCGGATGATTTGAAGCGGCTTTGTCGCGATGCGGTAGACGATCAGGTAGGAATAGACCAGATAGAAACGATGGCGGCGATCGGCCAGATCTTCCCGCATATGGCCGATACCTGGCCTCTTCGCGAGCCGGGCGATACCGGTTTCGAGAGACTTCAACACGCGGTCTGCCGCGTCGATGTTGTCTGCCGCAATGTAGTCCCAGATCTCCTCAATATCCTGCTCAGCGCGCAGTGTGAGGACGAACGATTTCTTCTTCACGATTTGGATCGAATCTTCCGCTGGGCGCTACGTTTGCGGAGTTTCGCGAAGGCCGCCGGTCCATCCACGAACTCCCCGCGGTCTGCTTGCTCGACTCCTACGGCGATCTCTTTTCGAAGTTCCGTCAGGCGCAAGCGCTTCAGATCTTCCCGTTCCTTGAGCATCCGCAGGCCTTCCCGCAGGACTTCGCTTTGGGTCTGATAGTAGCCGCCCTTCAACAGACCAGCGACGAATTTATCGAATGCGGCGCCAAGGTGGACGTTCATAATTCCACGGTACAGGGCATAACAATAGTTGTCAATTGTTGATAGCCTGTGGATTTTCAAAACTTCAAGAACCAGCGGCGCCGATAGAGGAACCAAGCGAAGGTCAGACTTGCCGCCACGTGTACCAGCGAGTAGGCCAGCGCGGCGTTCGGTGTGTGGAGAAACTTGGCGAAGGCGTCAAATACGCTCACGCGCAGCCCGCTCATCGCCGCGAGATCTTCCAGCAGCCCGTGGAAAATGTAGACGGCGATTGCGTTCATTCCCAGCCAGACGAAGGGTTGCGACCAACGTCCGCCGAGTTTGTTCACGTCGCAAATCCAATAGACGATGCTGAAGACGAGCGTCGCCCAACCGGCGGCCGCCAACGTGTAGGTGTTGGTCCACAAGTTCTTGTTGATGGCCTGGAACGGATCGAGCGCGAGACCCAGCACCAGCAGGATTGCGCCTCCGCCGAGCATCCACATCATGCGCGCGAGCGTGGTCATTCGCGCACGCAACACGTGGCCCGTGAGAATTCCGAAGAGGCAGGTGACGATGGCGGTGAGCGTGGAAATCGTACCTTCGGGATCGCGCGTGGGGCGATAGAGATGGCCGGTCAAGAGAAAGCGGTCCAGCCGGTCTGAGAGGTTGGAATCGATCTGATAGCCGCCGGGATGCATCAGCACGAAGTAGGCGAGCATCAGCCCGACGGTCCACATGATACGGCCGCGCAGATCGGTGTAGAGGAAGATCAGCGAGGCGAAGAAGTAACAGATGGCGATGCGCGGCAACACGCCGGGAATCCGCAGCGTCGAGAGATTGTAATAGGGGAAGCCGTTCATCAGCAGGCCGATGCCCCAAATGATGGCGGCGCGCTTGGCGGCATGTTTGAGCAGCGTGGCGCGACTCTCGCCCTGCTCCATCCGGCGCGCGGTGGAGAACGTGAAGGCAACGCCGACGATCCAGAGGAAGAAGGGAAAGACGAGATCGGTAAAGGTGAGGCCGTCCCATGCGGCGTGGCGGAGCGGCGCGTACGAGCCTTCGCGCTGGTTGTTCACCATCACCATGGCGAACATCGTGAGGCCGCGGAAGACGTCGAGCGATAGCAGGCGTCCGGTGATGGGCGCGCTTGCCATGGCGGCTGCGGTGGCGCGCGCGGCGGAAACTTTTTGGGCGACGGTCGGCATGGGTGTCTGGCTACCTCTGGCAGCCACATATTTTACACCCGCGCGATCACTCGCCGTCGAGCGCCTCAGCGAACTTGAGTTCGTTACCGCTCTCGTCAACCACGCGGAAATCCCGGTTGCCCCAGGGCTGGCGAACGATGCCCTGCTTCACGATTGCGCCCCGTCGCTGCAATTCGATGAACAAGCCGTCGAGTCCTTCGGTGAAGACGTGAATGCCCACGGGAGTCACATTCGCGCCGACTGCGGTGAACAGGTGAATTCCGACGCCATCGCGTTCAATGATCGCGCAATCCCCGTCCGGCATCGTCATCACTAGGTGAAATCCCAACTTTGCTTCTTAGTAGGCGAGCGCCGCTCGAACGCCGGCCACCGGAAGCTCCGGCGCAATTCTTAAGAGTCTGGGCATAACGTTTCGTAGAAGCTCAGGCTGTTGTCGCCTTGCTTCAGGACGCGGGTTCGCCGCAGGGCCCCGTATTCGTCCCCTAGTTTTTCGCGGCTGTTATGTTGGGCGACGATCGTGGCGCCGGCTCGCGATTCCAGCAGGCGGAGCGCCGCTTCGTACTCCTCGACATTTTCGTACGGCGGGTCGAGAAAATAGATGTCGGCGGCGAGGTTGCCCAGATACGTCGTCACGCCGCCATGAATCACGCGCGCGCGGTCCAAAGCGCCCAGCGATGCGAGGTTCGTGCGAATCAGGGCCACGTTGGCTTTGTTGCGCTCGATGAAGATCGCTTTGCTCGCGCCGCGGCTGAGCGCTTCGATGCCTACCGAGCCACAACCGGCGTAGGCGTCGACGAACACCGCGCCGTGGATTCGCGGCGACAGGATGTTGAACAGCGACTCGCGCAGGCGGTCCGGCGTGGGCCGTGTCGCCATGCCTTGCGGGCTCTGCAATGGCCGGCTGCGAAATTCTCCGCCAATCACTCGCATCGTGATTTCACCCCACTTCGATCAGGCCATAACGCCGCTGCCAGTGTTCGCGAATGAACTGTACGCAACGGCGCAGTTCTTCTTCGGATGATGGATTCTGCACCAGGCTCATCGCCTCACTGCGGGCGATTTCAAGCAACTCACGGTCGCGAATGATATTGGCGATGCGGAGGGCCGGCATGCCCGATTGTTTGGTTCCGAAGAACTCGCCTGGTCCGCGCAGTTTCAAATCCATCTCGGCCAGGTAGAATCCGTCGTTCGATTCCACCATGGCGCGGATCCGCTCCTGCCCCGCTTCGGTGAGCTTGCCCGTGGACAAGATGCAGTAGCTTTGGTGGGCGCCACGGCCCACGCGGCCGCGCAGTTGATGCAGTTGCGCCAAGCCGAAACGCTCGGCCTGCTCGATCAACATCACGGTGGCGTTCGGGATGTCGACACCGACTTCGATCACCGTGGTCGCGACCAGGATGTGTACCTCGCCCCGTTGGAAGCGGCCGATCGTTTCTTCCTTTTCCGAAGGCTTCAGGCGACCGTGCAAAAGCCCAACTTGCAGCTCCGGGAAAATCCTCGTCGACAACTCTTCGTGAATCTTTTCGGCGGCCTTCATCTGCTGCGTCTCAGACTCTTCAATCAACGGGCAGACCACGTAGACTTGCCGTCCCTCATTCACTTGCTGGCGGAGGAAAGTGTAGACCTGCTCGATCCGCTCTTCGGTTACGTGACGAGTGGAAATCGGCTTGCGGCCCGGCGGCATTTCGTCGATGATCGAGGTGTCCAGGTCGCCGTAAACGGTCAACGCGAGCGTGCGCGGGATGGGCGTTGCGGTCATCACCAGTACGTCCGGTGACGCGCCCTTTTCCTGCAGACGCCGCCGCTGCATCACGCCGAAGCGATGCTGCTCATCGATGATCACCAAGCCCAGCTTGGCGAACTCCACGTTCTCTTCCAGCAGCGCGTGCGTGCCGATCACCATGGGCGTCAGGCCCGCCTGCACCAGCCTTTTGATCGCTTTCTTCTCGCCCGCGGTCTGAGAACCCACCAGCAGCACCGTCACGTAGCCGATCTTGTCAAAGAGCCGCTTGATCGTGAAGTAATGTTGCGTCGCGAGGATTTCCGTGGGCGCGATCAGTGCGGTCTGATAGCCATTTTCAATGGCGATAATTGCGGCTTCGGCGGCCACCAGCGTCTTGCCGCTACCGACGTCGCCCTGCAATAAGCGGCTCATCGGGAACGGCGACGCCATGTCATCGGCGATCTCTTTCAGCACTCGCTTTTGCGCGCCCGTCGGACGGAAAGGGAGCATCGCTTTGATCTGTTCGCGGATGCGCTCGTTCAACTCGAACTGGATGCCGCGCGCTTGCCGAGCCTTTGCGCGTTTGAGCGCCAGTCCAACTTCGAGCCAGAAAAATTCTTCAAAAATCAGGCGCCAGTGGCCCGGCGAGCGGAAGGCGTTCAGCCTGGCGATGTCGGACTCAGGCGGCGGGAAGTGGACCGCGCGCACGGCTTCCCAATAGTCGAGCAGCTTCAGCCGCTCTCGAATCGCGACCGGCAATGGGTCTTCCGGCGCGGGCGAGATCCCCTCGATGATGCGATGCGTGAGCGCGCGAAACACGCGCGTAGTGATGTTGCCGGCAGCTTCGTAGATCGGTACTACGCGACCGGTGTGGAGCGCGGAGTCCGGCTCGTCGCCACCCGTTTCCGGGATGACTTCGAACTCAGGGTGCATCATCGCCAGTCCGCGCGTGTAACTGTCGAGCTCCACTTTGCCGAACAGCGCGACGTTCATGCCGGGCACCAGTACGTTGGCGAGATAGCCGCCGTGAAACCACTTGCCGGTGAGCTTGCCGCCCGCGCGATCGGTGAACGCGACTTCGAATAAACCAAGGTTTCGCGCCTGAAAGCGCGACGCGCGGACGGTATGCACCTGGCACAGGACCGTTGCGGTTTCGCCTGGCGTAAGCGACTTCATCGGCTTGATGCCGGATCGGTCTTCGTAGCGAAACGGCGGGTAGAAGAGCAGGTCTTCGACGGTGCGCAGTCCCTTGCCTTCCAGGATCTCCGCGCGCGCGG
>JAYUSQ010000140.1:0-19493 GCA_043755595.1 Acidobacteriota bacterium | reverse complement strand
TCAACTACCTACATTGCTCGAACCATTCGGCTTCGAAATCACCGAGAAAGTTCTGGTTCAAGCTGCGGCGGCCTGAAAAAATGTAGAAACTCCAGGGGAGTCCCTTTGTTGAAAACAAAGGGACTCCTGGTCTCAAATGGGCTTAACTGCGAAAGTTGGGTTAGTGAAACCCCAACTGGTGGCGACGTGGTTGACCGGCATTTTCGGGTCGCCCAGCACACGCATGGTCCGGATCTTCAGCTTCGCCTCGATGTCCTGAGCGAAGCGGGCCAAGGGGATGCCGGGGAAGGTGTAGCGGCGCGGGTTCTCCGGGACGGCGTATTTTCCCCAGCCAAGGTCCTGCATCATGCCTGTTGCGATCCCGTCCGGCTTGCGGGCATGCCAGTGGTCGTGAAAATGGAACACGAACATGTTGTTCTTTTCGATGAAGTCGAGCTTGTAGAGATAGGTCTTGTCCTGGCGTAACTGCTCGATGTTGTCCTGGTGCGAGAAGAAGGTGGACTCGTGCGTGATCACCATGTTCTTCCCCGCCGCAGAAGCGCGTTGGAGCACGTCGAGAGTGGCCATCATGGTGGTGGCGATGCCCTTCACCGGCGTCGTGGGCGCGCCTGCAATGAGGTTATCCACGGTCTGCTGGCGCCACGGCACGCCGACGTTGGATTTGATCCGCTCGATAACCTGGGCCGCGGTGATGGGCCCGATGGGAGTTGGTTGAGCTTGAAGCGCGAGGCCAAGGCCCGCGGCAAGCAGCGGGCGACGCGAAATGCGCGTGTCGTTCATTAACACCAACGGGATGAAGGCGGCACAACTGGCCGCGCTATTGGAGACATGGCGGCTGCAAGCCTCGACTGAGCAGCGGGCCGCTTAGTTAGACGCGGCGCCGTGTTCGAGAAGAAACTTCACTACCGTTTCGTAGCGAAGAGCCTTCGCCGCAGCTAACGGTGTACGGCCTTCGGCGTTTGCGGCATTTACATCGGAGCCCAGTTCGACGGCGAGCTTGACGGTCTCAAGCGCTGCGGCCTCGCGCCCTTCGGTTGGCGGTTGGACCCAAGCCATGCCGCCGCCCATCCCAAGCGCCGCCAGCAATGCCGTGGTCGATGCTGTGCGAGGCTCGAAGGTATCGATCAGGTAGTTAGAACGATGAACGAACTTGGGATCGGCCCCGTGTTTCACCAGCAGCCGCATCATGCCGGGTTGCGTGAAACGGGCGGCGAGCCAGAATGGCGTTGCGCCGATCAGCACCGGCGGGTAATGAAAATCGCGGGAAGAACGGCGGGTCGGCGTCCAGGTGCGGAGCGGCGTGTTGGGATTTGCGCCATGCGACAGAAGCGCGGCGGCCATAGTTTCGTCGCGGTGCATGATCGCGTTGTGCAGCGCCGTGAAGCCGGCGTCGGCGAGATTTGGATCGGCGCCTTTCTCCAGCAGGAACTCAACCAGATCGCGATAGCCGGAATGCGCGGCCAAGGTGGTCGCAGTCACGCCCCAGGCGTCGGCATCGTTCACCTTCGCGCCTGCAGCCACCAGGATTTTTGCGGATGCAAGATCGCCCGAGCGCGCGGCGAACAGCAACGCCGTATCGTGGCCATGCGGGATTTCGCGGTTGTACTCCGGATGCCCGTGCGGCGGGACGGCCATCATTTGCTTCCAGGTTTCGGTGCGCAGATGGATGTCTGCGCCGTGCGCGACTAACACCCGCGTGACGTCCGAGTGCTTTTGTCCGGCTGCCCACATCAGCGCCGTTTGGCCGCGCGGGCCGCGCGCATTCGGCTTCGCACCTTTGGTGAGCAGTAACTCGACGATGCCCGCATTGCCCGAGCGCGCCGCCATCATCAACGGCGTTTCACCTTGCAACATCGCCAGATTCGGATTCGCTCCGGCTCCGAGCAGCAGGCGCACCATCGCGGGACTGCCGTTCTCGCAGGCGGCCCATAATGGGGTTGCGCCGAGGTCGTTAGCGGCGTTGACTGCGGCGCCGGCGCGAATCAGTTGGGTGGCGGCCACGAGATCGTCACGGTGACTCGCTTCAAGCAGCGGAGTGGAGCCGTCGCCTGACTCGGCTGCGGCCAGAGCGAGCGCGAAGAGCATCGTGAAAGATGCGGCCCGAAACACCGTCACACCCCTGGCAGCGTATCGAGCGGGAGCCGCCCGGTGCTGCCGCCAAGCCGCTCCACTGGTACGTCCAGCTTGTCCATTAAGGTGACCAGCAGATTCGCCATCGTCGGTTGGCCCGCATATTTCAGATGCCGCCCGCCCTTCAGCTTGCCTGCGCCGCCGCCGAGAATCAGGAGCGGCAAGTTATCGCCCGAATGTTTCTGGCTATTGGAAATGCCGGACCCGTAGAGGATTGTCATGTGATCGAGCAGCGAACCGTCGCCATCCGGCGTCGCCCGCAGCTTCGCCAAATACTGCGCGAACAACTGCGTGTGATACCGGTTGATCTTCGACATCTGCGCGATCAGTTCCGGCATGTCGTTATGGTGCGACAGCGGATGATGCGCTTCCGGCACGCCGATCTGTGGATAGGGCCGCGCGCTTTGCTCCTTGCTCAACATGAATGAGATGACGCGCGTCAAATCGGACTGCAACGCGAGCACCTGCAAATCGAGCATTAACGCCAAGTGCTCCTCAAACACGGCTGGCGCGCCCTGCGGTTGTTCCATCGCGGGCAGTTCAACGGCGCGTTGCGACTCGGCGCGCTGCACGCGGCGCTCGACGTCGCGAATCGCTTCGGCATACTCATCGACCTTGGTCTGATCGCCCGCGCCGAGTTCGCGTTTGAGGCTGTTCAGCTTGCCGCTCACCGAATCGAGGATGCTCTTGTGTTGCCGTAAGCGCGTCTCTCGCGCGGCGCGTTCGGTACTGCCGGTATCGCCGAACAATTTCTCAAACACCGCGCGTGGATTCCACTCCATCGGCAACGGCTGCGTAGGGCTGCGCCAGGAGAGCGTGTGAGTATAGACGCAACTGAGATTTCCGGTGCAGGCGCCTGCGTTGGCCGGCGGATCGATGGCGAGTTCGAGCGAGGCCACTTGCGTTTCTTTCGCGAAGTGCCGGGCCAGCAGTTGATCCATCGACACGTCCGCGACGATCTCCACTTCATTACGGCCGCCGCGAATCGTACCGGTTAAGAAGGAGCCGGACGCACCGGCGTGGATGTAGTTCCAGTTCGCTTTGATCCCCGAGAGCACCAGCATCTGGTTTCGATACTCAGCCAAGGGCTCTAGAATCGGGGTGAGTTCGAAGCCGCGCCCTTCGGCCTTGGGCGACCAGTATTCCATCGCCATGCCGTTCGGCACGTAGAAAGCTTGAAAGCGATGCGCGGGCTTTGCGATGCTGGCGGCGCGCGCGGCGGCGGGAAGCATGGCATCGAGGAACGGCAAACCAACCGAAGCGCCGAGGCCGCGCAGGACAGTGCGGCGAGGCAGCGATTTGGCGTGAAATGGCTTGGCGTGAAATGGCTTCATGGAAGTTGACCCGAGTTTATCACTGTGGAGCGCATCGAGAAGGCGGGGCTTCGCACGATGCCGGCCACGATTGCCGACCATCGATACTTGCCGGCCGCCGCTTCCCTGACGATTTGACGCACAGCGGGTTGATCGGTAAATTCCAGGCGGCGGCCCAAGGCATACGACATCAGCTTCTCAGTCACGGTGCGCGGGAACCGCTCCGGCTCTGCCAGCAGCAGCGTTCGCAACCCGGCGAGGCCTTCGATATTCGCTCCGCTGAGAGTCGCACCCTTGGAATCCACGGGGCGGCCGGATTCATCGACGCTGCGCCAGGCGCCGATCACGTCGAAATTTTCCAGCGCGAAGCCTAACGGATCAATCGCGACGTGGCAGCTATTGCAGGCGGGGTTGCGGCGATGCTCGGCCAGCCGCTCGCGCATCGACAACTTCAGAGCGCCGGGTTTGGCGTCGAGATTTGTATCCACGCCCGGTGGCGGCGGCGGCACGGGCAACCCGAGGATGTTGTTCAAGAGCCACTTGCCGCGCAGGACGGGCGACGTGCGGTCCGGGTACGAGGTCGTAACCAACAGCGCGCCGTGCGCGAGGAGGCCGCCACGCTGCGTGCGATCGGGTAACGCGACCCGGCGAAAACGGCTGCCGTAGATGCCGGGGATTCCGTAGTGCTTGGCCAGCCGCTCGTTGGCGAAGGTGTAGTTGGAGTCCAGGAGACCGGAAACGCTCCGATCTTCCCGCAAGGTGCTGGCCACGAACATTTCGGTTTCTGTTTTAAACGCTTCCAGCAGACTTAGGTCGTAACGCGGGAACTTGATCGGATCGACAACAACTTCTTCGAGCCGCCGGAGGTTGAGCCATTGCGCGGCGAACTCGTCCACTAACGACCGGATGGCGCGCGGATCGGCCAGCAGACGCCGCGCTTCTTTTTCGAGGTTCCCGGGCGCGGTGAGTTGTCCGCCTTCGGCTAGCGTCAGCAGTCTCTCGTCCGGAATGCTGCCCCAGAGAAAGAAGGACAGGCGTGAAGCGATTTCAAGGTCGCTGAGCGCGGCGGGATTCCGATGGACTTGCAGTAGAAAATCGGGATCGACCAACATACGTTCGAGCGCGAACTGAATCCGCGCGTCGAAGCTGTCTCCCCCTTGGTCGAAAAAGCTGAGCAAGGTATCGATGTCGGCTTTCGTCGCGGGCCGACGGTAGGCGCGGCGCGCCACGTTGGCCAGGATCTTCTGGGCGCAAGCGCGGTCTTCGGTTTGGCAAATGAAAATCGCGCGGCGGCTGGGCGCATCTTTGGCCGGTCCGGTGGGGCGGTATGGCCCTGCGATCTGCACCGAGCCCACGTTGGCATGCGCCATGTGCACTTCGTCATTGGCGATCACGCGCCCGCGTTGCAGCGGCTGGGGAAGGCCCTCGGGCTCAAAGATCTCTCGCACGAACGCGACGCCCGCGACGTGAGGCCCGGCGTTCACTGGCACGCGCACTTCGAGCCCGGCATCGCCGCCCGTTTGCATGTAGGTTTCCCATTCCGGCGCGCCTGCGTAACCGGGTTCGCCGTCGCCGGCATAGCTCGCTCCAGCGGCGCGGCTTTCCTTGGCTCCGCCCCCCACCGTGAACCGCTTGAGCAGCTTGCCATCCAAACGCACGTCGAGTTGCTGCGGCCAACCCATACCCTTGAGATAGCCCTGATACTGGCGCTGGAGGCGGACCTTGATGGTGTATTCGCCATCCACCGGGAAGTTGTGGCGAATCGCCAAGCCGCCGCGCGAGCCGATCGGCAGATTCTCGCTTTGCCGATCCTCCTGCAGCAGATGCAGCGGAATCTCGAAGGTTTCCACGCGCGGGCTGGCGGGCGGCAGACCGGTCGCGAGTCGAGTGACCTGGCGCGCGACCGAGAGATAACGCTCCAGGTGCGCGGTGGAGATCGTCAGGACGTCGGCGAAATTATCGAAGCTTCCGTCGGCAGTCTCGTCGCCCGGAAGAAGTGGCTTCACATCAATGTCGAGCGCGAACAGGTCTCGGATTGCGTTGTTGTATTGCGCGCGATTCATGCGATGCACGGCGCTGATCCGGCCTGGATTCGGTTTGGCGGCCCAGGCGCGGTCAAGCTCAGTTTCAAGCGCGGCCGCTACCGATCGGTACGTGGCTGCGCTGGGCCGGGGCGCGCCCGGCGGCGGCATTGAGCCTGCATGCAGCCGAGCGATGACTCGCTCTTTCGTCTCAGCCCCGACGGCCCCCGAATCGAGCGCCACTCCGGCTGTGCGAAGGCGCTGGTTGTGGCAGCCAATGCAGTAGGTCTCGATGAAAGTTTCGGGCGCAGGGGTTTGCGGGACGCCGAGCGCCACGCAACCAAGCAACATCGCTGGAAGCCGCCACATTTCGTCTTTGATTGTAGAACACCAGACCGAACGGTGGAGCGTTATCAGGCACGGCGGGCTGCAAAATGGCGGCCGACGCTCTTCCCCGAAGAGTTGAACAACTCAGCCTGGGCGCTTTCAACTCCGCCAATGTGGAGTAGGGACGGGCCGACAGCCCCTTGGCGGCAGAAATCAATGAATGAACGCGATTACTGGCAATCGCGCGTTGACGGCTAAGCGCGGAGCCCCGAAAAGATGTGGGTTTGTTATGCGACAGGCGCGGCAGCGGCAGGAGGAGCCACGGGGGCCGCCACCTTCTTTTTGGCGCGCGACTTCTTCTCGGCCGGCGGTTGCCGGTCGCTCTTCTTCAAGTTAGGCAGCACGATCTGGGCGACGAATTTCTTCTCGCCATGGTCGTCAAACTTGATCACGACATACTCTTCATTGCAGGACAGCACCGTGCCGAGACCGAACTTAACGTGTTCAACTTGCGCACTGGTAGCGTAGGCGGGCTTAGTAGCCATCGAACCAGTTTATCAGACGACGGGGCATCTCGTGAACTATAGTGAATTCAGGAGACGAAACATGAACCTTCGCATCAATGACGAGGCTCCCGATTTCGAAGCGGAGACTACGCAAGGGACCATAAGATTCCACGAATGGATCGGCGATAGTTGGGCCATCCTGTTCTCACATCCGAAGGATTTCACACCCGTTTGTACTACTGAACTCGGCGCCATGGCTGGTCTGGCGGGTGAGTTCGCCAAGCGCAACTGCAAGGTAATCGGATTGAGCGTGGATCCTGTCGCGAGCCACGGCAAGTGGGCCGGCGACATCGAGGAAACACAAGGGCATCGCGTCACGTACCCGATGATTGGCGATCCGGAATTAAAAGTGGCGAAGCTCTACGACATGTTGCCCGCCGACGCAGGCGTGACGTCGGACGGGCGCACGGCGGCCAACAACGCGACGGTCCGCACCGTCTTCGTCGTCGGTCCCGATAAGAGGATCAAGCTGATGCTCATTTACCCGATGACCACGGGGCGCAATTTCAACGAAGTGCTGCGCGTGCTGGATTCCATGCAGCTCAGCGCCGCTCACAAAGTCGCCACGCCGGCCAACTGGCAGCCAGGCGAAGACGTGATCATCGCCGGCTCGGTTTCGGACGAGGAAGCGCGGCAGAAATATCCAGGCGGATGGAAGGCGCCGAAGCCGTACCTACGGATCGTGCCGCAGCCGAAATAGCCCGGGGCGCGCTACAGGTTTTCGCTGAACGGGACGACACCGTCTTCGTCCAGGTACTCGACTGTCAAGTCTGGGCCATCCAGCTTGAGCGCCGCGAAACCGTTCACGCCCTGCAGGCTGTCCTCGCGGAGCCGGCGGTTGACAAATTGCACTTTGAACTCCGGGTGCTTGAAGTCTTTGCCCGGCGGGAAAGACGGGATGGCTCCGTGTCCGATACACCGGGCGAGCACGCCGCGATGTTTCTTGTAGACGATATGGCTATGCTCGTGCCCCCAGAACCAGGCGTGTATTTTGCCGGTGTCGAGAAGCGGGCCGACCTTCTTGAGCAGCCGGGCGTTCACGTCTTCAAAACAAGAAAACAACTGGTGGTGCGAAAGAACGATGTTCTTTCTCCCGTCGGCGGGCGCCACCAAGTCCTTGAGCCAATCGAGCTGCGGGTCCTTGAGATCCTGGTCTTTGTAGGCGGTGTCGAGACCGATAATGCGCCAGTTGTCGTTGACCAGGCAGAAGTAACTGGCTGGCTGTCCGAACTTGGGTAGCACCTTTTCGAAGTAGCCGTGGCCGCCGCCGTACATCTCATGATTCCCATTGAGGGCGAATCTGCGCTTGAGGTTGGGAGACTTGGGAAGGATATTAATAAAGCGCGCGTCGACTTCATCTTCCTGCCCGGCGTAGTAGATGTCGCCCAGATGAATCATGTAGTCGGCCTTCCGCTTGGCGATCTGATCGCGCACGGCGAGCGCAGGGGGGCGGCCGGTGCCCCAATCGGAAAACAGCGCGACCGTCGTTTTGTTTTCGAAGGGAATCGGGGCCGTAGCCGATGCCTTGTCGATGAATTTGGCGTCGGGCGTGAGCCACTTCTTAATCAGTCCGCCCAGCACGGTGGCCCAGAGCGGGTCGGCGTTGCTGAACATAAACTCGTTCCCGGCCAACCCCAGCCGGGCGTCGGCGACGCTGCCCGCGCGCACACGCTTGTCCATCGCGGCCTGGATCAACGCGCTCGCCCGGTCGCGCGGCAGGAAGGGCTCATCGAGCGAAGCCCGCTTGGCCGACCGCTGGGCCTTCAGCAGGTCTTCCTTGAGCGCCAGCTTGCCGGCGCCTTTGGCTTTCGATTTGCCTACAATTTCCGCAGCCGTCTCTGCGGCCCGGGCAACAAGCTTCGGTACTCTCGAGTGCTCCTGCATAATGAACCTTTAGTGTTTCCTTCCGCGCGGGCGTTACAAGTATTTTTTACCGATAAAACGGCTGCCACGTCAGCCAGCGGGGGCCGTAGTGCGGAGACGGCTTACCGATTTCCAACGCTCCCAGGTCTGGCGCTCGCCCCGTGAAATCCTCGTTCACAGTGGGAATCGCGACGCCCGCGTCGACCGCCTTGGAGCCTGGCTTCAGTTTGAAGTTCAGATCCATGGCGTGATAGACGGCGTGACGTTTATCCGGGTCGGGTGGAGTCAGTTTCTCAAAGATGTCAAAGTCCACTTCTACGCCGTGCTTTTCCTGGCCGGTGGTGTCGCGGAAGGCCGCCAGGGTTTCGAAAGCCTGCCAGTCCTCCGACTTCGGTTCATAGAGCTTCTGGCCTTTCCTGGGTCCGAGGAAGAGATATTGGTCCTTGACGTTTTTGTTGGGGCGGTACCCGTTGTAATCGGTGCTGTAAGTATCGTTCGCATTGGCCAGGCGCAAGATTCCACGGCTTGGCGTATCGCGGCCCAGATACAGGTTATTGCGGTAGTGCATGTTGGACGACGGATCGCCCACCAGATGTTCGCCAATGATCGTGTTGTGATAGACAAAGAGCCCGGCGGGCTTACCCGAAAATTTGAAGGCCACGCCGCTGGGCGTGTGGTAGAGGATGTTGCGGATGAAGTAAGCGGGGCCGCCGAAAACGGGCTGTGAGCTATACCCGCCGTGCGCCGAGTTCACGCCGCGATTGTTCCACACGCGGATGTTGTGAACGCCGCCATCGGTCTCAATATAATCGTCACCCAACATATGCATGTCGTTGTTGTAGATGTCGATGGCGGACGCGCGGAGGTCCGGGTCCCGCTCGGGCGTGCCGTAAGTCGAGATCGAAATGGCGTCGTGGAAATAGGCAATCGCGTTGTGAGCGATCACGTGGCCCTGCCCGTACACTTTCACGCCGTAGTAACTCTTCATCTCATGCGACCCAAAGGGGCCGGGGCTGGCCCACGACGGGCCGCCGGGATAGCGCGAGGGACCGCCCCAACCGACCAGACGGAAGCGATCGTCGCGGCCGAGGATGAGATTGTCGGCGATGTAGAAGTCGCTGGAGCCGGCAAACTCAGTCCAGATGCCGAAACCCACATTTTCAAAGCGGCAGTTCTTCACCGCGAGGCCGACCGCGCCGGTGACTTCCTTCTGGCCCGCGAAGATGCCGACGTCGGTGTTGCGAATCGTGATGCCGTCGAAGATGTGATAACGCGAAGCCATCACGTCGAAAAGGCGATGATTGCCGTCGCCATCGAAAATCACTTCACCGTCACCGGCGGCCTTGATCGTGATCGGCTTCTCGGCGGTGCCTTTCAGTGTGAGCGACATCGAACCGTCGAACGGCGCCATCATCGGGTCCACATAGTTCAGGCGTTCGGGCTTGTAGAGTCCGGTGTGGACCAGCAGCGTGTCGCCAGCCTGAGCGCGGCGCTCCCACACGACGGACCAGTCGCCCAGCCCCGCGCCATAGTACGCCTGAAGGATTCCCGTGAAACTTGGCTCTTGCCGGGACCCCTGGTAGTCGGCTGGATAGACGTGGAGCATGCGGCCCGACTGGTAGGGCTGCGGTTCAACGCGGGTCTTCACCTTGACAGTGTGGGCGGTTTCGCCGGAGGTTCCGTCGGGGTCCGTCATCTGCAACTTGCACTCGTATTCTGTGCCGGGCTGTAGGTTGAGGATGGAGCCAGCGAAACCTTCGGGCACTGTATAGTCGAGGTTCTCGCGCCGCCGGTAGACATTCTCGCCGCCGATACGGACCAGCGGGAGAGCATTGCGCCAGGCGGTCTCTCCGGCCGCACGATACTGCGCAGTCACATTGGCGTTACGATTGGCGTCTCCTTTGATCGCCCATTCAAACCCCAGGTTGTGCAGGGTCGGGTGTTCGACGTGGAAGCGGCCCGCTTCCGTCGAGTTGTTCTGAGCCTGAAGGCAGGTGGCCAGCAGGATCGTTGTAGCAAGAATGCGCATCGGGCGATTATCCTAAATCCCAGGCAAATGTACAATCGGCCCCTTTTGATGGCGGTGCAAGTCATTTGCCCATCTCGGGGAACAAAAGCGGCAAGGGGGCAAGGGCGTTTATGAAGAGAGGTTGACCGCCGGCCTTCCAACAGGCCAGAGCGACGGCGAAGACAAGGTCGTCGTGGGCAGAACGGCGGCCCCAGCGGAGTAACTCGGCTCGCAGGGCTTCGGCGGCCTCGCCAGCGACGGCTATCCTCAGCATTCGCTTTTCGAGTAACACTCGCACGTTCGCCAGTAAGTCATGCCTCGGGACATGATAGGAGCCGTAGCCGACGGTGACATGTTGGCCACCGGTAATGGTGACGGCGTACATCGGCACGGCTAGCCTCGCTTCCACAATCATGTCTCGGACAGCGGCTCCCACGCCGGTGGCGTCCATTACAATTTGCAACTTACGATCCCGGTAGCGCTGAGTGAGCGCCTGTACGCGCGCCACGACGTCCGGATAGGGCGTGCGCAAGGGTATCCTTTCGAGGTGGCGCACAAGGATGCGAGTGCGCGTGTGGCGGACGAAAGTTACCGGGTCGATTGTGCCGGTGAGTTCAACGTTACGCTCAACGATGGCGATGGCTGAATAGTCACAGGCCTGGCCAAGGTCGAGCCCGAGATGAAAGGTGGAGCCCGGTTTCTCGATCGTCATGGCCGTGGCGTTTCCTCGAATGGGAGAAATGCGTCGTCGATCGCTTCCGGGTCGAAATAAGCGTAATCAGCGGCAACGAATTCGCAGAGGTATTCCTGGCGGAACGTTTGACCGGTCATGCGGCGGCGTTCTTCGTCGAGGTATTCGGGACGGATGCGCGGGCATTCGGTGGCGGGCATTTCGACACGGGTCCAGGCAGGTCCGCCGCTTTGCCATTCATCGTAGAAGAAACCCTGGCGACCGTTGGGCGTGGACATGAGCCAGACCGCCGCGTCGGCATTGGTCGCGATCATGGGGCGGACGGCATCATAGAGTTCGTCCGGCACGCGCGACGCTTCATCGATGAGTAAGAGCGAAACACCGGAGAAACCGCGGATGGTAGCTTCACGACCGGGGAGGCCAACAATGCGGGCGCCATTGGGCAGAGCTAGTGAGATGGGGTTATCGCCGTCGCCGCGTCGAGGCAAGCCGAGTTGCCGGATGAAACCACCGGCTTTGCGTACGAACTCTGCCGATTGACGGGCGGAGGGCGAAGCAACGATAGTAAGTGAACCGGCGTAGTTGACTGCCTGATGAACGGCGCGGATAGACACGGTAGTCGACTTTCCCCATTGGCGGCAACAGTTGAGAAGGCCCCGGCGAATGAAGGGATCGAGGGCGCGTATCTGGTCGGGCCCGGCGTGAAAGCCGAGGCGGTCGCGCGCGAAGGCTACTATGTCGAGGCCAAGCCGCGACGGTTCGTTGTTACTCATAGTAAGTCGGCCTGGTCAAGCAGCTCGAGGAAGGGGACACGGACTTCCGGATTGGTCATTAGAAGCGTGCGTCCGCATAACTGGACGAATGGCATCCATTTCGGGTGTTGCCTGAGGGGGAGCGACAGTGAGTCCGGTTGTTGCGCGCGGAGCAGGCTCTGCGGCTGCGACGGGTTGGGAATGTTGAAGTTGAGTGTCATTGTATAGGTGTTCATTTATGGGATTGGGTTCTGCTGGCGAAGTATGTTTTTGGCGTGCGGCGCGGAGGTCCTCAAGGCTTTTCACGCAACTTTTAAATTGACGGGTTAGGCGAGTTTCGTAGCGCGAGAGGGTAGGGAGAGAGGGTGAAATCTCGGTGAGTTTGCGGAAGGCGAGACCAGCGCGGGTGGATTCGCCGAATAACTCGTAGGTCTTGTCGAGGGCGGCCCTGTCGTGATCCATTTGGTTGTCGAGGAGGGCGGATTCCATCGCCCAGGCGCGGTGGAGGCGCCAGCGGCAGACCGCCATTTCATGAACGGTTAGATACTCGGTGGTGGTGGCGGGTGCGTGCTCCTGGACGAGGGCGTCGTAGAGGAGCATGAACTCATCGGGGTTTTCGTTGCTGAGACAGATGGCGTGGGCGGCGCGTTCGCGCGAGGCGAGGCCGTGGCGGACGGGGGCATTGGCGGCGGAGCGAGCTTTGCCTTCGGGAGTAACAGGCCCGTGAGACTTTTTCCCGTTGGCACGAGAGGCGGCGCGACGGCGTTTGGATGACATGACGCTGCCAGTGTAACTGGGGGGCCATGACGCGCTTGGGGGGATTGGCGCGGAAGTTGTTGATGGGGTAGAAAATATAGTTTTGCTAGGGCTGTCACCGGTTTTCATGCCAATCTGCGTTCAGGACCGCCCGGCAGTCCCACGGTTGATACCGAACGTCGCGAACGAAATTTGCTTGCGGTAGTCCGCAGAACTGAGCTTGATTCCCGCAATCCAGGTATGATCGGCATGAAGATATGGGTTTTGGCGGCACTCAGTGTCGCGCAGGCGGCGGCGCAAACAGCGGTTACAGTAGTTGGTCCGGGCACGGTGCCCGCCTCGTTTAATGGCGTACCTATCTCGAACGCCTTCCAGAATCCCGTGTGGTTGGCCTCGCAACCATCGGGTGCTTTATACATCACCAGCAATGTACAGGCTCATCTGATCGATGGAATGCTGCTCAATCTGCCTGCGGCCGGAAGCCTCACGGCTCGCACGAACGTCCCGTCGGCAAACGAGATCACGACGGACTTGGCGGGAAACCTCTATTCACACAGCCGATTGAGGAACTGCATCAGCCGGAATCTGACGGTCTACGCGGGCGTTTGCCACACGGGGTTCGGCGACCCGCCGCTGCTTTCAACGGGCGACGGCGGACCGGCCATTCGGGCTCAATTGGCCGATCCAAGCGCCATTGCAGCCGATGGCAAAGGAAATCTCTACATCTGGGAAGATTTCACTTCGCGGATCCGCCGGGTGGGCCCGGACGGTATCATTGCCACCGTTGTTCAGATGCCATTGTCGTTCACCGTTAAGCACATGGCGATCGGCCCGGACGATCAGTTATATGCCAGCGGCTACACGACTAGCGTGGTTGGCGCCAGCTCCATCTACCGCCTGGCAGGCAACCAGTTGACGCGTGTCGTAACGATGCCGGAAGATGCGCAAAGCGACGATTTCGCGATAGACAGCGAAGGCAATTTCTATACCAGCGATTGTTCCATTTGCGACAACCCGACCGTCGTGCGGATCAACCGGCAGGGGCAGCGGACGCGGATTCTGACGAGCAACACGTTCCGCGGCGAGATCACGGCGTTGGCCTTTGACCGCGCGGGCAGCCTTTTTATAGCGACGGGGCTGAAAGACCGTAAAGGCAACGGCTTTTCATCCTCGGGCGAATCGCGGATTTGGAAGGCTGCCGGCGTAGGCAAGGCGCTTCCGTCTTGCACATATTCGGTGACGCCAGCAGCGTTGACAGCGCCGGCCGCGGGCGGAGTGTTGACCGTAGCCGTCAACACCGATGCGTCTTGTGCCTGGACTGCGCAGCCCGGCGCCCAATCGGCCAGCGAGCTCACGATCGCGCCGTTTGGAGCGCCGTTTCTCAGCGGCCCAGCCGCTCTCACGGTTACAGTGCGCCAAAACACAGGCCCGGCCCGCGACCTTGAGCTGGTCATCGGCGGGCGGACATTTCCAATCCGCCAGGCGGCCAGCGGCAACGAGCCGGGAATCCCGCAACCGCCGGGGCCAGTGCCGCCAGCAGCGCAGCCTGGATGCACATTCACGTTGTCGCCTACGCGCCTTTCCCTGGTTTCCGACGCTGCCTCCAGCGGTACCGTGCGTGTTACGACGCAGCCAGACTGCCGGTGGGCGATCACCATCAGCATGCCCTGGATTACCCTGACGGGCGAAGCCACCCGTCAGGGAGACGGCGTGGTGAATTTCTCTGTGGCGTCCAACCCGGGAACCCTCGTGCGAGCGGGCGTCATTACTATCGGCAACCTAACATTCGCAGTTGTCCAGAATACGCAGTCCACTGCCGCCCGTCCGCTTTTGCGAGGGGTCGTGAACGGCGCCAGCTTCGGTAACCTGATTAGCGCCAACTCATTCGTTTCGGTGGTAGGGTCAGGTCTCAGCGCCAGCACCGCCACCTGGGATAGCGAGGTTCGCGGCGGCGTCTTTCCCAAAGAACTGATCGGAGCGCAGATTCGGGTCAACGGACTGGACACCTATCCGGTGTATGTCAGTCCGACGCAAATCAATTTCCTCACCCCGCCGAACTTATTTACGGGAACAATTCCGGTGGAAGTGCGTTTTGGCGCTAGCGGCCCTACGATCTTCATTGCCGAATACCGATCCGCGGCGCCGGGGATGTTCTCGATCACAACGTCGAGTGGCAAGCGATACCCCGTCGCCTACTTTGCCAATACCGGCACGCTCGTCGCTCCGGTGGGCGCCTTCCCCGGCGCGGAGTCTCGGCCTGCACGGCCCGGCGACATCATTACGTTGTATGGCACCGGTCTCGGCCCCACGGTGACTGCTCCGCCGTTGGGTCGCGCTCTCACCGTTCCGTTGGCGGTCACAGACCTTGATCAGTACGGTGTGGAAATCGGGGCCAGCCAGATCGCACAGCTTGACTATGTGGGGATGATCTACGCCGGACTCTATCAGATCAACCTCACGATCCCGGCGGGCGTGACAGCCGGTGAGTTCGATTTCGCGCTTCGGTATGGATCGGCGAGCACGTTGGCGGACGGGCTGAAGCTCGCTCTGGAAGGACAGCCGCAATGAGCCAAGTCAAGTCCTATTGCGAAAACTGCCACCGGATCACGTCGCAAACGGTCCCCGGTTACACATGCGAGGAGTGCGGCAAAAGCAGTTCACCGGGAGGGGGTGAAGCGGCGATTCGTAGGCTTGGGGATTGGATTATCGTTCGGCCTCATGCTACTTGTCTTCGCAGCCTTTCTGGCGGTGAATTCGTTGATGCTGTTGCCGGTAATCATCACGCGGCCCTGGGGACTGGCGGGCAGCCTGCTATTGATGCGATGGCTGTGGCAGCGGGACAAACTTGCCGCCGAACCGTTTTGGTTACGTTAAAGGAACTGTTACTCGATTACCAATTCACCCGTCCGCTGAGCTGTGCGTAACGGGGCGGGGCGAATGAGTTCACCTGCCCGAAGGCGCGGTTGCCGAACTGGGTCACCAAGCCATTCGGGTTGGGGTGGTTGGAGGCATTGAAGAACTCCGCGCGTACCTCGAGTGCCAACCGCTCACTAACGGCAAAACGCTTGGCGAGCGAGGCGTCGTAGTTCAATGTGCCCGGTCCGCGCAGGATCATCCGGCCCGCATTACCATAGACAAACGCCGCCGGACGTGAAAGGGCTGTAGTGTCGAAGTAGGCCGCAAGCGAACGCCGATCCGCCGCCAGATTGGGGTCGCGGGTAACGTCGGGCCGCGTGGCGATTTGCCCGGTTGCCGGGTTGATGCTCAAGTCGAAGCGGCGACCGGCGCTGACCAGGATCGTGCCGGACCATGTCCATCCCGCGCCGACGGCCCGAAGCCAGGCTGGCTGGCTGCGAAATTTGGGCAACTCCACCAGATGGGCGATCACAAAGACGTGCCTGCGGCTTTCTTCCAGCTCGCTTCGGTCCGCGCGAATGTTGGCAGGATCTTGCGGCGGCGGCGAGTTTGCCTCAGCGGTGTAACCGATGGACTTGGCTAGTGTGTACGCGAGGCGCAGTTGCAGCCCGCGCGTCATCCGTTTGTGGACCGCGACCTGAAGCGCGTTGTAAGAAGAGGTCGACGATGTCTCGTTATAGCCGATGCTCTGCAACCCCGGATATGGCAAAAGATCGCGGATGTCACGGCCTGTGTTTGCACGTTGGACATCGATGGGAATGAAATTCAACTGCCGGACCTGGGGTAAGTAACGGCCGGTGTTGCCGGCATAACTTGCGTCCAACACAATCCGGCTGGGCAGTTGTTGCTGAATGCCGAAACTATAGCTGTAGATTGTAGGCGTCTTGGAACGCTCTGGGAGCCCCGCTGCGTCCAGCGGAAAAACGGCGTTCGATGGAATGCCGCCGGCCGGGTTATCCGCTTCGCCATTGGTCAGCGCAACCTGCTCTACGAAGGGCGCGAGCCCACCCAGTTGGAAGCCGCCGGTCGTGAGCGCTGGTGGACCGTGAAAGACGCCGCCGCCGCCCCGAATCGCCGTGCGTCCGCGCGAAAACGGATCCCACGCGAAACTGAAGCGCGGTTGAAAATTGCCGCGGTTGGTATCGACCAGGCCGCGCGGGCGTCCGCGAAACAACCGGTCATACTCGCCTGTCGAGGCAATCGGGACTCGGCCGCGCGCGGCATCAGGCCAACCTTCGCCTGGGAGAACGATGCCATTGAAACGATCGCCGGATCCGGGCACGAGCGTACCGTTCGGATTGACACGCGGTACCTTCGTGCGATCGAAGGCAGATGGCTGAAACGCGGCGATGTTGTTCCACGCGCTCCACCATGGTGGCAGTATCGAATAACGGAGTCCGAATTCGAGCGATAGATTACGCCTTGCCCTCCAGCCGTCTTGCGCATAAAACTCCACCATGCGCGTTCGGTACGGAGTCTGCACCGGGCTGGTGGATTCAACGTACTGATCGTAGTAACCCAGCAAAGCGCCAGAGAGCGGGTTGCGGGCATTGCGCGGGTTGAACGCCGAGGCGGCAAAGGTGAAGTTACCGTTGTCGGCCGCCTGATTGATCTGGTTCACGCCGGGAAGTTCGATGTAGACACCGGCCTTGAGCGAATGCGCTCCAGCCAAGCGCGAGAGGTTATCGCGGACCGAGTAAGTGGGCGTGGCGGCAAAGGTGGGATGCCCGGAGCCGGAAATTGCCGCATAACCGCCGATGGCGATGCCCGGAATCCGGTTCTCGCGATTGCCCGAAAAAAACTCGGCGATATTCTCCATCCCGAAGCGGTTGCGGCTGGCGCCTTGGTCCACGATGTTGAGGCGATCGCGAAAATCGGCATAGCCCGCCTGTAACTGGTTGGTGGTGCGGGGATCGAGTGTGGTAGTCAACGCTAGCGTGTAGTTATTTCCATAGCGGGCCTGATTGATCTCGAACAAAGGGATTTGATTGCCAGTCTGGCTGAAGGCGGAAGTAACATCCTGCTTGGAGTGAAGCGCGCGCCCATAGAGATGCCAGCGTTTGGCAATCTGGTAATCCACGCGCGCGGTCGTGTCGGTCAGGAATTGCGGCGCCGGGCGAAGCGAGTAGAAGTTGCCACCAAGACCGGTCCAGTTGGGTTCGGGATAGATTCGTAACACGGATTGCCCGAAGGGGCTGAGGCGCGAGGCCGGAATCGTATCGGCGGGAAACGGCGTGTTGCCTGCCAGCGGATCCACCGGGCGCACGGCGCTGCGTGAGAAATCCCGCTGACGCTCTAGCGCTGTGGGTACGGTCACGATGCGCTGCTCAAACCCACTGAGGCGGCGAAATTCCTGGCCTCCGAAGAAGAAGATCCGTTGTGGGCGAATGGGTCCGCTAGCTGTCCACCCGAAGTTGTGATAACGCGTGCGGGGACGGCCGCCGATCACAAACTGCGGCGCCGTCAGTTTGTCGTGAAGTAAGTACTCCCAGGCAGCGGCATGAAAATCGCGCGTGCCGCGGCGAGTTACATAGTGGACTTGCGCGCCAGTGGTGCGGCCGTACTCGGCGGCATAGTGAGTGGTAAGAATAGTAACTTCTTCCACGAAATCAATTCCGGGATTTGAGTTGGTGCGCGTCATGGCGCGCGGTTCGGTGTGATTGATGCCGTCCAGTGTGACCAGCGTCGTATCTTTGCGTTGGCCGTTGATTTGGACGGCGCCGGTGGATTGGGAGAACCCCCGGAAGTCGCCTTGAAAGTAACCCGCGCGCGCCGAGACGCCCGGTAGCAGGGCGAGCGCCAGGAAAGCGTTGCGCCCGGCCAAGCCCATGTTTTTCAATTCCAGCGCTGAGAGGACTCGCGACGCTTCGCCGTTGGTCAGATCTACGAGCGGCGCTGAAACGGTGACGGTAACGGCATCGGCGCGACCGGCCAAGTTGAGCGCAAAGTCGCGCGTAAGCGATCCGCCGGCTGTTACTTCGACGCCAGGCGACTCGACCGGCGCGAAGCCGGACCGGGTGGCCTGAACCGTATACACGCCAGCGGGCAAATCGGGAAACCAATAGCCGCCCGAAGTATTCGTGAGAGCCTCGCGCCGAAGGCTGTCGGAATGCGCCGCAATGGCAGCCCCGGCGACCGGTGCTCCTGAAGGATCCGACACCCGCCCTCGCACGCTACCGGAGGGATTTTGTAAGAAAAAAGCCAAGAGCAGAAAAACTGACATCGGGGAATGTATTTAGATTAACTCACTCTACTTTCTAACAGGGATGAATACGCCCGGCGGCGTAACGGCATCGCCGGTCCGCAGCGTCAGGGCATGATCACCTTCTTCGAGGTCGGCTGCAATACGAAGTACGATCACATAGACGCCTGGATTCCCCGGCGCGAGTCCCAGGTAAAAGATGTCGGCGGCGGACACGACGCGGTCACCAATTTTGATCTCAACCGGACCTACTACCTTGGCGAGATCTTGGGTCCTAGCGCCGGGGACAGCCGGCGGATCGGTTATTCCAAAACCCGTGCCCCAAAGCCTGACGCTTTCTCCCGGCTTGGCGGACGCTAAGACTTCACCGGCCTCATTGGTCATGCGGATGGAGCGCCGCCCGTCTTCACCGGCGGTTACGTACTGCCAATCGGGCGTCGCTGGCCGTATGGCGGCGTTATAGATCGCGCTATGAGCCGGGTTCGCCGTGCCACAACCGGTTGTAACCTTGACCGCCGTCTGAGCGCTTTCGAGCACAGGTACGATGACCGTGATTTCCTGCGGCCGGACCCGCAGGATTGGAGCCTGGCGTCCGTCGAACTCAACACACACGCCAGCCAGGGCAACGGGCAGGTTTCCCGATTCGGGTTGAGGGGCCTGATCGGTTCCTTCAACGGCAAAGAAGCGTCCGGTAATGGCGGCGTGCGCATTGATCGATAGGTTTGGCACTGCGACGATCTCCGGGAGATTTCCGTCGATGCCGGGGCCGAGGGTGGTAATTGTGAAGTCGACGGCGGCTTCCACGCCAGGAGTGGTCGCTCTTACTACGATCTCCCCAGCCACGGCACCGATTGTCGGAGCAGCTTGCGCAATACCCGCGGCGTCGGTGAGTACGGTCCTGGTAGCCGGCGTAGCCTCGCCCGAAATTACCGCAAACGTAACCGATGC
>JAYUSQ010000139.1:0-19647 GCA_043755595.1 Acidobacteriota bacterium | reverse complement strand
ACCGCGCCGAGCGGAATTCCCACTAACGCGAGGAGCACACACGCCACCGGCAGCGCCAAGCGCTGATGAAGTTCGGCGCGCGCTTCCACCGAGCCCGTCCGTTTGACTTCGTCGAGCAACGGCCCGGTATCGAGCGATTGAACGCGCTTGCCCGTCTCCTCAGTCTTCTGGTTGACGGCCAACATCTGGTCCGCTTTCGGCGCGGTGGTGTTGTAGTAAAACGACGGATCGCGATCGACGGCATGAGTGCTCACCTCGCGCATCGAAAGCTGGATGGTGTTGTGGGCGGCATCGGGGGCCGCCAGCGCCGATGAGGCGAGGGTAATGGCAGGCGAGTCGCCATAATCGCGGCCTTCTTTTGAACGCTCTTCGGCGGGTGACGTGTCGGCGATGAATACGTCCTTCCACTCGGCGATGGCCGAGGCCGAAGGCGGCACGTCACGCACGTAGAGAATCAGGTTCTGCCGGCTGAACTGCTCCTGAAAAACGCGGGGTTGGATCTCAGCGGTGAGTTGTTGCGCGATGCCCTGGTTGCGAATGCGATATTGCTCTCGTAGCGCGAACGGCTGGAGATAAAGCGAACACCACGCTGCGGCGGCCATCGCGAAGAAAGAGCAGAGCAACACCGGCGCCACTACACGGCGGCTGGGCACGCCGGCCGCGCGCATGGCGGTGATTTCGCCATCCGAGGACATGCGACCGAGGCCGATGAGAACTCCCACCAGCGTGCCCGTCGGGAGAGCAAACACCAAGGCAAACGGTAACAACAGCGCGAGCAGATAGCCGACGGTGGAGCCAGACGCTGAACCGCGGAGCAGAACCTCAAACAATTTGCCGCTACCCAGCCGGTACATGAACAGCACCAGCGTGAACAACGACGTTCCGAGCACCGCCGCAATGGCTACTTCACGAAAGATCGCCCGGAAGAGAATGCCCATCGGCTGGCCTTCCCTACTTTGCCGAGACTAGCGCGGGCGGGGCCACCAACGGCAGTTTCGGCCAATCTTCCTGGCGCTTTTCCATTTCAAGATCCTCGAAAAGAAGGGCGGGCGCGACGACTGAATGCAACGACACATAGCCGCCTTGTCCCATCACGGGGAGCGGCGAACCGTTGCCGGCGAAATGGAAAATCGTCTCCGTGCCGGACGCCGCCACGATGTCGCGCAAGGAGCGCGCATTCAAGCCACGGAACCGCGCGCCGCGCACGAGTTCTTCGCGGCCATCGGGGAAGACGCGATAGACCAACAGTGGCATCGCGGTAGGCCGCGAACTGCCGCCGCGTTGTCCATCGGCCGCGCTTTGCCGGCGCAATTCGTCCACCGAGCCACTGGCAGGCATATCCAACTTGCGCACAACGATGCCGTAGGGTTTGCCTCGCTGGGTCACCATCTCGAGCAATTTTTTGCGAAGGTCCGCATCCGATACGGATTGCTTGGCGGTGACGAAGAGATTCGAGAAGACCGCGGCCTTCGACCCGAACGGGCCCGGCAAGCGAGCACGGCCATTGGAGCCTTCAAAGCCGCGCACCGGAAGGCGCGTCATCAAGAAGGTTTCGAGCGTACCGTTGGTCACAATCTTCAACGGCTGAGGAACCACGCCTTCCATGTCGACTGGATAGGTTCCCTGCAACTCCTGCCCCTTCCATTCGGCGCGAATCGGATCGTCGGTCACGTCCATCCATTCCGGCAACACGCGAGACCCTTTGCGGCCCTCGAGTTCACTTTGGGGCACCGGGATCTGACGGCCCGGCTCGGTCACAGGTTGCCGCGTCAATCCCAGATTCCCGGCCAGCAGGTGCGCCATGAGTTGAGGGGCGGCGACATCTTCGAACAGCACCGGGCCTGAATAGTCGTCGAGATCGGGGGCTTCCAGCATTGCCGTGACATTGCGGCCCACCTGTTCAACCGTGCGCCGCAATTCGGCTTCGGACGGAATCTTGTCGAGGCTGCGCCCGATCACCATAGAGGCGTCGCGCACGGTCATGCCATTGGCGGCTTGCGCGCTGGCAACCGTGCGTATAAAGAAAAACCCGTCGGGGTAACGCGACTCCGTGCCTTCGCTATTAACGAAATAGCTGTTGCCGAAATCGGCTTCGAAGTCTACTTGAGAAGCAGTGACTTTGGGAAACGCCGCGATGCCGGCCGAGAGCTGGCGCGTTAGCTTTTCCCACCGCTCCTTTTGGATCTTCGGTTCCAGGGGATCAAGATAGACTTTGGCCGGCTGGGCCGCCGCGAAGTCGTTCAGTTTTTCCTGCTGCGTGATGTTGCGGAGCGCGGCGCGTTTGCGCGTGAGCGCTTCCACCGAACCCTTGAACACGCGGTCGGTGGCCAACCAAAAATAATGCCGCAGCGCCGTAAGATCGTTATCAAGCGGCACGCCGCCGCCGACACGCCCGAACAGATCGGTATAGATGTAATTGGTGTTGTCGAAGGTCCGGTCGCCCACGCGCACCTGCATCCGCGGCACGCGTGCATGGTTCTCGTCGCTTCGCAGCAGCGCTCCCAGAGTCGCACTGGCGCTCAGCGATTTGACTTCGTCGAGCCCGTACTCAATGTAGTAGAGTTGATCCGCTACGCCCGCGATCCTGAGGCTGCGCGCGCGGGCTAATTCCTCTCGCATCGCTTTCAGGATCGGGTCGTCCTCAGGCTTCTGCCCGGGCAGCAGGACCGCGCAGGCCGCGAGAATCGCGACGATCCGCTTCATTGCGCACCCCCGCCGTTGGCGGCTGTGGGCGCGGGTAATTGCGGTGGCCGCTCGCGAGAACTTTCCTTCTTCTGAATCTCGAGTTCGGAAACCAGAATGGCCGGGGCGATCGCCGAAACCGGCACGCTGCCGGACTCCGCCCCGCAATAGCCGTTGAACACTTCCAGTTTGTCACCGGCTGCGATGATCTTGGCAAAGCTGGCCAGCGGCGTGCCGACGATATCGGCGCCGCGCACCAGTTCTTCCCGGCCATCCACATGGATCCGGTACACCACCAGCGGAATCACTTTGAAGGCCTGGATACTGCGGCGGTCCGTATTCGTGAAGCCGCCGGTGATCTCCTGGAAGTAGTAGCCGTACGGCTTGTTCTGCCGCTTCACTTCTTCGATCAGCATTTCCTTGAGCCTCTTTTCGCTGACCGTTTGTGCGGCTTCGACAATCAGATTCGATTGGCGCGACACCACTTCATTGCCCGCTTGACGCCGGCCGTGACCGTTGGACTCCGGCAAATTCGGAATCGGCGTGCGCGACATCAGGAAGGTCTTCAGGATGCCTTTGTCCACTACCGTCACCTTGCGCGCCGAAACGCCTTCGTCGTCAAATTGAAACCAGCCATTTAGATCTTGACCGGCGGCGCTTTTCAGAGTGGGGTCGAAGACGACCGAGAGAAAGTCCGGCAACACTTTCGAGCCAACGGATTTGGCAAACGTCTGCCCGTCGGTTTCATTCTTCAAACGATGGCCTTCGACGCGATGGCCGAAAATTTCGTGAAAGAAGACGCCTGCGGCGCGGCCCGACAAAATGGCCGGTCCGACAAAGGCATCCACCAGCGGAGCTGTACGCAGGGCTTCGGCCTCGCGGCCGATTTTCTCAAAGGCCTCTTTCAACTCAGAGTCTTTCGGCAGCTTCCTGGCGTTGAAAGCGTCGAACGAATCGAAGGTGGATAGATCCATGCCGTCGTCGGCTTTAGATGACGCGCCGAGCATGACACGCGCCGAGGGGCGGCCGTGCATTAGCCGCGCGCCGTCGCTCGACACGAAATATTTCACTTCACTCGCGCCCATGGCGCTGACCGAGGAGCCGAGGAGTCCAGGCCGGTTGGCGAGGAAACCGGAGAGTTTCCGCACGCGCTTTTCCCAGTCGCCCAAGTCAAAGTCCTGTTTAGCCGCCGGTTGCACGGCTTGCGGCGCGGGGGCGGTGGAGAAGTCGTCAGACTGTTCTTTTTCGGCCACGCGGACTTCTTTATTGGTCTTGATGTTGATGAGACGCTCGGCCGCCTGGCGATAGCAGCGATCCGTTTCCCGCCATAACATGCGTTTGATGGCATCGGGGTTATCGTCGATCGCAATCATGGCGCCGCGCGTGAATTGAGCGAATTCGCCACGGACCGGATGGTAGTTATCCAGCTTGGAGGAGCCCACGCGGATAGTGATATCCAGCGTGCGGGTATGGCGCTCATTGCTGGCAAGCAACGCGCCTTGCGAAGCGGTCGCGCTGGCGGCTTCCTGCTCAGAGACGGCGTAGGCCAAATAGTAGGGCGGCGGGTCGCCTTTTTCCTTGAGGGCTTTGAAGTTTCTATCCAGCTCTTCGCTCAAGATGTCGAGCAGCTTGGGGCTTTGAGCGGGAAGGATCTGGACGAGTAAGACGGCTAGGACGGAGATTCGGAACACGACCTAAGAATATCAGGGTGTCGAACGGCAGGGCTTGCCGATCGATTAGTACCTTGGGGCGCCCGCTAATTTTTGGAACACCGCCGAGGACAAGCGGGCCGCGGCGGCTCGGTATAATCGGGTCTCGTATGACCCGCCGAAGCTTGCTCGCACTGGCTGCCCAAACTCGGCAGTTTGCCCAGAATACCGGAGGCCCCGGATGGCTGCTCGGCATCACCGTCATGCCAGAGTACATTCAGAACGAGACGATCGAGGGGGTGCTATTCAATCTCACTCGCCGGGCGCGCGTAACCGCCGTCACCACTTCTCCTTACGTCATGCAGCCGGCGGCCGATGCGAAATCAGGCTCCCGCGAACCTCCGATCGATGGAGGAGCCGGCAAAGTGCGGCTGCTCGATCGCTCGCTTTGGGGCAAGCGGGAATTGATGGTTGAGACCGCGCCCAGCTTCGAACACGATCTTGCGCGGTTTCGCGGCCTGCGTTATCAGCCCAGTGCCGCCACGGCGCTTACCCGGTCACAAGGCGGATTGCTGCGCGAATTCGTCCTAGCCGCCAAGCGCAGCGGCTTGAAGGTGTATTTTCAGGTCCAGGCGGCGATTCCGCCCGGGTACCGTGTGCAGTTTGGAGGTCCCCTGGAAGACGATCGCCCGCGACTGCCCAGCGGAGAGTTGCCGTCCCGCAGATTGGCCAACAACGGAAGCCTGGCGAGCTTGGAGATTCGCAAATACACCGCTGCGCTGATCGGCGACGTCTTTCGCGCCTATCCGGAATTGGACGGCATACGGCTGGATTGGCCCGAGTACCCGCCTTACTATCTTGACGATTGCTTTCTGGATTTCAGCGCTCACGCGAAGGTGGCCGCGGCCCAACTTGGTTTCGACTTCGCACGGATGCGATCGGACGTGGCGCGGCTCTACGGGGATTTGCACGGCAACCTGACCAATGACGGGGTTCGAAGATGGCTGGCTCGCGATGGCGGCCACAGCGATCTGACTTCGTTCCTGATGGACCGGCCCGGGGTGTTGGAGTTTCTGCGCTTCAAGGCTGCACTGGTCGAGAGTTTTCTGCGCGACATGCGCGCGGCCATACCGAAGGGCAAAGAATTTATCGCCCACGCGTTTCCGCCGCCGTTCTCGCTGGTCTCCGGACTGGATTTCGCGCGCGCCTCAGCGATTGCAGACGGACTGGCGGTGAAGCTCTTCACGATGCACTGGCCGATGATGCTGTCCTTCTACGCCGAGCAACTGGTGAAGGCCAATCCGAAGGTGGATGAGACGCTGATCGTGCAGGCGGTCGCGCGATGGATGGACATCGCCGACGATAACCGTTATCGGACGCTCAGCGATTGCCGATATCCGGAACCGGATGAACCACACGGGGCCGGGATCGAGGCGCAAACCCGCAAGATCGCGTTTGCGCGCCAGCGGTCTTCCAAGGTGTACGCGGTGGCGCACGGTTATGGCCCGTTGGCCGATTACCGCCAGAGACTCGAGGTGGCCTGGAAGGCCTCGGGTGGACGAGTTTGGATCAACCGCTACGGCTATCTCTCCGATGCGAAGTTAGACGCGACCGGCGAGGTCACATCGAAATAGCAAGCTCACAACCGAGGGGGGAAGCGACCGGCGGCGCTTCCAATCGATACGCGCGGGCCGTGGCGTTTCTGTGGATTTTGCCGATTTCGGTTTTCGCGTATTTCAGCCTCGTGGCCCCTTGGCCGGAAGCCGAGCAAGCACTGGCGCACCTTGGCACGGGGCCGAAGCTGGTGATCAGTTTGAGCTACCAACGCCCCTTGTTTGGCAGCGCATCGCCGGTGGTCCATCGGTCTCAGACCTACTTGGTATTCCCGCGCTCGCTCCAAACCTGGGCGGCGTACGAGGCGATCCAGAGCGGCGAGCGAATCCGGGTCAACACGATTGGATTCGGACTGTTTATTTTCGCTGGAGTTTATGGTTTGTGGATTGGCGCTTCGCTCTGGTATTTGTCGCGGGGCGCCGGGTGACCGGCAGGGGCGGGACTACGATAAGGCATGGCTCAAATCGTCAATTCCTGGTGCGTCCTGGCCGTCCGTAATCTTGAGGTGTCGACTCGATACTACATGGACGTTCTCGGATTCCAAAAGGCTCCGATCAACGCTGAGGGTTGGAGCTTCCTGACCCGTGATACTTTCCGCGTGATGCTGGGCGAGTGCGTAGATGAGCGGCCTGCGGGCGAACTGGCGAATCACTCGTACTTTGCGTACTGGAATGTTGAGGGTGTGGATGAGCTCTATCGCCAATTTGTGGCGAAAGGGGCGCTGGTTTCTTCAATGCCAACCAACAAGCCATGGGGCCTGCGCGAGTTCGGTTTGAGTACGCCGGACGGGCACAGAATTGTATGCGGTGAGACGGTCGCCTAGGTGTCACTTTCAAATTGTTCAGCGCACTTCCGGTAACATTATTCGCCATTCAAGGGCCGGCGCAAGGTGTTGCGGAAACCTGTCGCCTTACCAGCGCTCTCTGACAGACTTTCGCAACGCCGAAAGGCCCGCCGTTGGAAGTCTTTGCGGCATCGTCGGTTTGGGCACGTCGAATGGTATGGGCGCGCTGCTAGTGCTATTTTGCGGATCGCTGCGGGGTTGATCCAACCAATCGTCTGACCGCGCGGCGTTTAACTTGTTCACAATGTGGCGCGTTCAGGCGCGTTCAGAGATTGGACCGGATAAACGGAAATAAACTGAGCCAATCCGTTGATTCTAGATCGCTTACGCTGAAAATTTCGGAGCACAGTATCCTACTCCCTAGTAGCATAATGCCTCGCTGGATTTCCTCCAGCGAAGCGTTTTGCTCATGAAGCGTCAATCGGCCCAAAAATGGCGCGGCCGGTTTCAAAAGACGAAGCGGAGTTGCGCCTGTAGCGTACGCGGGCCCTGGTAGCCGTTGGCCACGCCCACACCCGCGTTCTTCGGTTGTGAGCGCGCGGGAATGAGGTTGCCACCCGCGTCGAAGGGAAGATTCGTGACGGTCTGGTCGAGTGGGCTCACCAAGTTCATGGTCGCGTTCCGGCCGGTAACGCGCGCCTCGTTAGGAGCGTTGAAGATATCGAGCCGGAACTGGAGCCGCCGCGATTCGCCGATCCGCACTTCGCGCGCGATGGCGAAGTCGAGCGCCTGGAAGAAACAGCCGCGCAGGTAGTCGGCGCCCGACTCAAGCCCGACGCTGCCGACCGAAGGTCCGGTGAAGGCGGCGGGACTAAACTGCCGGTAGTTATCGTTGGCACAGCCGGAGCCCGGGTCGGACAGGATGCGCGCGCGTCCGCCGTAGTTCGGCGACCCGGTGATGTTCTGATTGCCGCCCCCACCTTGATACCCAATACCAAGGGTGTAGGCGCCGCCCGTGGTGGCCGACCAAACGCCTGACAGGCGCCAATCGTTCGTAATTAGCTTTAAGGCTCTGGCTCCGGCGGTGTCGCCCCGCTTGGAGCCGGGGATCTCCCAAACGAAATTGCCCTTGAAGTAGTGGCGATTCGGAACGAAGTTGCCGAGCAGCCGGTTCGCGGCCTCTTGGTCGGGGCGTTCTGAAAAAGTGCCATCGGGATTGTGTTGCAGACGAGCGGCGGTACTGCCCTTCTGGACTAGCAAAATGGTGTCATTAAGTCCGAAGGCCAAGCCACGCGTGAACCGGCGCGTGAAAGAGAGCTCGAGGGTGTGGGCGGTGAGCCATCCGCGCGGTACAGCCTGCGAGATTCCGCTGAAGCCGCGGAAGGCCCGCATCTGGTCGGTTGGCAAGACGGCCGCGCCTGGCAGGGGGCTGGTCTGGGTTGGATCCTGGTTGGCCGGCAGGAACGCGGCGCCGAAATCGACGGCGTTGATGTCAATGTTTTCGACCAGGTTAGTCGCTCGCTCACCCGTGTAGGCGATATCGAGCACGGCAGACTTGGGCAGCATAAACTGGATTCCCGTGTTCCACTGCCAAGTGGCGGGGAGTCCGCTCTTGTACCGATAGACCGAAAGCGCGGGAGGCGCTTCGGTAGTCAAACCACCGGCGAGAGATTGCAATCCAGCGTAGCGCAGGGTGAGATTCTGAATGGTGGGTGGATTTTGGATCTGGCCGAAGATGGAGTTGCCGGCGGGCCGGTCGTAGAACAACCCGCCCCCGCCGCGCAGCACCACCGTCTGGCGTCCGGTGACATCGAAGGCCATACCGAAGCGTGGCGCTGGCCGAACCAAGGGCCATTCGTAGGTGGTCTTGGCGATGCCTTTTCCGGACAGGAAGAGGCCGTTAGTAGAACTGCCCGTACCGGGAACCAAAGTGCCGATGGCGACCACGCTGGTTGGCCCGAGCAATTGCCCGGTGCGAGGATCTTTAGCCTGCCGGTTAGCGCCAGTACAAGGCGATGCGCCGGCGCATCCCGGTAAATAGAGAAGCGGGGCTTGCGTGGCGGTCCACTTTTCGGGCAGGAAATTCGAAGCCTGTCCGAACTTATCGTACTGCGGCTGCTGACGCACGAAGCGCACGCCATAATCGATGGTTAGACGGTTCGACACCTTCCAGTTGTCTTGTACAAAAGCCTCGGTGTTGTCGTAGACCAAGCTGCCCTCAACGTAGCGGGAGAACTGGTTATACGACGAGAAAATGCCCAGCGCGGCATTGGCAAATCCGAAGCCGGAATCGAGCGGGTTGTTCGCATCGTTCCCGAAATTGATGTTGCCCGCCCAGCCTTGCCGCTGCTGCGCTTTGAAGCTGTGGGTGTTGTAAAAGCCCGTCTTCAGCGTGTGCCGGCCGGTGATTTTTGTCAGGCTGATCGAAAGGTCCTGCGTGCGATTGATGTTCAAGTAGCCTGGGAACGGGAAGTTCGGCGGGGCATTGCCGATTCGGCCACCCCAACCAAAAGCCGGCACCGCCCGCAAGCGAGTGCCATCCCAGATCGACGGCTTGAGCGACTCGAACGCTTTAAAAGCGTAATACTCCGGATTGATGACGCCCGCATCGGGGAACAGCGACGGCAGGGCGCCGAGGCCGGCCTTGTCGAGGTTAGCTTTCTCACTGGTCGGCAGACCGGCCTCGCAGAATGTCGGCCCCGTGCCACCCTGAGCAAGCACGCAGCCCGCCAATTCATTCTGGGAGCGGCCATACGTACCTTCCATGAAGGTAGTGGGGTTGATGCTGTAGTTGACGGTGGTGGCGAGCAGCGTGATGAACGGATGATACTGCTGGGAATCGTTGAAGCCTGGAACGTTGCCAATAATGGCGGGGTTCTGCTGCTTCCAGCCGCTCATTTTGAACGAACCGCGCAGCTTTTCCCAAGGCTGATAGTCGATGCGAACCACGGGCTGCTGGGACATCAGTGACTGGTTGGGCCGCGTGGCCTCGTAGTTGTACGGCACGCCGGGGACCTCGACGTTGGGCATTGGATACAGATTCAGAATCTGTTGGCCGGTGGGGTAGAGACGGCTTTTCGGAACCCTGCCGACAACCCCGCCGTCCTGGAAGCAGCCTGACTGATTGGCGGCAGTACACGCTCCCGTCAGGAGCGGATCCTTGATGTAAGGGAACCGGTTGCCATTATTGTCGATAGACTGCGAGAAGTCGCCGCCGCGTTCAAGGGCAGTAGGGAACCGATAGCGCACGATCGACCCTCCGGTGACGCGCGGCGAGTATTCATGAGCATAGAAGAAGAACAGCTTGTTCTGGCGGCCTGGCCGCCCAATCGGTCCGCCGATCGAATAGCCCAGATCCTTATCGTCTATCTTGCCTTTCGGATCGCCGTTCAGCTTGATCGTCTGGCTGATCGCGTTCCACTTCGAACGGCGCATGACCATGTAGGCCGAGCCGTGAAACCGATTCGTTCCGCTCTTGGTGACGGCGCTGATCTGCAAGCCGCTGGACCGGCCATACTCGGCCTGATAATTCGACACCAGCATCTTGACCTCGGCGATCGATTCGACGTTCATCTGCAGGAGGATGCCGTTGTTACCTGTATCCATGGTTGAAACGCCGTCCATCATGATGTTGTTGTTGCTGCCGCCGGTGGAGGCGCGGTCGCCGATCCGGCTGGTGCCGGTGACGCCGGGCGCAAGCGACGCCAGCGCGGTGAAACTCCGGTTGGCGATCGGCAGGTTCTGCACCGCCGACGGGGTGATGTTGAAAGACCGTTCCGCGCTCTGAGTCTGGAGATGCGCGGATTCCGCGCTCACCGTTATGCTTTCGGTGATCGTGCCGACCTCAAGCGTCAGCACGCCGAGGCTGCTCTGATCGCCAGCGCTGACAGCCACGCCCGAGCGTTTCAGGGTCTTAAAGCCCTTGAGACCGACCTCCAGGGTGTAGGTTCCCGGCGGAATGTTCGGGATCACGATGTCGCCGGTGACCGACGAAGTGATACTGGGAAGCCGCGTGCCGCGCCCTTCATTAAGAAGACTGGCGGTGGCCCCCGAAACTGCGGCCGACTGGCCGTCGCGAATGCTCGCCGACAATGTGCCTGTGGTTAGCTGCGCATAGGCTGATGAACTCATCCACAACAGAAATAAAGGCGCAGCTAGCGACGCGAAACGTAGCTGTGATTTCATGATTCGGTTCCCCTCTGTCAGCGAATCGGGCGCTAATTCCACCCAGCTTACGGGCGAGAATAACCCAATTTTCGCCCCGAAGTCAAGCAGAGGTAAGGCAGCAGAGGTAAGGCGGACGGAAGGTTAGCTGGCCGCTGACGCTGCGTGATCCTTGCCCCTTGCGATACACTTTGAGACTACGCAATGGCACTCACAACTACCCAGTGGCTCATCTGTATCGTCGCCGCGATCGGGTTTGCCTTCGATATTTACGTGATTCTGATTCTCCCGCTGATCGTACGGCCGGCGCTCATGGATTTGGCGAAAATCGCCCCGGGCACCCCGGCTTTCAACGATTGGGTCAGCTTGCTCTTCTATGTCCCGGCGCTCGCCGGCGGCTTTTTTGGGCTCATCGGCGGCTATCTGGCGGACCTGCTTGGACGGCGCCGCGTGCTGGTTTATAGCATCCTCATTTATGCAATCTCAGCGGTAGCGGGCGGTTTCGCCACCACCCCCGGACAGCTACTCTTCTTCCGCACCACTGCTTTTGTTGGCGTTTGCGTGGAATTCGTGGCCGCCGTGGCCTGGCTCGCCGAGTTATTCCCCGACGCCCGGCAGCGCGAGAATGTGCTTGGTTGGACGCAGGCGTTCTCTTCGGCCGGCGGCCTCCTGCTGACTGGCGTCTATTATCTGATGCAGAGCTGGGCCACTTCGCTCCCCGAGATCTACGGCGGCCACGCCACCTGGCGTTACACGCTGATCTCCGGCTTGCTGCCCGCGATCCCGCTGATGATCATCCGCCCGTTCCTTCCAGAGTCTCCCGTGTGGCAGCGGAAGAAAGACGCGGGCACGTTGCGGCGCCCGAGTTTCACCGAACTATTCTCGCCCCAATACCGCAAGGTAACGATCGTTTCGACTATCATGTTCGCCTGTGCCTACGGCGCGGCCTTCGGCGCAATTCAACATATCCCGCGGATCGTGCCCGGCCTGCCCGAAGTTGCCGGCCTCACTCGCCCGGCGGTGGAACAAACCGTGTCGGCCGTACAATTCATGCAGGAAATCGGCGGTTTGGTAGGCCGCGTCTTGCTCGCGTTCCTGGCCGTGCGTATCGTTTCGCGCAGAAGCTTGCTGCGTATCTTCCAGATTCCCGGCTTGCTGCTGGTGCCGTTGGTATTTCTATATCCCGCCACCAACGACCTCGGGCTGCTCAAAATCGGCATGTTCGCCGCAGGCTTGTTGACAGTGGCGCAGTTCAGCTTTTGGGGAAACTACCTGCCGGCCATGTATCCAACACATTTGCGCGGTACCGGCGAGAGCTTCGCGGCCAACGTGGGCGGCCGTATGATTGGGACTTCGTTCGCCGCCGTCACCGCGCAACTGAGCAACTCCATGCCCGGCCCCACACCCTCGATCAAACTCGCTTATGCCGCTGCGGGCGTCGCGCTGTTTGCGTACGCGGCCGGCTTCTTGAGCAGCTTCGCGCTGCCTGAACCCGATCCCAATAAGATGTCGGAGTAAATTTTCATTGTTACGGGGGAAATCACTTCCTGGGATCGGCCTCGCCTTTGGCCTGGCCGCCGCTTTCGCTTGCGATGCCGGCCGGAATCTACAAGTCGCGCCGCCGGCCAACCAGGAAAATCGAATCCTGAAAGTGGAGATCCCGATCGGCTTGCCGCCGATTCAGTTTCCGGATGGCCGTCCACCCACTGAAGGAGCGTTCGAGCTCGGGCGGCGTCTCTTCTACGACAAAAATCTTTCGCTTGATGGCTCGGTGTCGTGCTCCTCGTGTCACAACCCGCGCTATGGATTTTCCGACAATCGGCCAGTCGCCGAAGGGGTGGGCGGACGGAAGGGCAAGCGAAACTCCCCCACGCTTTTTAACGCCGCCTTCGGCCGGACGTTCCAACTGGACGGGAGCGCACGATCGCTCGAAGCGCAGATGAACCTGCCCTTGACTGGGGTGACCGAAATGGCGCACAACCCCGCGGCGCTCGAAACGAGACTGCGAGACAACTCGATCTATCTCGCGATGTTTGAGCGCGCCTATGGCCCGGGCCCCATCACCGCGGAAAAGGTCGCCAAAGCGCTCACTACTTTCGAACGTCTGATCCTTTCCGGCAATTCGCTGTATGACCGGTACGCCTATCTCGGCAACCAAAAGGCGCTGAGTCAACCGGCCACTCGTGGGCTGGCATTGTTTACAGGCCGCGGGCGATGCTCGGTGTGCCATCAACTGGGCAAGGAGTTCGCCTTGTTCACCGACGGGCTTTATCACAACCTCGGCGCCGGCTTGAATGTGAGAGGCGAACTAACCGACCTCGGCCGTTTCAACGTTACTAAAGCCAACGAAGACCGGGGCGCGTTCAAAACGCCGACGCTGCGCAGCATCACCCAAACCAGACCGTACATGCACGACGGCAGCTTGTCCAGCTTGACTGAGGTAGTGGAATTCTACAGTCGCGGCGGCCGGCCAAACCCATATCAAAGCAAGCTGATCCGCCCATTGAATTTAGAAGCGCAGGAAAAAATCGATCTGCTCGCTTTTCTCGAATCGCTCAGCGGTGAGCCGATGCCGCATCTCGGCCCGCCCGAGGGCGAACAATAAGTTTCAACAAGGAGACCAACATGATGTCAAAGCGTTTTGCCGCCGGGGCTTTTGCCTTCCTGGCCAGCCTGCCGCTCGCTGCCGATGTCCGCCTGCCCGCGATCGTCTCGGATCATATGTTGCTGCAACGCGGCGTGCCCGCGCGCATCTATGGCTGGGCTGAAGCGGGCGAGTCTGTCACCGTACAATTCCACGGGCAGACCGTCAATACGACGACGGCCGGAAATGGCCGCTGGGAGATTTGGCTCAATCCGTTGAGTGCCGGTGACGCGGGCGACATGACGGTGGCCGGGCGCAACACTCTCACCGTTCGAGACGTGTTGGCGGGCGAGGTTTGGGCCGGTTCGGGGCAATCCAACATGCAGTGGTCGCTGCGGCAAACCAACAATGCCGAGACCGAGGCGCGCAACGCGAATTACCCGCAGATCCGGCTGTTCTACGTTCCTCGCAAGACCGCTCTCGAACCGCAGGACAATGTGGAAGCCAAGTGGGAAATCTGCACTCCGGAAACGGTTCCCGGTTTTTCGGCGATCCTCTATCTATTCGGCCGCGACTTGCACCAGCATATGAAAGTGCCGTTCGGACTGATTCATACTTCTTGGGGCGGCACCCCGGCGCAGGCCTGGACCAGCAGCGAAGCGCTCAGCCGCGATCCGGCCTTGATGCCGCTGCTGGGCGAGTGGAGCAAGGTGTTGGATGCCTATCCCGATGCCTTTGCAAAATATCAGAAGGCGATGGTGGAATGGGACAAGGCGCCCAAGGATGGCGCCCAAGCACCCCGCCGTCCGGTGATGCCCATGGGGCCTGGCCACGCGCATCAGCCTTCCGGCCTTTACAACGCCATGATTCACCCGATCGTGAAATACACGATCAAGGGCATGCTCTGGTATCAGGGTGAGTCGAATGCGTCAAAGGTGCAGGCGCCGCTCTATCGCCGCTTGTTTGAAACCATGATTCAGGACTGGCGCAAGAATTGGGAGCAGGGCGATTTTCCATTTCTCTGGGTTCAACTGGCTAATTTTGCCAAGACCGGCCCCGATTGGGTGATCGTGCAGGAAGCCCAGACGAAGGCGACGGAACTGAAAGTCACGGGCATGGCCGTGATCAACGACATCGGCACACCCGGCGACATTCATCCGACGAACAAACAGGACGTGGCGGCTCGGCTGGCTCGCATTGCGCGGCACGTGGCCTATCGCGAGGATCTTGTCTACAGCGGCCCGCGCTTCCGGCAAGCTACGACGGAAACCGCGACAACCGGAGATCGCGGCGCCAAAATGCGCGTCTGGTTCGAGTCGGTGGGTGGCGGACTCAAGGCGCGCGATGGCGCCGTGGTCAAGGGCTTCGAAGTGGCGGGTGCGGACAAGCGATTCTATCCGGCCGAAGCACGGGTCGACGGCGCCACCGTGGTCGCCGCCAGCCCTCAGGTGACCCAGCCGGTAGCGGTTCGTTATGCCTGGGCTTCGAATCCGGATGCAAATTTGATCAATGCCGAAGGCCTACCGGCTGGCGTATTTCGCTCGGTGGAGTGGTAGCCGGCGCCGGTCACTCGCACGACGCGTTGGCCGGATAGAACAGGTTTACCGTAGGGGCCGGGTACTTGGACATAGCAGCGGCGCTGGCCAGCACCCAAAAGATTGACTCCACGCAATCCGCGATCTCACCGCGTGTTGTGAAACAGAGCGACGGGAAAGTGGTGTTGACCAAGTCGTATCCCAATGTCACTGGACTCAACGTCGTTTGGGGAACCAATGTTATTTGGGGCGAGAACGTCATCTGGGGCGAGAGCCTGCTAATGGCTAACAATGTTATCTGGGGTTCCAACGTAATCTGGGGCTCCAACGTGTCCTCAGGCTATAACGTCATCTGGGGCGACAACGTAATTTGGGGCGACTGCCTCCCGTTCTCGATTGCACTTACCGCGGCCGGCGATAAATAATTGAGTGAAGCAACCATGCTAGGGGCATAACCCAATGGCAATAAAACCGCTCATTTACGCTTGGACTGTCATCGCTGCGGGAACTGCCGTCGCCGCCAGTGCCCTGCTGTTCTGGCAGCCCCAGGATATCGCCGCATTCGTGGTGTGCCTCGGTCTGGCGATGCTGGCGTCCACTTTCAAGGTGAAGCTCCCCACCGCCGACGGGACGATTTCCCCCGCATTCGTCTTTTTGCTGGTGGCAGTTGACAAGCTAGGCTGGTCCGAGACTGTCGCGATTGGCGTAGCGTCGGCTTTGGTGCAGTCGCTGTGGCGGCGCACGACGCGCCCCGGTGCGATTCAGGTCAGCTTCAACGTAGCGACTATGGCGATTGCGGGCGGCCTTGCTTTCGGCGTGGCACATGGGTTGGCGCAAAGCGCCGGTGATCCAATGGTCTTTCTGGCTGTCGCCGGGGTTGTGCTGCTGATCACCAACACTTTGCTGGTGGCGGCGATTATGTGTCTGATCAAGAACGCACCGCTCTACACGGTGTGGCGTTTGTTGCAGCCGCGCGTGGTCCCGTACTACCTGGCGGGCGGCGTTTTGGCTGGCGTCTGGTCGCGGTCCGATCTCACCACCAGCGCCGGGGTTGCGGTGATGGCCGCCGTCAGCGCTTATTTGCTGAATCTGTGGCATCACGAAGCCGATGGGCGGACCGTTCCGCAGGCCGGCGCGGTGAATCCGGCTTAATCGATTAGTGACGTCCCCGCGCGATTCGGGCGACAGGCTCGGTCGCCCGGTTGGGCGGCGGCTGGTAAGATCGGTACGAGAGCGATCCCAAGACCTTCCAAATGCCGATCGATTCGAGCCACGCCGAAATTATCACCAGCCCGCAAAACCCGTTCCTCAAAGACGTTCGGCGCGCCGTCCAACGCGGTGAACTCACCGAAGGCGGCTACACGGTGGCTGAGAGCTTTCATTTGCTGGAAGAGGCGCTGCGGAGCGAAGCCGAGATCGGCGCGGTGCTCGTGGCGAAGTCTCTGGGCACGGCCGTCGACCGGCATGTGCGGGGCTTGAAGCGCGTGCGTTTATTGGTGCTCTCCGATGCGGCCTTCGCGGCTGTCTCAGCCACTGAAGTATCGCAGGGCGTGGTCACACTGGTGAAGCCCCGCCAATGGAAGATCGAAGATACGATACGTGGCCTGGCCGCTGTGGTAATCCTGGACGGCGTGCAGGATCCTGGCAACGCCGGCACGATCATGCGTTCAGCCGAAGCCTTCGGGGCCACCGGCATCATCGCCGTGCGCGGCTCGGTGAGCCTGTTTAATCCGAAGACTCTGCGCGCTTCGTCGGGGTCGATGTTCCGCCTGCCCTTCGTGCAACAGGCCGATGCTGAGATCGTGCGCGCGATCCTCGAACAGAACCGAGTGACGTTGTACGCCGCCCATCCGCGTGGCGACAAAATGATCGGCGCCTCGGACCTGTCGCGGAAGTTCGCCTTGGTCATCGGAGCCGAAGGCCGAGGCGTAAGTGAGCGCCTGCAATCGATGGCGATCGAGCTTCGCATTCCGACCACCACCGTGGAATCTCTGAACGCCGCCACCGCCGCCGGTGTCATCCTCTACGAAGCGAGCCGTCAAAGGACGTTCGGCAAATGAGCCTCTTTGAGGCCGCGCCGGGTTTTGCCTCGGACCGGCCATTGGCCGAGCGGCTTCGCCCCAAAACGCTGGACGAATATGTGGGCCAAGAACATATCCTCGGCCCAGGCAAGCCGTTGCGCCGGCAAATCGAAAAAGATCAACTCACTTCGTTGATCCTGTGGGGTCCGCCCGGTGTGGGCAAGACTACGTTGGCGCGCCTGCTCGCCCAACATACGCAAGCCGATTTCATTCCCTTCAGCGCTGTGATGAGCGGGATCAAGGAAGTGAAAGAGGTCATGACCGGGGCCGAACGCAACCGCCGCCTGGGCCGGCGAACGGTGATCTTCATCGATGAGATTCATCGCTTCAATCGCGCGCAGCAGGATGCGTTTTTACCCTATGTCGAAAAGGGTGACGTGACACTGATTGGCGCTACCACCGAGAATCCTTCGTTCGAAGTGAACTCGGCCTTGCTGTCGCGCACGAAGGTCTATTCGTTGCGCGCGCTCACCACGGAGGAAATCGTTGGACTGCTGCACAAAGCGCTGGAGGTGCTTGGCGTGCGGGCGTCCGAGGGCTTGATCGAACAGATCGCCATCGTCACCAACGGCGATGCCCGCTCGGCCTATAACCTCGTGGAACTCGCCGCCGCGTCCGCAGTGGATGGCGAGATTCCAGACGCCGCCGCCGAAGATATCCTGCAGCGCAAAGTGCTGCTCTACGACAAGTCGGGTGAGGAGCACTTCAACCTGATTTCGGCGCTGCACAAATCGGTGCGGTCGTCGGATGCCGACGCGGCGCTTTACTGGCTGGGCCGCATGATGGAATCCGGCGAAGACCGCATGTACATCGCGCGGCGGCTGGTCCGCATGGCGATTGAAGATATCGGACTGGCTGACCCGCGGGCGTTAGAACAAGCGATGGCGGCTCAACAATGCGCGCATTTTCTCGGCGTGCCGGAGGGCGATCAGGCGTTGGCGCAAGTGACGCTGTATCTCGCGGTGGCGCCGAAATCCGACGCTGCGTACCGGGCAATGAATGAAGTGCAAGAGACGATCCGCACTCGCACCGCCGAGCCCGTCCCGATGCACCTGCGCAATGCCTCAACGCGGGCGATGAAGCAGTGGGGCTACGGTAAAGGCTACCAGCATGCGCATCAGTTCGCCGATGCGATTACCGATATGTCGTGTCTGCCCGATTCGCTGGTGGGGACCGAGTTCTATCATCCGCTTGAACGTGGCGTGGAGACGAAGATCGCCGAGCGATTGGCGGAGATCCGCAAGCGGCGTGCCGCGGCCGCCGGGCCGAAGGCGCCGTAGATGATTTCCACTCAGCCCACTGCCCCCTAACTCCTCGAAACCACCGCCCAATCCGCCACGCCCACGCGAGCGGCCCAGGGATCCCACTTGACCTGGAGCTCCGAAGCTTTCACCGGGTTCGAAGCCGCCAAATCGTTCATCTCCGTGCGATCGGCTTCCAGGTCATACAGCTCCCACCGGTTCCCGTTGTTGTAGCGCGACACCAGCTTCCAACGCCCATCGCGGACGGCGCGATTCCCCTCATGCTCCCAATACAGCGCACCACCTCGCCGGGCGGCGATCCCCTGCCGCTCTCCGCGAAGCAAAGGCGCGAGGCTCGTCCCTTCCAGCGGCTTCACTTCGCCGCCTGCTTCAGAGCCGGGATGCTTCGCGCCGCTGATATCCACGCACGTCGCCATGATGTCGATGAGATGCCCGGGTTCACGCACCAGCCGGTTTGGCTTCTTCAAGCCCTTCGGCCAATGCGCGATGAGCGGCGTCGAAATTCCCCCCTCATGCACCCAATGCTTGTACATTCGGAACGGCGTATTACTCGTGTTCGCCCAACCCGGACCATAGCTTTGATAGGTCTCCATCGGACCAGGCATCAACTCCGGCCGATTGCCCTGTACAACAGGTTTGCCAAATCGCGTGGTGAGCGGAATCGAAGGGGAGCGTGCATTACGCCCGGTCAATTCGGCGCAGCCGCCGTTATCGGCCAGGAACAGAACCAGCGTGTTGTCCAGCGCATCGCGCCTGCGCAAGGCGTCGACAATCCGCCCGACCCCCTGGTCCATCCGGTCCACCTGCGCGGCGTAGACCTCCATGCGGCGCTGCTCCCATTCTTTGTCCGGCGCGTCGCTCCACGCGGGCACTCCCGGATCGCGCGGCGTCAACTTCCAACGCGAATCGACGATACCCATTTCGATCATGCGGCGGTGGCGCGTAGTGCGCAATGCATCCCATCCGTCGCGATACCGGCCTTTGTATTTGGCGATATCCGATTCAAGCGCGTGCAGCGGCCAATGCGGCGAAGTGAACGGTACATAGACGAAGAAAGGTTTGTCGGCCGCACCACTGGCCGCCGAAGCGAACTCATCGATGAAGGTCGCGGCGTAGCTGGAGATTGCGTCGGTGTAGTAGAAGTCGTCCGAGGCCGGTTGCACCAGGCCGTTGCCCAACGCCAGCGCAGCGGGGTTGAAGTAATCTCCCGCGCCCTGAATGGTGCCGAAAAACTTCTCGAAGCCTCGCTGCATCGGCCAGTTGTGCCGCGACTCGTTTACCGGAGTAACATG
>JAYUSQ010000138.1:0-19768 GCA_043755595.1 Acidobacteriota bacterium | reverse complement strand
TCGACATTCTGCTGCTCGATGCGCTCTATGCGCAAGCGCCGGTGTTTCGCTTGGCCTCCGAATTGGGCTGGGACCTGGTGGTCAGCCTGAAGCAAAATTTACACACGATATCCATTTTCCCAAGCTGGACGTCGCCGGTTCGACCCCGGTCTCCCGCTCCAATTTTTCAATCACTTACAAATAATTCAGGCTAGGGGTGAGATCAGCGAGGTTTCCCGGGGGCGGATCTCGTAGTTCCATTCGCTGTGAAAATCGTCTCGCAGGAGACCAATCTCGGCCATATCGGCGTCTGAGACTTTGGTTCCTGCCGGATACTTGCGGTCGTCGACTTTCGCTTGAACCTTCAGCCCCTTCTTGGTCGTCGTCCCAGCGATCAGGCTGACAATCACGTCCAAACTGGTCAAGTCAATGGCTGGCCCGCCAGTTCTTACTGATGACGGAGAACAAGCGGTGTTCGATCTTTGTTCCATTTGCTAGTCCCAGGCGGAAAGTGACTCTCGGCAATGGTCAATCCGCTTTCGTTTGCCATTTGCTGCAACTCCAACTTTCAAAGACGTAAGCGAGACCCATTGCTACCGCCGCCGTCGACGGTGATCATGAGCCGGTTTGCGCCAAGGTATCTTTCCTCACCCATGGCATGCCACCAACGCCGGATGGTCTCGACGGCGAATGAAGCAGTGTCGCGATCAATCCCGACGCTGACCCAGCCGGTATTGGCCGCCAAATCATAGACGCCATACGGTGCAACGCGGCCCAACTCCGGAATCAAAAAGTCATGCACCCAAACTTTCTCCGGGTCGCCCTTGGGCCTCCACTCTTCCCCCTGATTCTTGAAATCTCTCACCAATTCTTTCTTTTTCGTGTCTACCGAGATGACCGGTTGCCTCATCTGGATGGCTTGTACGACTCGGGCGTTGATGTACTCGAACCGGGCGTTGCGGTCCGGATGCGTGCTCCCCTCCTTCGTTTTCCGGTTCGCTTGCAAGCTGTAGCCAAACCCATGCAGGAGTTCCGCCACCAGCGGATAACTGACCTGGCGCCCCCAGGTTCATTCGGTCCATGGCTTCCGCTTCCGCGTCGCCACCCTCTGGATTAGGTTCTCCCTATGCCGCAGCGGCGATCGCACCGCGCACACTTCCTGCGCCGAACTTGCAGCCAGTTGCGAACGGATACAAATCCCGCTCAGCCTCGCCCTACCAGGGGCATCTTGGTCGCCATCAGCGTCATGAACAGGACATTGGCATCCAGCGGAAGGTTGGCGATGTGTACTAACATGCCGGCGACGTGGGCTACGTCCCTGCGCGGCTCCACCGCCAGGGCGCCGTTGGCCTGCATCACACCTTGCTCGATGCGGTCCGTCATTTCTGTGGCGGCGTTACCGATATCGATTTGGCTGCAGGCGATATCGTACTTGCGTCCGTCGAGCGAGAAACACTTGGTGATGCCGGCGATGGCATGCTTGGTGGCGGTGTAGGGCACATGGTTGGGACGCGGCGCAAACGCGGCGATCGACCCATTGTTGATGATCCGGCCCCCTTGCGGGCGCTGGTCTTTCATCATCCGGAAGGCCGCCTGAGCGCATAGGAACGCGCCGGTGAGATTGACGTTGACGATTGCGCTCCACGTCTCGAACGAAAGATCCTCAATGGGAATGCCCGGGGCGTTGAGACCGGCGTTGTTAAAGAGCACGTCCAGGCGGCCGAACCGTTCCTGGGTCTTGGCGAACAGGGCGTTGACCGACTCCGGCTGGCTGACGTCGACCGGGACAACCAACATGATCGCGCCGCCTTCGGAGGGCTTGGCCTGCGCCGCTGTTTGTTCAAGCGGGGCGGCGCGGCGGCCAGCAAGCACTACCGAATAGCCTGCGGCATGAAGAGCGAGGGCGGCCGCGCGGCCGATGCCGCTGCCCGCCCCCGTTACCATCGCGATGCGGTGAATGGCATCGGCCATCGTTAGAACAACACCTTCAAGCCGAATTGAACGACGCGCGGCCAGGCAAATTCGCCCGTGACCACGCCAAACGCGGTGTTGGCCGGGTTGGTGTTAGGCGCCGTGAACTGCGGATGATTCATCGCATTGATCGCTTCGGCGCGGAATTGGAGTTGGACCCCCTCGGACACCTGTGTGTTCTTGATAAACGAAAGATCCCAGTTATTCGGGCCGTCGGCGCGAATGCCGGAGAAGCGGGACGAAAGCCTGCGAACATTGGAGGCCAATTGGCGGGCGCTATTGCGTTCAAAGCCGGCGTCGACGTTGAACCAGCGATTCACGTTCTCCTCGCCGGACGTTACATCTTTGATGTTGCCGGCGAAGATCGAGTTGCCGAAGCCCAGCGGAGCGCCACTTTGATTGGTATAGATCCCCTGGAATTGCCAACCGCTCAACAACGTGGATGCTACTTTGTTGGATGGGCCCGCCAACAGCTTGCCACGCCCGAAAGGCAGTTCATACAGCCAGTTGAAAGTGGTGCGATGTGTGCGGTCCTGCGCTGAGATTACCTCCTCGGGCCGCAGATCGAAGGGGTTCAGGAAAGACGTGGCTTCCATCAGTTTCGACCATGTGTAGGAAACAGACGCGCTCAAGCCGGCCGAGAAGCGCTTTTCAAAACGAGCCTGCATCGAGTGATACCACGAGTAGCCGACGTTCTGGTTCGATAACACGTTGGAGAACTGCGGATATGGCCGCAGGAGTTGCGCTCGCGCCACGGTGGTGGAGGCCAGGTTGGTTTTCGGCAGCAGCGGGTAGAACGGATTTGTCACCTGCGCACTGAGGAAGTTGATGGCGTTCTGGTCGCGCACCAGCGAGGTGCTGAGGTACCGCTCGGGAATGGGGTTGAGGTCGCGCGCCACCTGCATCCGCGTTCCACGATTGCCCACGTACGACGTCTCGATCAGCATGCGGCCGGGCAGTTCGCGTTGCACCGCAACCTGAAAGCGCTGCATGTAGCTGGACGTGGTGTTCTCGTCGAAGAAGTTCACGTCCTGTCCGAGGTTGGTGGCTAGTCCGCCTGCGGCGCCGCGCGGCGTGAGCAGCGTGCCCGGGAAAGGATTCCGCAGATTGGCGGCATAGCTGAGGCCGTTGTCGATCGAAGCGACCAAGTCGGTGGATTGGCTGAAGCCAGTCTGGTTGACGTGCACGTTGGTTACGCCGAGCGCATCGAAAAAGATGCCGTAGCCGCCGCGAATCACGGTCTTCGGAGTCAATGAATAGGCGAAGCCGAAGCGCGGCATAAAGAGGTTTTGATTCTTCTTCCACAGCTCGCGAGGTTGGCCGTTGGCGCCGGCGAAGTTGAGGCCGCCCAAGGCGCGAAACGCTCCCACCGGCACTTCCGGAATCGGGTTAGCGGCGTAGTTGGCTTGCGCGGCCGCTTGCACCGGGCTGGCCGTTGTCGCATCGAAGCCACGGATGCTGCGATTGAACCGCTCGTTCACCGGGCCAGGCCGTTCATAGCGAAGGCCGATCGACAGCGTGAGCTTCCGATTGACTTTCCAATCGTCCTGCAGGAACAGAGCGGGCACCGCGGACTGCTCGGCGTAGCTATCGTTGATGACAAAGTTGCCGCCGCCGGGAATTCCATATAGGAACGCAGCCATCGATTGGCCCATCGGCGCCGCCGGAGTGTTGTCGAGTGGACCCCGCGTCCAAGTGGCGTCGAAGTTGATGTTCCCCGCCGAGTTGCCCAGGTTGAAAGTGTTTCGGCGATAGAGGCGATAGATGAAGCCATACCGGAGGACATGCGAATTGGCCACGGTAGTGAGATTGATCGCTCCCTCGTGAATGTCGGTGGCCGTGTTGTTGCGGGAATTGACGCCGCCCAGCCCGCCGTAGCCGGCGATGTTGATGTTGGGTAGCTTCAGATAGCGCGGGTCGACATTGCCGATCTGCTTGATGTAGTCCGGCGAAAAACCGAGGCCGGCGAGATCCCAGTCCAACTGGTACGGAGTGTTGCCGGTGATGAAGCGCGTCAGCGTGTAACGGGCGTTCACGAAGAACGACGGCGAGACGGTGTAGACGTCGTCGACCGCGAAGCCCTTGTTATAACGGTAGAAATTATCTCCCACGGCATTATTGTGTTTGATATTTTGCGGGCGCTGTAAGTCGGTGAAGTTAGTTCGCACATAGAACCGCTGCTTGTCGGAAACGTTGTGGTCCACGCGCACGATGTGGTTCCAGTAAGTATCCTGCGAGTTCCTGCCCTTGGCATAGTTGTTGGTGCCATCGCCGGTACCCGGTTGGTTGGGGAGATCCCAAAGATTGGAAATGTTACGGGCTACCGGGCTCAACTGGCTGGCCGGAATCCGATTGTTTGCCACCGGCTGCCGGCTGAAGCGCCCGCCACCGGCGGCGGCCACGCTGAAGGGATCGTAGATCTGATAACGGCTTCCGTAGGTCTGCAGCAAGCCGGAGAAGTCGCCACCGCGCTCGGCGGCTGTGGGCACGGCCTCCACGACAAACGGTGACGGGTCAAAACTCCAGATCCCCTCGTACCCGTACATGAAGAACGTCTTGTTCCTGCCGTCGTACACCTTGGGAATCCGCACCGGCCCGCTGACGCTCGCGCCCCATCGGTACAGCCGGAACTGCGGCTTGCCGGACAACAGACGGAAGAAACGGTCGGCGTTAAAAACGGGGTTCTGCGTGAACTCGTAGATCTGCCCGTGCAGCTTATTGGTTCCCGACTTCAGGCTCATGTTGATGGAGGCGCCGCCCATGAAGCCGGAACTGGCGTCAAACGTCGCCGCCTGCACCTTGAACTCCTCCACGACACCTGGGGGCGGCGAGTAGGCTACCTGCGTTCCCTGCATGTTCGGCGCGCCGTCCATCATGAACTGGCTGCTGCCTGAACGCGTCCCGTCAATCGACATCGTGGAGGGTGAACTGGTGTCGAAAGGCCGCACGTAGCCGGCCGATTCGGGAGTGAAGATTACCCCCGGCGCCAGCGTAGCCATCGTCAGCACCATGCCGTCTTTGAGCGGCAACTCCATGATCGTCTTGCTGTCCACTACAAAGCCGATAGACGCCGACGAGGTATCCAGAATCGGCGCTTCGGCGTTCACCTGCACGGTTTGCGACGCTTGCCCCACTTCGAGGCTCAGGTTGATCGTAACCTGGTCGTTGACGCGGACGACAATGCCGGTGCGAGTGAGAGTCTTGAAGCCCGCGCCCTCCACTTTGAGCGAGTAAGAACCGGGCAGCAGCAGTGGAAAGATATAGTCACCGGAGCGGCTGGTGACTGAGTTCAAACGAACGCCGGTTTCGACGTTGCCGGCTTCGATCTTCGCTCCCACGATCACCGCGTCCGTTGGATCGGTAACGCGGCCAAGCAATGTCCCTCTGGCCTCCTGCGCTTGGAGCCCCAAGGGGGAACATAGCAGCGCGAAGAAGTAAGTTCTGATGGTTATCTTCGACAAACGGGGCCTCCTTGCGGGAATTGAGAGTTACGGAAGGTTGATCCGCGTGGACTGATGGGCAGCCATCCGCCAGCGGCCTTGACGCTCGACATAAACTTGCAGCGTGCGTACGCGAAACGCCTCGCGGCCTGCCATCTTTACGTCGACAAACGCGGTCAGCACGGCGGCATGGCCGTACGGGACGATCTTCAAATCGGAAAAGTCGAAAGACTCGTAACGCGGCGGCCCAGTAATGACGGCCTTGATGTACTCATCCTTGTTCTGCAGTTGACCGCCGGCGTGAGCATACTGCAAGTCGTCGGCGAGATAGCGCTTCAACGCCTCTGCGTCCTGCTTCACCGCGCCGGTGGTCCAGCCGAGAGCCGCTTCATGAACGCCAATCTTCGCCGGGATTTCCCCCGCAGCTAGGGTCATCGACACTACGATCAAACAACAGCAGGCTTTCATGTTTGTTACCCCTTGCGCAATTTGTCCATCAACTCGGTCTTGCCGCCCACGTCGGTCAGGCGGAAGTCGCGGCCTTGATGGCGATACGTGAGCTTGGTATGGTCGAGCCCCATGAGACCGAGAATGCTGGCGTGCAGGTCGTGCAGATGCACTCGGTCCTCCATGGCTCGCAGTCCCAACTCGTCGGTGGAACCGATCACGCGGCCGCCGCGCACGCCGCCTCCGGCCATCCAGATGGTGAAACCGTACGGGTTGTGATCGCGCCCTTCTGAACCGTTTTGGCCGCCATCCGAAGTAGGACTCCGTCCAAACTCCCCGCCCCAGATCACCAACGTAGAATCCAGCAATCCGCGCGCCTTCAGGTCTGTCAGCAGACCCGCGACGGCCTTGTCGGTCTGAGCGGCCTTCGCCTGGTGGTTCTTGTCGCAGGCGATGTGGCCATCCCAGTCAGTGGCGTTCATGCCATTGCCGGACCACACTTGCACGAAGCGTACGCCGCGCTCCACCAGGCGCCGCGCCAACAGGCAGCGTCCGCCAAAATCGGCGCTCACCGGATTGTCGAGCCCGTAGAGCTTCTTGGTCGCCTCCGATTCGGCGCCGATGTCGGTCGCCTCCGGGGCGGACATCTGCATCCGGAACGCAAGTTCATAGGAGGCGATCCGCGCCGATAATTCCGAATCTTGATTGCGGGCGCTGAGGTGCTGCTCATTGAGCTTCTTGAGCGTATCGAGAAGATCGCGCTGCTCGGCCGGCTGGATGCCGCGCGCGGGGTTCAAGTTTAGAATCGGATTGCGCCCCGGGCGGAAAGACGTGCCCTGATACGCGGCAGGAAGGAAGCCTTGTCCGAAGACGGCCGGCCCGGATCGAATGCCGCCTTCCAGCAACACGACAAAGCCCGGCAAGTTCTCATTCTCCGAACCCAGACCATAGAGCAGCCACGAACCCACGCTCGGCCGTCCGATGCGCGCCCATCCGTTGTTGATCAGGAACTGCGCCTGCGAGTGCGTGAACCCCTCGTGATATACCGAGCGGACCACGGCGATGTCGTCCACTTTTTCGGCGATATGCGGCAACAGGTCGGAAACCTCGATTCCCGATTGGCCGTACCGCTTGAAGGCGCGGGCCGAGCCGAGCACGATCGAGTCCTTCAGTTTGCCGTTCTGAAAATCCTCATCGCCGAAGCTGGCGGGCGGGTGCTTGCCGTGGAGTTTTGTCAGCAGCGGCTTGGGATCGAAAGTATCCACTTGGCTGGGCCCGCCCTGCATGAACAGCGAGATGACTCGTTTGGCGGTGTGTGGAAGAGGCGGAGCCTTGGGCGCCAGCGGCCCGGCAGCCTGTGGTTGCGCGCGCAGCAGGTCCATCGCGGCTAACCAGCCAATGCCAAGTCCGGCGTTCTGGAGGAGGTGACGGCGAGAATCAATCGACATAGACAAACTCATTCAGATTGAAGATAAGCAGACAAAGGCGGGGAAGGCTATTACGCCGCAGAAAGGTAAGGGCGGCTGTGCGTTCCGCGTCGGCCGGAATCCGCCCCAGGGCCAGCCTCCAAGCGGCATCGACCAAAGCCTCCGGGTTTTCCGAGCCCGCCGATTTCCGGACCCGGGCGGCGAAGAGCTCGGCCTGAGTCCCGGTGAACTCGCTGTTCAACAGCGCCAACGCCTGCGGCGCGACGGTGGAACGTTCGCGGCGCGGGCAACTGGCGGAGGTGTCGGGAGCGTCGAAGATCTGCAGCATCGGCACGGTGAGCGACCGCTTCATCTGCAGGTAGATGCTGCGGCGGTTGTGCTCGACCGGGTTGGGATGCGCTGGCCACAGATAAGGCATCCGAGCCGCCTGCATCTCTTCTTTCGAAAGTGGTGGGATGATGCCTACGCCCCCCATCGTTAGGTTGATGGCTCCGGCAACGGCGAGCACTGAATCGCGAATCGAGTCGCCATCGAGACGAAGCCGGTTCATGCGGCCGAGGTAGCGATTTTCCGGATCTTTCGCCAGGCTTAGATCGCTGGCGGTGCTGGACGCGCGGTAGGTATTCGATGTCATGATGAGCTGGTGCATTTCCTTCATGCTCCAGCCACGCGCAACAAATTCGACGGCGAGCCAATCGAGCAGTTCCGGATGCGTGGGCGCGTCGCCCTGCCGGCCGAAGTCGTTCGGAGTTCTTACGATGCCATCGCCGAAATGACCTTGCCAGATCCTGTTCACCATCACGCGCGCCAGCAGCGGCTGTTCGGGCGAGGTCAGCCATTCGGCGAGCGCCTTCCGGCGCTGCGGCACAAAGAGCACGCCCTTCGGCTCCACGATTTCCCGGCTTGGATTCAGCGCCGCCGGAAAGCCTGGCTCCACTTTTTCGCGCTTTGACTTGAAGTCTCCCTTCGCCAAAATATGCGTGTCGGGCACGTACTCATCGTGCGCCAACACGATCGCGGATGGATGACGCTCAGGGGCGCGCAGGTAAGCCTCGCCGAGTTTTTGCAGCAAGGCTGCGCGGTCAGCCGAGGGGGCAGCCGGAGTGGCGGACTCGCCCTCATTCCGATCGCCGTCAGCCATGGCGGCGCGGCCCCTTCGGGCGCTTCCGCGCGCCATCTGTTTCAACGCTTCCGCTTGCGCAAGCAACGGGAAGTTACGCGTACTGGTTTGCACATCGAAAATGCTCCCTAGCGGCACTTCGCGCTCTACGCTTCCGGCAAAGATGGCGCCCAGGCGGTAGTAATCCCGCTGGCTGATCGGGTCAAACTTGTGATCGTGACAGCGCGCGCAACCCACCGTGAGACCGAGAAACGCAGCCCCTACGGTATCGACGGCGTCCGCTTGCCATTCTGCGCGGTATTGGTCGCCGTAGTAAGTAAACTCGATGGGGAAAGAGCCGATGGTGAAGAGGCTGGTGCCAATGCGGCGATAGGCGTTCTCTTCCTTCTCCTTGGGCAGCTTGAGCGTGCCCTCCAGGTCCATGTTCATTGGCCACAATTCGTCGGCGGCGATTTGTTCCTTGACGAAAACATCAAACGGCTTGCCGGAGTTATAGGACTTGATCACATAGTCGCGATAGCGCCAGGCGGTAAGGAAGAAATGATCGGTTTCAAAACCGGAGGTGTCCGCGTAACGCACCAGGTCAAGCCAATAGCGTCCCCAGCGCTCGCCGTAACGCGGCGACTCCAATAGCCGGTCGATCAATTTCTTGTACGCATCGGGCGAGGCATCGTTCACGAACTCATCCACTTGTTCGGGAGTTGGCGGCAAGCCGTGCAGATCGAAGTAGGCCCGGCGGACGAGTGTGCGCTTGTCGGCTTCGGGCGCAGGCTCCAGGCCGTTCTGCTCGAGCCTGGCAAGAATGAACGCGTCAATCGGATTGCGTACCCGGCTGACGGCCTTGACAATGGGCGTGGCCGGACGCACTGGCTTGCGGAATGACCACCAGACGCCAGATGCCGGACCAGTGGCAGCCGCGGATACCCAGTTGGCGCCGCCTTGGATCCAGTCGCCCAGCGCCTTCACTTCAGCCGCCGTGAGCGGCGTCTTGCCAGGAGGCATCTTCACGTCTCCGGACTGCTTCACCGCCTGGTACAAAAGGCTGCTCTGGGCGTCGCCGGGGACCACGGCCGGGCCGCGCTTGCCACCTTTGAGGAACGCTGCGCGGTCACGCAGGTCCAAATCCGACATGCGAGCGGCGCCGTGGCAGGCCAAACACTTGGCGGCCATGACGGCCTGCGCCGGCGCCACAGTCTTGTCCATAACTTGACCGAACGCGGCAAAGCAACCGTGGAGGATGAGTAATCCGGCGCAGATCCAGTTGAAGGGTCCGATTGTACGAACTGGTCTTGTCTTATATTCCATAGCCACTTGCTGGACGCGCCAGATTACTTGGCGACCCGCGCCGATTGGTGCGCCGTCATCTGCCAGACGCCGTTTTCGAGTATGTAGACTTCCAGTGTTCGAACCCGGTAGCTCTCCTTGCCTGGGGTCTTCACGTCAACGAACCCGGCCAGCACGGCCGTCTTGCCGTAGACCTTGACGATAGTCTCCGAATCGGTGAACGACTCGTACCGCGCCGGCGGCTTTACCACTGCCTTGATGTACTCAGTCTTGGTCTGAGTGAGTCCGCTTGAATGCGAATAGAGCATGTCGTCCGCCAAGAGTTTTCCGAGTGCGGCTTCATCCTGGCCGATAACCGCCTTGCGCCACCGCGCGGAGTCTTTGAGGACGGCTGCCGCGGGATCTTCAGCGGCCCGGGCGCCAATGGAGAGAACGATGATGGCAAGTAATATGGTGCGCATGTGGGGTTCCTATCGGTAAGTCTTGTCGTCCACTTTGCTGAGGTCGACTTTGTCGTCAAATACGCCTAGCGTGACGATGGCGAAGGTAAAGACGTTGGTGCCGGGCTCGAGGTGGCCGCCGAAGGCATGTTCGCCCGTCGTCAACGTCATGTGCGGGTGAATGCGGCCGTCGATCACGTAGCCGTTCATGCTGATGATGTCGGCCGGTGAGCTGGGGTCTTTGTAAAATGTATTCTTGGACGGAAACGTGCGGTTGCTGACCGAATGAATGTGATAGTTGCGGACCGAGCCGATGCCGGAGAGAATGACGGCGTTCTTGATGTTCTGCTCCTTCACGATTTTCTCCATGCCCGCCAGTAAGTCGGCTTTGTATTTGAACCGCATCACCACGACCCGCTTGATGTCGCCCGAGATCGAGTAGGCGTCGGGAACGGCGGCACTGTTCTCTTTCGAGTCGTCCTTGGGCGTGGTTGGTTTGAAGACGTCGGTCTTGGTTACCTGCGCCGCCATGAGAGAAGCAAGGCAGAGAGCCAGGAATAGCGTCCGGAGAATGTTAGTCATCGGTCAAGATCCTTCCAAATTGAATTTACTCAGCGCCTGGTTACCAAACCACTTTCAGCGCCAACTGCACTACGCGGCCATCCGCGGCGCCCGTGATTCGGCCGAAGCTGCCCGAGGAAGCCAGCACGGTGGGCGCGTTAAAGTTTACCTGATTGAACGCATTGAAAAATTCGCCGCGCAGTTGCGCCTTGAGCTTCTCGCGAATGGGAATGTCCTTCATCAGCGTGAAATCGGTGCTATTCAAAGCGGGCCCGCTGATGATATTGCGTCCGGAATTGCCATAGATGCCACGGGGAAGAGAATTCACGGGCACGAAGGCAGCCGTATTAAAGAACTGGTTGACCATATCCGCGCGACTGGTGTGGTTTCGTTCGACATCCGAGTAAGTGACCCCGTTTACCAGTTGCGCGCGCTGCAGATTCTGTTGTCCGGTACCATCAAGCGCTACGTCTGTTCCCATGGCGATGTTCAAAGGAGCGCCGCTTTGAATCGTGTGGAACACGCCGAGGCTCCAGCCGCCAAGCACACCGGTTGCCACCCGATGCGAAAACTTGACGTCGGGGCTCCAGAGCCAACTGATTGCGACGGCATGCCGCCGGTCGAAATTGCCACGCCCTTTTTCCTGGAGCAGGTTGAAAGGATTGCCGACACCCGGCGTAAGTCCCGGCTGCGGAGCATTCACGTTGTCCACGCCTTTCGACAACACATACGAGCCCATGAACGAGAGCCCGCGGCTGAAGCGTTTCTCGAGCCGGAACTGGCCGCTATGGTAGCCGGCCCGGTAATCGTTGCCGAGGAATCGCGACTGTGTATTGAATAGCCCGATCGTTTGCGTGTACAGCACGCGGTTGTTGATGTTCTGGGCAGAAGGCGCTGCGCCGGTGATCGGATCGTTCTTGAAGACAGCGGGGTTGTAGTGCCGGTGGCCTTCGAGTTTTTGGGACAGCTTGCCGGCATAGCTGGCCGACAGAGCGAAGTCCGCGCCCAATTGCCGCTCGACTGAGAGGCTCATCGACTGCGTGTAGGGCACCTTTAGATATCTGTCGGTTGTCACGAGATTGGCCGGTAGCGGGAAGTTACAAGCTACTCCCGGACGCGCCGCGATGGAACGGCATCCGAACTCGCCCGAGAGAATCCCCTTGGGCGGCAGCGCCCGATTCAGCGACTTGTACGGATTGTCGATCTGCCCTTGGCGAAGCACGTCGGTCCCTGCGAAAGGCGCCTCGGAAGTATGCACCACCGTGGCGCTGAGCTGATCGAAGAAGATCCCGTAGCCGCCGCGCACGCTGGTCTTGCCATTGCCGAAGACGTCCCAGGCAAAGCCAACTCTCGGCCCTACGTTGTTCTTGTCGTCGAAGCTCAGCTTGCCATTGGCCGGCAGCCCCGGGTCGCCGGAGAACAGCACGCCGGGAAGGGCGTCCGGCCTCACCGTCGATCGCGCGGCGAAGCTCGGAACGTCGGTGTAAGTGTGACGGCCGAATCGCTGGTCCCAGGCCAAATAGGGTTCCCAACGAGTACCCAATGTCAGAGTGAAGCGGGGGGAAATTTTGAAGTCGTCCTGGAAGAAGAAGAAATGCTTCCAATTGACCGGATCGCTACCAGGCTGGCCGAAGGTGACGTTCAATTGATCGAACCGGCCAACCAGGAAATCAGCCATTGGGTTGCCGGTGCCGACTCCGGTGAAGTTGACACTCCGCGTCTGCGTGAATTTTGTGTTCAAGGCAAACACGACCTTGTGCATCTCGTAGCCCCATTTAAATGTGTGCCGGCCGTGAATCAAACTCATCGTGTCGCGGAAATGCCAGTTCTTATAGTTCTGCCCGTTGGCGTTGGCCGCGCCCAGATCGAATCGGCCTTGGACCGAGACCGAGATGCCCTCGGCGTTGTCCCCGGCAGGGATACCGATACCAAGACTCTCGGGCGAGAAGAGTTGCCGCGGCTCGTCTAACGAGGCGACTCTCAGAAAGTCGACGGTGGCTTGATTCAGCATGTTAGCGCTGACCGTGTAAGTACTCGAGATCGAGAAGTTGTTATTCTCCACCGTCCGGTCACCGGTGGTGAAAGGTTGAATGTTGCCGGCGGTGTAGATCTGGTTGTAACTGTCCCGGTGGAAATGACCGAAGATCGTGTGCTTCTGACTTTGCAGGAAGTCCACGCGGCCCATGAACGAGTAGTTGCCGGAAGGCCGCTGTAGGAACGAAACAAACGTGCCGGTGGGTGAGCGCGGGATGAACTTATCGAGAATAATCTGCGCGCTTCGACTGATACAGCCCGGCGCGACAACATTGCCTGCGACGCATGGCCGGCCGGTAGGGTCGGTCAGAGGTTGTCCGGTCAGCGGATCGTTGACGTTACGGATCGCAGCCGCACCGGCGAAGTTGCCAGTCCGCTCGGCGTCCGTGGGCACAAGCGCCTGCGAGGATCCTACTTCGGGGCGGTTCCAAAGCTTCTGATAGTAGCCGAATCCGAAGAGCTTATCTCTCTTGATTGGGCCGCCTCCGGCCACGCCCGCTTGATTCTGCCGGCTGGTGGGACGCCGCGGCTGGAAGAAACTCCGGGCATTCAGCTTGTCATTGCGCAGAAACTCCCAGGCGCTTCCGTGAAACCGATTCGTGCCCGCTTTAGAAGTGACTGTCACCTGGCTACCGGAGTTATTTCCGTATTCCGAGCTGAAGTTATGCGTCTGCATCCGAATCTCCTGCACCGCATCAGGTGGCGGAAAGTTCAAACCCGTGGTCTGACCGAAGTGCGTGAAGTTGGCGCCATTGAAGGTGAAGTTGTTGTTCACCGAACGGCCACCGTTGACGCTCATGTTCGGGCCGGCCCGCGTGTTGTCCATCTCTTGCGGAGCGTTCACCTGCAGTACGCCAGGCAGGATGCGCGCCAGCCCCATCACGTTGCGGCCATTCAACGGCAGGTCCTGCACGCGGCGGTCATCAACTAGTCCCGATAGCGTCTGGCTGGTCGTGTTGACGAGCGTAGCCGTGCTGGCCACGGTGACTTCCGATTGCACCGAGCCGACCTTGAGTGTTGCGTCCAGGCGGAGACTCTCACCAAGCGTGAGCCGCACTCCGCTTTGTAACTGGCGCTCGAAACCATCGGCCTGGGTGGTGACATCATAGCGGCCCGACGGAACGGCCAACAGGTTGTAGAAGCCCGTGGGGTCACTCACCGTCGTTCGCGTGAGAGTTTGTTCAGTGGAGACAATCGTGACGGTGGCGCCGGGCACAGCTGCGCCGGTGGGGTCGCGGACGTATCCGCTAATGCTGCCGGCGACCTGTGCGTGGAGGGCGGGGGCAAGCAATAAGCCGGTAACAGCCGCAGCGTAAGAAGACAATCTTGCTGACATGGCAACTCCCCTGAAATATTCGGTCCTCCCAAATGGACCGGTTTACGAAACGAGCTGAGGTATCAATTCACCGTGGACGTCGGTTAATCGCATTTGACGTCCGTTAAAGTAGTAAGTGAGGCGCTTGTGATCGACGCCCAATAAATGCAGCAGCGTGGCGTGGACATCGTGATAAGTGATCGGCTGCTCGGTCACTCTGTAGCCAAAGTCGTCTGTCGCGCCAATTACCTGGCCGCCCCGGATCTTGGCGCCGGCCATCCAGAATGAGAGCGCGCCTGGGTTATGATCGCGGCCGAGCCCTTTCTGCGAGATCGGCATGCGGCCAAATTCGGAGTGCCACATCACCAGCGTTTCGTCCAGCAGACCGCGCTGCTTCAGATCCTGGACCAGCCCGGCGACGGGCTTGTCGATCTCACGGGCATGCGCTCCGTGGTTGTCGGCCAGATTGCTGTGCGCATCCCAATCGTCAATGTCGGTCCGCGCCTTGGCGCCGTTGAAAAGTTGAACGAAGCGCACGCCGCGCTCCACCAGCCGCCGCGCCAGTAAACACTGCCGGCCGAAGGGTTCAGTGATGGGATCGTCCATCCCGTAGAGCCGCCGAGTCGCCTCCGATTCCTGGTTGAGATCCACCGCTTCGGGCGCGCAGCCCTGCATACTGTAAGCAAGTTCGTAAGAGGCGATGCGCGCCGACAGCTCAGTGCTGCCGGGAAACTTCGACGCGTGTTCCCCGTTGAGCGCCGCCAGGTGATCGAGACGCGCTCGCTGCCGATCCGCCGTGATCCCCGCAGGCGGGCGCAGGTCGAGAATCGGATCGCCCGAAGGACGGAACACGGTGCCTTGCGCCGAGGCAGGCAGGTAACCGTTGTTCCAATTCGCCACGCCCGCGTTCGGCCCGCCCCGCGGATCGTAAATCACCACGTAAGCCGGCAATGTCTGGCTCTCGCTACCCAAACCGTAACTCACCCAAGAGCCAACGCTCGGAAATCCCATCAACAGCGATCCGGTGTTCCACTCATAGTGCGCCAGCACGTGATCGTTTGACTTACAAACACCAGAGCGGATGAGCGCGAACTCGTCGGCGATCGAGCCCATGTGCGGGAACAGCTCCGATACCTCCAGGCCACGTTGTCCGTATTTCTTGAACGTGTAGGGGCTGCCCATCACAGGCCCGGGGTAACCCTGCCGCACTACAATGTCGCCTACGCCCGACAGCGGCTGGCCGTGATACTTTCGCAGCGCGGGCTTGGGATCGAAGGTGTCGATATGGCTTACGCCTCCGGTCATGAACATCGAGATGACGGACTTGGCGCGGGGCTGGAAATGCGGCTTCCGCGAGGCTCCGCCCGAAGTGGCCGGCGCCACGCAGGGGAGGCCGCCAGTTGGCTCCGCCAGCAATTTTTCCTGGCTGAGCAGAGAGGCGAGGGCAACTCCACCGATTCCTCCGCCCGCCGAGAATAGCAAGTCGCGTCGAGAGGTGTAGCGTTTCATACAGCGTCGCTCCGGATCATTGAATATAGAGAAACTCGTTGAGGTTGATCACCACGTGCGAAAGATCAGCCAGCGCTTCAAGGCCCGGGGAAGCGGAGCCATTGTGCGCGGCAAGCTGGCGATTGAGAAAAGCCACGTTGGCGGTCAGTTCCGATTGGGCGGGCTCGCGGCTCAGCGCCAAGCGATAAATGGCCCTCACCTGCGTTTGCTGCTCCGGACCCGCCGTCCGCCAGATTCGCTCGGCCAGGAAGCGCGCCTGTTGGACCACGAATTCGTTGTTCATGAGCGTCAAGGCCTGCGTGGGCACGGTGCTGACGCTGCGCCGCTCGCATGTGACGTTGGGATCGGGCTGATCGAAGACTTCAAACATCGGATACTTCATGCCGCGTTTAAAGTACGAATAGACTCCCCGGCGCCAGACAGCCGGCCCTTCTTCATTCACTACCCAAATGCCTTTGGCGACAGACTTGCGAACGCGCTCGGGCACGGGCGCGAAGTAGGCAGGCCCGCCCGCTTCCAGATTCAACTTGCCACTGGTAGCGAGGATCACATCGTGAATCGCTTCGCCTTCCAACCGCCGCTCTGGAAAGTGCCACAGCAGCGCGTTCTCTGGATCGGCCTCCGCTCCGGTTCCGCCCTCAGAGGCCATCTGGTAGGTCTCCGAGTTCATGATCAGCCGGTGCAGCTTCTTCACGCTCCACCCGGACTTCTGAAATTCGAGCGCCAGCCAATCGAGCAGTTCTGGATGTGAAGGCCGCCTGCCCATTCGGCCGAAGTTGCTCGGCGTCAAAACGAGACCGCGCCCGAAATGGTGCTGCCAAATGCGGTTTACCATCACACGAGCGGTCAGCGGATTCTCCGGCGAGACTATCCATTCGGCCAGAGCACGCCTGCGCCCGGTCGTGATCCGGCTTCCCGGCGGTTTGATCGCGGTAGGCACACCCAGGCCGCCGAACAGTTCCAGGAAACCGGGCTGCATTTCCTCGCCAGGCGAAGTGTAGTCGCCTCGTTCGAGAAAATAAGACTTGGGTGGCCGGTACAGGTTACCCGCCACCGGGATGTAGGAATCGTTGGCGTCGTCCGCGCGTGGCCCGGAGCCCGCTTTGCCGGGCGCTTCGTCGTCGCCTGGACCCATCGGCGCCAAGCGATAATCGCCGTCGCGAACGCCCATCGCAACAGGAAGCGGCTTGGGCATCTGCCTCTCGAGTTCGCGAATCTGCTTGGAAACTGCGTCCGCAGCCGCGAGGTCTTCCGGCTTCATCAAAGCCCGGTACCCCTGGGGCCGGATGGTCAGCACTTGTGTGGCGAGCAGCTTCTGGCCCTCGGTGCGCGTCTCCGGCGGAGTCCTGACGGCTGTCTGAATGTCAACCGGGAAGGTCGCCAGCTTCGAGTCGAAGGCCGCTTGGCGATACGGCTCCTCAATCTCGCGCAGCCTATCCTTCAGTGGCTGGATCCGCTTTTCTACGTCAGCTTTGCTCGCCTCATAAACGGCAACCTGAGCGTGGGGAACAAGCGGATGGTTGTAGTTAACGTAGGGGTTGAAAACCGCCATCAGGCGATAGTAATCCTTCTGCAGAATCGGATCGAACTTGTGGTCGTGGCAACGCGCGCAACTGACCGTGAGGCCTAGAAAAGCGCGGGTGGTGGTGCCGATCAGATCGTCAAGGTAGATGAACCGGTATTGTGGATTGTCCTTCTCGCGGAACCCGACGGTTGAGCCCACGCGATGAAAACCGGTGGCGATCAGCGCGTCGCTCGTCCTGTCGTCCATTTCGTCGCCGGCGATCTGCTCACGCACGAAGCGATCGTAGGGCTTGTCCTCGTTGAAGGCGCGGATCACGTAATCGCGATAGCGCCAGGCGTCCGGATAGGTGAAGTCCTGCTCGTAGCCGCCGCTGTCGGCATAGCGCGCCACGTCGAGCCAGTGTCGGCCCCAGCGCTCGCCGTAGCGCGGTGAATCCAGAAGGCGGTCGACCAGCTTGGCGAAAGCCTGGGGCGAGTGATCGCGAACAAACGCGTCCACTTCTTCGGGACTGGGCGGCAGGCCGGACAAGTCCAGATAGGCGCGGCGGATCAATGTAGACTTGCGGGCGGGCGCCGTTGGATTTAATCGATTTTCGCCGAGCTTGGCAAAGACGAACCCGTCGATAGGGCTGTTGCGCCATCTCGCGTTGGTAGCGACTGGGGGCTGGTGGTGAACCGGTTTTCTAAACGCCCACCAGTTCCGGTCTGCGTCCGTGATTTTGCGGCCCGCCGGCGCCGGGACCTGCGCTGGCGCCAGGGCGGCGGACGAGTCCCAGGGCGCTCCGGCCTCAACCCACTGGCGAAGAATCGCGATCTCGGAGCCGCTCAACTTGCCGCCCACGGGCATTGAGGGCTGGAGCTTACCGGTCACGCGCCGGATCAGCGCGCTCTCGTCTGGTTTGCCTGGTTGTATCGCCGCGCCATGCGAGCCGCCCGCCAGAGCCTTCTCGCGCGTCGACAGGTTGAAGCCCGACATCTGCTGCGACGCTCCATGGCAACCGGAGCAATTGCGCTGCAGGATCGAAACGGCCGGCTGTTGCGCCAAAATGGGCGTCGCCGCGAGCAGGACAAAAACCAAGCTATTGAGCCGCATGCTTACCTGTGGTCTGAATTTCCGCGCCAAGAGGCGATGCTCCTGGCGCCATCGGTTCGAGAGCGCGCAGCGAATGGTCGCGCCAAACTGTGATGCGGGCGCGAACGATTTGTTCGGCCGCGTCGGGGCCTTTTTCGATCGCTTGAATAACTTCCCGGTGACTTTCGGCCAGCGAGACATAATCGGTCGGTAGCGTGTCGGCGCTATCGCAGAGGAGATAGGCAAAAGGCGCTGCGGCGATCGCTTCGCAAGCCTGAATCAGGAACGGATTCCGCGTGAGCTGAAAAACCTCTTGGTGAAACGAATAGTCGGCCAGGCAGAATCGGGACAGGTCCTGCTCGCGCGCGGCGCGCAGCATATTTTCCAATTGGTCCCAAAGAGTGGCCGCGCCTTGCGGATAGAGACTGCGGCTGGCTGCGCGCGCCGCCTCAGGCTCCAGCATGAGACGGACGGTGAACAGGTGCTCAATCTCACGCAGCGTGTAGCGGCTGACGTTGGTCGAGCGGTTCATGACCTTGGTTACAACACCTTGATTGTGCAGATCCTGCAGCGCCGAATTGATCGTGGCCTGCGAAACGCCAAGGTCGGCTGCCAGTTTGGACTCGACCAGCCGCTGTCCGGGGCGCAGACCTCGGCTGAAGATTTGTTCGAGGATGGCTTGCCGAACCTGCTCGACTTTGGTTAGCGACGTGATCGGCTTCATGGGCCTTCGAATGATAATCGATGATTGATCGGGGCGCAAGGGGCAATATTGTCCAGGGCAGTATTATCCAGGGTGCAGCACGAGAGAGTTGGACGTCCGGCACAACGCGCCTTTTTCGAAGCTTTTCTTACGGCGTATCGTACCGTAAGATAGATCATGCCCCTTTCCGTTGCCGCTTCCGCGCACGAGGTCCAGATCTTCGTTTTTCATCCTAACATCTCCTTCAGCCTCCTCAGGCGGTCTTGGATCAGATCGATCTCTCGTTTCGGCGTCTTGATCGCCTGCGTCGACTTCTTCCGAAAGGCATGGACGACCCAGATTTCGCTGGCGAGTTGCACCGCATAAGCAACTCGGTATGCATCACCTTGAAACGGTAGTGCAATCTCAAACACACCTGAGCCAAGCCCCTGCATAGGCTTGGCGATGTCAGCCTTGCCGCCTTCGGCCGCGATCGTCAACGCGGCCAGGCAGATCGCCTGTTGGGGGTGCGGGGGTCCCTCCTACGGCCCCCTTTTGTATCCTGAAATCCGGCGTTGGCTAACTCACAGCCCAAGCATGCGCTATCGCCGGACCGGATTCACAAACGCCCCGTTACCGGCGATGTCCCACAGGGCAATGCGGGCCCATTTCCAATCCTTTGCCGGGATTTTCCACTCGAAGGAAGCGCTGCTGAACGGCCGTGTGGTATCGAGCGGGAAAGTGTGGGTGAACGTTTCTTTGCCGTCGCCCCAAACGATTTCGCCGAACGCGAGCGGGAAAGTCCACTGCGCTTTCACCTTCGCGGTGACGGCGCCGGCGTCGGCGGTCGAGATGTCCACGCCAGGAAGGAGCACCTCACCCATGGAGACGAAGTAGTCGCCGCGCCGGACGGCATCCAGCATCAGTCCGTAGTTGTCGAAGCCGGGCAGTTCCGGTATCCGG
>JAYUSQ010000137.1:0-19941 GCA_043755595.1 Acidobacteriota bacterium | reverse complement strand
TGAAGTGACAATTGGCGATTTGACTCGCGGCTTCCGTAACTGGACGGCCAACGCGTTCGTCTCCGACCGGTGGAAAGTGAGCCCGCGCGTGCAACTCTTTCTGGGCCTGCGTTATAATCTGGTGAGCGGCCCTACGGAATCGAACCGGATTCATCCAACGTTGTATAGTTGCGACTGTAACAACGCCAGTCCCCGCTTCAGTCTGGCAATTCAGGCGTTCAAGGGCTGGGTGGTTCGCACCGGTTACACGGTGTCGTTTGGGGAGGTCCCGCCGGTCACCTATCAGCAGGTGCGTTTCAATCTGCCCAAGGTGCGTTTTGTCCAATTGCAGAACCCCCTCTTGATCGATCCGTTGGCGGGAGTCGATCTGGCCGGTGGCGGTCTCCGCAGTTCACCTACGCTACTTTCGCCCGATATCGTGTCGCCCTATGCGCATCAGTATCACTTCCTGTTTGAACGGAAGACTCGAGCCGGAGCCTTGCTGCGCACAGGTTACACCGGCAGCCAAAGCGTGAAATTGATCAATGGCTATGTCCACAATCGAGCGCAGGCCGTGCCGGGTATCTCACTTACTCTCGATACAGTGGACAAGCGCCGTGCCGATCCTCTTTTTTATGAAATCCGCTACATACTCAATGGCGGACGCGGCAACTTCAACGCGGCGCAGGCGAGCCTGGATATGCCCGATTGGCGTGGCCTGCGCGGGACGGTTAGTTACACCTTCTCTAAGTCGATCGATGACGGGCCGGACTACACTAGCACCGCCGCCAATCGTGACATGAGCCGCGCTCGGAGCCAAGGCCAGTACGAGTCCCTACAAGACCGCAGAGGCCTCAGCACCTTTGATTCTTCCCACGCTCTGATAGCGAATTATTCATACGATTTGCCGCGGCTCGCTCATCCGCATTCCTGGCCGGCCCAGGTGCTCAACGGTTGGCAATTCTCGGGCGTTGCAATGATCAAGAGCGGCACGCCATTGACGCTCTACGTTGGCTCCGACGCGCCGGGGTTCGGCAATGTGGACGGATCGGCCAGTGACCGGCCGAATATCCTCTATCCGGCGATCATTGGCAAGACCGTATCTCATCCAGACATGGCTCCGGCTCTCCTGGCGCGTGACCGTTTTTCGTATATCACGCTCGGCGATACACGCGGCAACATGGCCAAGAATGCGCTGCGCAAAGCTCGGATCGCCAATTGGAACACGGCGCTGTCCAGGCAATGGCAAGTGGGCGTTGGCGGGCGCGAATGGCGCGCTCAGTTTCGCGCCGAGGCTTACAACCTAACGAACACGCCGCAATTTGACGAGCCGCAACGGAATCTTTCCTCGCCGGCCTTTGGCAAGATTACCAATGCGCTGAATGACGGACGGGTATTCCAACTCGCGCTGCGGTTTTTGATGTAGCCCCTTGTTTTTTTGTAACGGCTTCGAGCCGTCCGGTCGTGGCCTTGGCGTACGCGGCGGCTTCCCAGAAACATTGTTCAAGCACCGATAGGGGGAAAGCCGGATCAGTCTGCATGTCGGTTTGCTCGTACGACAACACCGCTTGTAGCAGACGCCCCAACTCGCCGGAGCGATCGACTAAAGCGGCCTTTATCTCTGCCGAAACTGGTAGCTGTGGCATCAGTTCGGCGATGGGCACATCATAGGCGGAGTCCAGAATCGAAAGCAGTCCGGTCAGATAGGCGCTCTCCGCGTTTGAGCTGGTGAAGCCGGCGAGCAACTCGCACATTCGTCCCCGCTCCACCGCGCGCTGGAGATAAGAAGAGGGACAGCGGTCAATCCCCCACAACACCAGCAGGATGCTCCAGCGCGCCAGCGCGTCCAAGCCGATGACCGAGATCGCTTGCGGGATCGACTGGATTGGATGCCGCGAGTTGAACATCGCGCTGTTAGCCAGTTGTAGCATCTTGAAGCTGAGGGTGGCGTCCGCCGAGACCATCCGTGCGATCTTGCCAAGATTTGCATTGTCTTTGCGGCACGCGCCCGCGAGCGTCAAGGCTGAAGCGTTGCCCACCTTGACCGCTTTGCCGCGAATCGTTTCCGGTCTTCGCAAATAGTAGCCCTGAAACAAATCGAAGCCCATATTCGAGCAAGCGTCAAGCTGGCTCTCTGATTCTATTTTCTCCGCCAGCAGTTTGACTTTGTATGGCCGCAACGCGTTGACATGGCGCGCTACTTCCTCCATCCCCAACTCCAGCACGTCCAGCTTTACAATGTCGGCGCGTTCCAGCAGTGGACCGGACTCAGGAGTGAGCACGAAATCGTCGAGCGCGATCATATAGCCCTCCGCACGGAAGCAACGCGACGTCAGGCACAATGCTTTCCAGCACTTCGAGCACGCAATTGCCGGGGGGCAACAGGGGAGCCTGCTCAAGGAATTCGCGTGTGCAATTGATGTAGACCGGTTCACCGCCGGCCACACGTTCCAGGCCAATTTCCACAATCGCGGTTAGTAACGTAGTGGCCGTGGCGCGATTGGCGTCTATTTGATCGGCCAGGGCGCCATCTGGCGATCGGAATAACAGCTCCCATCCCACAACGTTGCGGGTTCGGTCAAAAATCGGTTGTCGGCCAACACATACATCTCTCATGCCCTTTAGCGAATCTTATCGGCATGCCGTTCCGGATCGTTAGATGTTATCGCGTAGTCCGCATCCGTAGCAGCGCCAACTGCGCGTTGACCGGCGCGACGCCGCCGCCTGGCTCCAAACGGCGGTAGCTTCCATCCGGCATCATTTCACGCGCTTTGACGTTGTCGTCCAGGTAAACGGAAAGAACCTTATCCCGCACGTATCGCAAAAGCGCGGGCTTTTCGATGGGGAACACCGCTTCGACCCGCCGATCGATATTGCGCGACATCAGATCCGCGGACCCGAGATACACTTCTTCGTTTCCGCCGTTCAAGAAATAGAAAATCCGGCTGTGTTCGAGGAAGCGTCCCACGATGCTGCGCACGCGGATATTCTCGCTCACGCCTGTTATGCCCGGCAGCAGCGTACAAACGCCACGGACGATCAGATCGATCTGCACGCCCGCGCGCGAAGCTTCGTACAGCAGCCGGATGATGCGAAGATCCGCCAGCGCGTTCACTTTGAAGATCAACCGCGCCGGACGCCCACCGCGCGCATGCGCGATCTCCCGCTCGATTAGTTGCTCAAAGCGATCACGGAGGCAAATCGGAGCCAGTAGAATCTTCCGGTAATCGGTCTTGGCGGAATAGGCCGTGAGGTAATTGAATAGATCGGTTGCGTCCGCGCCAATGGCCGGGTCGCAGGTGAACAGTCCCAGATCCGTATAGAGGCTCGCGGTCACCGTATTGTAGTTGCCGGTCGCCAAATGAACATACCGGCGGATGATATCGCCTTCGCGGCGGACCACCATCGCCACTTTAGAGTGAATCTTCAGGCCCATCAAGCCGTAAACCACATGCACGCCTTCACGTTCCAGCGCGCGCGCCCATTCGATGTTGGATTCCTCGTCAAAGCGCGCCTTCAATTCCACCAGCACAGCCACTTGCTTGCGGCGCTCGTTGGCTTCCAGTAGCGCTTCGACGATGGGCGCGTCCCGCCCGACCCGATACAGCGTAGTTTTGATGGCCAGCACGTTGGGGTCGCGCGCAGCCGCACGGATGAAGTCCACCACCGGCTGAAAGGAATCGAAGGGATGATGCAGCAACACGTCGGTGCGGCGAATCATCGCGAAAATGTCCTCGTCCTCGGCGGAGCCTTCGAGCGGCGCGGGGGCAAACGGCGGGTGCTTGAGTTCAGGCCGGTCAAGCGAAGCCAGATGCTTGAGCCGCGACAAACTGAGTGGGCCGTGGATCCGGAACACGTCATATTCGTCGGCTTCGAGGTTGACCTTGAGCAGCTCCAACCGTTCTTCGGGCATGTCGGCCGCCACTTCAAGCCGCACTACCGCGCCGAAGCGGCGCTGCTTCACGCTTTCGGCCACCATCTCCAGCAGGTCCGCCGATTCAAGTTCCTGAATGGCTACTTCGGCGTCGCGCGTGACGTGAAAGGGATAGCTCTCGACGATCTCCATGCCGGGAAACAGCGCCTGGAGATTCGCTTGAATCACTTGCTCGATCCAGACGAACGCCAATTGTTTGGATTTCGACTTGGCCGCTTGCAGCGGGATCAGTTGCGGCAGCGTATCGGGCACTTTGACACGCGCGAAGTGTTCATGCGCCCCGGCGTCGCGCACCGTGACGTACAAGTTCAAGCTCAGGTTCGAGATGTGCGGAAACGGGCGCCCTGGGTCATGCGCCAGCGGCGTGAGCACGGGGAAAACCGTGTCGCGATAGTAGCGGTCGGCCCAATCGCGTTGCTCAAACGAGAGGTCGCGATAGTTCAGCATGTGGATGCCGTTCTCGGCCAGATCGAACAACAGGCGTTCACGGCAAGCCTGCGCCTCTTCCATCAGCGAAGTGAATTCGGCCCACACCGCCTCCAGGGTCTTGGCAGGCGTCAGTCCATCGGGACCGGGCTCCTGCACGCCAGACTGCACCTGATTTTGCAGGCCTGCCACACGCACCATGAAGAACTCATCGAGGTTCGATCCCAGGATCGCTAGAAATCTCACTCGCTCCAGCAGCGGGTTTGTCTCGTTCTGTGCTTCTTCAAGCACGCGCCACTGGAACTTGAGCAGACTCAGCTCCCGGTTCACGTAGAGCCGGGGGTCGTCGAGCGCTACGTCTTCGGCGGCGATTGGACCGGGCGGGGCAACTTGCACTGGCATGGGAACGGGAGCCCTTCAGCTACCAGTCGATCTGTTTGGGGAAGAACTCAGCCACCAGATCCTCGTAGTACGGCTTCAATTCCGTCAAACTCGGGGCTACGTCGCTCTTTGAGTAGAGGTCGAACGGATTGAACGTACGCACCCATTCAAACATCTCGCGGTCATGATCGTTCATCAAATAATCGTAGGCGCCCTCGCGGTGACCCGGATAGAAAGAGTGATAGCGGATCATGTACTGCGCGGGCTCGGGCAGGTACTTGCGCGTCACATGGTAGAGATATTCGTCGTGCCCCCACGACAAGTTCACGTTCGCCAGACCGCCGTTCTCTTTGTAGATACCCAGCCGCGTTTGCAGCTCCGGCTTGGCTGTATCCGGATTCCTGGCGAAGTACTCGGGGAAAACGATCGAGTCCGCCCATGCGCATCCTACGGGGAACGTGTCCCCCACGACCGCCCACTGGGGTTCTCCGTAGAGGCACAGCACCTTGCCGAGATCGTGAATGAAGCCAGTCAGGATCATCCACCGCGGGTGGCCTGCCTTGCGGATCGCTTCGGCCGCCTGCAGGTTATGCTGCATTTGCGTCAAGTCCGTGTCGGGGTCGCTGTCGTCGACCAGCGCTTCTAGTTTCGCTATGGCTTCCCAGATGCCCATGCGGCCCTTCGTCAATGGCGTGTACTGGGCCTGTTTGGCGAGCACCGACTCCAGCGTCTGATAAGCGTGATTCTCGCGGTAAAAGTCCTTCACCACTTGTGGCGACGACTCGTCGAATACTCGAAACTCTTCTTTCTTGCGATCGGCGCGGTAGCGCGCCTTGACGAAGTCGTCCCATTGCTCGACGCTTTGGAGGGGGCCCGGTGAGGCAGCGGTTTCCATAATTCTATATTCTCAGAAAAATGAGAACGTGCGAATGGCGATCGCTAGCGGGTGGTGGTGAGCGAGAGGGTGGACTCAGCCCGAGGCCGGGTGGGCGGGGGCTCCGTTACTCGCGCATGCGTCAGCGTGATGAGACTGCCGCGTCCGCCCGATTGAGTCAAGATCAAATCACCATGCTGGAGCCGCATGGCCGCACGGGCGGCGTGTAGCCCGAGGCCGACGCCGCGCTCGGCATCCTTGGTGCTGGTGAGCGGGCGGAACATCGCGAAGCGTACATCCTTTGGCAGGCCCGTTCCTGTGTCGGCGATTTGCAGGGATCCCTCGTCAGTGACGGAAATCGTCACCGTCGAGCCCGGCCCCATCGCTTCCTCCGCATTACACGTCACCAGCATAGCGGCCAGGCGCGTCAACCCTGGATCCAGGGTTGCCATCACCGGTTCACCGGCTTTTTCCAGCCGCAACGCCGTGCCGGACTGAAGGACGAACCGGAGATCCAGCTCAAGCCCGTCGACAAAGGAGTTCAATTCCACCTGCTGGACTTGTGCGCTCCGGGCAGCGCCTCCGTACATCTCCAGAGCGCGGGCCAGCAGCACTACGCGAGAACTCGCGCGACCGATCTCGGCCAGGTCCACGCGCACCGGGTGATCGGGCTCAAGCGATCCGAGGGCGAGTTCGGTGTAGCCGAGCAATGGCTGCACCAGGTGCGACAGCCGCGTGCCGGCGCGCCCTGCCAGACGCCGCGCCGAAGGTTGGGTATCCTCTGCGAAGGTCAAGGGTTTCGCAGGCTTGGCGGTCGCTGGCTTTGAGGGCGCCGGATCGGGCAGGAGAAACGCAATCGGCATCCCATTCGCCGCCGCCAGCGAGCGGCCGAAACGGCGTTCGGCGGCCGGGTTGAGCGCAACAACGCGCAGCGCTTCGTCCAACTGAAGGATGCTGTCCGGACAGGCCTGGACCGCGGCCTCTTGCAATTCGCGGCCTCGGCGGGCGTGCGCGGAATCGCTAACCAACGACAGCAGCCAAGCAGAGAGTATGATCGTCACTCCGGTCGCGGCGACCGCCGCTCCGAGGTAAAATTCCGCCGGCAGGATCGAATCGGCGAAACCCGCCAACGCTGCGCCGAATCCCACCAGGAACAGAATGAACGCAATCCCCGAGATGATCAAAATCTTACGAGCTGCGTTGACGAGACGGTGATCGCGATAAGCCGCGTTAAACATATTAGGGATATTGTAGAGTACGGTGCGGCTCGGAATCGATCAGAATGGTACTTTCGCCGACATGAAGGAGCGCTCGTCTATCCATGCAGTTGACGATTCGACATTTGACGATCATCGCGATGGCCGCGACGTTGGGGAGTCTCGCGCCCGCTCAACAGCCTTATCCACCACAAGGCGGCCAGTATCCGCCCCAGCAAGGCGGCCAGTATCCGGGCGGCCAATATCCGCAACAAGGCGGCGGGTTGCAGATTCCAACGATTCACATCCCGAAACGCAAGTCGAAAGAAGACCGGGAGGCTGAAAAGGCGGCCAAGGCCGAGGCGAAGGCCGCGAGCACTCTGAAGCTGGCGGCGATAGAAGGGCGCTTGCGCCGGCTGACGCCAAAGGAACTGTTGCTTGAGGGGAAGAAGGGCGAGGTGCTGCGCTTCCGGCTGGTGGCGAAGACACAGTTCCGCCGGAAATCAGGCGAACCGATGCGGGATTCGTTGTTGAACCCAGGCGACCGGTTGTCGTTACTGGTCGATCCTGAAGATGCGGAGACGGCGATTCTGGTGGCATTCCTTGAGGCAGGAGGGCAGAACGAAAGGGCGGCGGCGGACCTGCCAGTGAACGAAGCTGTAATGCGCGTTCCGGCGGCAGCGGACTTGGGGAAGCCGAAGGAAGTTAAGCTGGGCGGCGCGGTAGAACCTGAAGTGGGGGCTACCGAAGGCGCGGCCGCGGCAGCTCCCACCGAGAGCAAGCCAGTCGATGCAGCCGACAAGTTGATCCTGGAATCGGCGCGAGAGGCCGCACTCAAGTACGGCGCGTCGATTCCAAATTTTATTGCACAGGTATCTACCGAGCGGTCCTTCAAACCACAGGCAAGCGCTGCCGCCTGGAAGCCGCTCGATGTTGTGACAGCCGAAGTGGTCTATTCGTATGGGCGGGAAACCTACCGGAACAAGGCGATCGACGGTCGCGAAACCAACCGCCCGATCGAGGAGACCGGCACGTGGAGCGCAGGTGAGTTCGGCTTGGCGGCGGAAGCGCTGATGGCCGAAGAAGCGGATGTGAAATTCCGGCGGCGCGCCGGCGGCCCACAGCGCACGGGTGGGGACGAGCGCACGGCGTGGATCTTTGAGTATTCGGTGACGGCGGCAAATTCAGCTTGGGCTTTGCAGACTCCCGATGGGCGCGAATTCAAACCGGGTTACACAGGCGCGGTTTGGATCGACCAGGTGTCGCGCCGGGTTGTGCGCATCGAGCGCAAGGCAGTGGAGCTTCAGGACGACTTCCCCTTCGGCAGGGTTGAATCCACCGTTACTTACCGGTTCGTAAAATGGGGCGGCGCCGGCGAGAAACTGATGCCCGCGAGCGGCGATAGAATCTCGTGCGTCACCGGGGGCTCCTGCACTCGCAATGTCACGACGTTCAGCGAATACCGGGGGTTTGGGGCTGAGCCGAAGGTGGCGAAGTAATCAGCCAAAGGATGGCGGCGATGGCGACGAGTGGAACCAGACTGGCGGCGATGAGAACGGGCTCGAACGAATAGCGGTCGGCGACGGCGCCGATGATGAACGTCGTAAGGATGGTGCCGAGTCCAGCGCCTGCGCCCGACATGCCGCTTACCGATGCGACCGCGCGCGGTTCGAAAAGATCCGTTGGCAACGTGAGGATCATCGTGGAGAGCGCGGCGTAGCTGAAAGTGGCAAGCGCGAAGAGCGCGATGAGCCAGAAAAAAGATGTCGTCCAAACTGCCGCGGCGATGGTGGTCATGCCAAGTCCGCCGAGCACGATCACGAATTTGCGGGCACGCGCGACTGGCCAATGACGGCGTCCAATCAGCCAGCTTGAAAAGCCTCCTCCGGCAAAATTGCCAAGATCGGCCGCCAAAAAGGGCGCCCAGAATCCGACGATCGTGTTCTCAAGTTGGAAGCCGCGGGCGACCAGGAAAATCGCAAACCAATCGGAGACGAAAAACCAGACGGGATCGCTGAAGGCGCGGCCCAGGATGATTCCCCAAGCCGTGCGGGAGCGGGCCAGTTCACTCCAACTGGGTGCGGGTCCGCTGCGCGGGGGCGTCTCTTCGATCGGAGGCGGCGGGGTCTTTGGGTAGACGTGCAGCCAGCAGATCACCCAGATGAAGCCAAGCGCACCGATCACGATGAATGCGGGCCGCCAACTGCCAAACCACGTCGCCAGTCCAAGTACCAACACAGGGGCAACCGCTCCGCCAATCGCCGAACCCGAATCGTAAATCGCAACAGCCCATCCGCGTTGGTGCTTGGGGAACCACTCGGCCACCGCTTTAGCCGCACCCGGCCAGTTCGCGGATTCGCCGAGACCGAGTAGAAAGCGGAAAGCGGCAAAACTGCCGAGGCCCGAGGCGAAGCTGGTGAGCATGGCGATGCCTGAATACGCGGTGACGGCGGCGGCAAGCCCTTTGCGCGTTCCCACTCTATCGAGCAGTCTGCCCGATAGAAGCTGCCCGATCGCGTAGGCGGCTCGGAACGCCATGACGATGAGCGCGAAGTCGGAATTGGTCCAGGAGAATTCTGTCTTCAGGCGCGGCGCGAGGACGCTCAGAGTCTGGCGGTCGAGGTAGTTGAGGGTCGTCGACGCGAACAGCAGTGCGGCGATCCACCAACGCGAGGGCATCGTAGAGTCATAGCACAATGCCTCCTTGCTTCGGGCGCAAAGAGAAGTTCTTAGTATCCGTTTTCGAGGCGTTTGCTGCCGGGCCGCGCACCGGGCGCCGCCGTTGTGGCAGAGAACGGGGCCGGCATCCGCACGATCCAAGATCCCACGCCGAGCGCCGTCACGACCGCGGCCAAGCCATAAAAGATCGCATCATAGGAACCAGTCCGCGCCAGTGCCCCGGCGAGTAACAGCGGGCCTACCGCGGAAGCCAGCACGGTCATCATCTGCGCGCAGCCCTGGATCTTGCCTAAGTGCGTCCGCCCATACACCTTGCCCCACACTGAGAAAAACACCACCGTCACCACCCCACCCGCAATCCCCATCGTCGCGGCGTAGAGGTAAACATGGGTGAGCGTGCGAACCTGCGGCAGCATGAGGAGCGCGCAAGCCAGCATCGCCATGCCCACGCCCATCAAGCGTTGAATCGGCCATTGCAGCGCCAGCCATCCCCCGCCGAAGTTCGCCGCCAACCCGAGCATGGCGCTCACCACTAACACCGAATGAAACACCTTGGCGTCGAAGCCGCGTTGTTCCAGGATCGATTGGTTGAACAGAGAAATCCCGGAGTAGACCAAGCCAAACATTGCGCTCGACAAAGCGAAGGTCCAAAACGGCGCTCCGCCCAGCGCCTGCCCGAGAGTCAGATCGCCGGCTGCCCCTGCGCCGCCCGCCGCGCCTGTCGAGAATTCATCGGTAAGTTCCGGTCCATCGCGAGTAACCAACCAAGCTACCGGAGTCAGTGCTATCAACAGGAACATACCAACGCCGTTCCAGGCGGCTCGCCATCCATAGCCCAACACAGCGCTGCCCACACTCGGGAAGGCCGCGATGAATCCAATCCCCACTAACAGCGCGTACACGCCCATCGCATAGTCGATGCGCCGCCCGAACCACTTACCCACCAGCGCCAGACTTACTACAGACAAAGCGCTCTGCCCGAATCCTCGCGTCAAAGTAACACCGGCCGCCAGCGCCCAAGCCCCATGCGCCGCCGTCATTCCCAACACGGCTACACCCAACGCCGCCGTCACCAACGTCAGCACCAGCCGCGCGCCGAAACGGTCCACCAGGCGCCCGCAGGGTAGACAAAACAGCGAGCCAATCAGAGTGGCCCACAAGTTGATGTTGGCAAACGTCACGCGGTCGATCTGAAAATCGGCGAGCAGCGGCTCGGTCACCAAACCCAACCCCTGCGTGCGCCCGGGAAGCGTGCCGGCCATCGCCAGCGCGGCCACGGCGACGTTGGCCCAGCCATAATAGATACCTTGGGCGCTACGGCTGCCCGAAACCTGAGTCGCGGCGGACATGTGAACGATCTTCTCACGCTCTGGACTGTCCGCCTAGCTTGCATTTGCTACGTCGCGGCCCTGCTCACTCGCTCGCGCTGGTTTTGGACCGCCGGACTTGCCGCTTATCTCGCGCATGTCGCCGCCGCTTTCACTTTTCATCACCACTGGAGTCACGCTGCCGCTTATCGGGAAACCGCGCGCCAAACGGCGGAATTATTTGGAGTCCAATCCGGCTACGGCATCTATTTCAATTATTTTTTCACGGGTGTCTGGCTAGTCGATGTCGTCTGGCTCTGGACTCGCCCCGATTCCCACCGGGCTCGCGCGCCTTGGATCTCAGCCGCGATCCACGTCTTCATGGCCTTCATGTTTTTCAACGCGACGGTCGTCTTCGCCTCCGGTTGGACGCGCTGGTTCGGAGTCGCCGCCACGGCGTGGCTGGCCGGTAGTAGAATCAAGATGCAAGCGAGGCACTAGCACAATGGATGTTTCCCGCCGTCATTTCCTTACCGCCACTGCGTTGGCCGCTCTACCGCTCGGGGCCGCTCCAGCCTCGCGCCTGCCGCAATCGCACTTCGCGGTCCATCCCTTCATCGAGGCCAACCCTGGCGCGGTTTTCCTGATGCGGACGCGCGTGCCGCACAAAATGGATGAAGCTGCCAAGCTCGCCGCCGGCGTCGCCTTCGCGCGTGAAGTCTTCCTGCCAACCGCCTCGCCCGCCGGTCTCGCCGTACCCGTCTCGCATCGTGTCATTTTGAAGCCAAATTTCACCAGCGTTCGCAACCGGCGTCCGCACGAAGAGAATTGGGGCACGGGCACGGATCCGCAATTTTACGAAGGCATCATCGTAGGACTGAAAGAACTTGGCCTGAAGAAATTTCACTTCCTCGAGGCGAATAACTTCCACACCTGGAACTACCGCGGCCTAGCCGATATCAATGATCGCCACGGCGTTGAAGTGAATGAGCCCACGCGCCGCCCACGCCACTTCAGCGACGGCTACGACCTGAATTGGACGAAGGTGCCCGACCCGGTTGTCTACTCGCGCATCCCGCACTACGCGCCGCTGAATGAGCCCGACACATGGCTGCTCAACATCGCCAAATGGAAATCGCATGGCATGTGCATGACGCTGTCGGCGAAGAACCTGCAAGGCCTGGTCGTGACGCCGTTCGTGCGCTTTTGCCCCGGCTGGAAAATGGTGACGGGCGTGCCGGACTTCATGAAGCCCGACATTGCGCCGGACGTCGAACGCAAAGTAAACCGCTACTTTGAGAATCACGGACGCCTGGGTTACGCGCGATACAACTCGCAAGATAACCTCGCGCCGATCAATCAGGAAATTTGGGCCCATAAGACTTGCGACAACGCGCAGGTAGTGAAGCCCGGCCTCAATATCATCGAAGGCATCTATGGCCGCGATGGCGACGGCTTCGGGGTTGGGAACGACCATCTTACTAACCTGGTCATGTTCTCGAAGGATCGCTTTAAGTTAGACATGATCGGCATGTGGCTGGGCGGGCATGAGCCGGGCAATGTGAACCTATTCCGCACGGCGAAAGAGCGCGGGCTACTGGATACTTTCAATCCGTGGGAAGTGCCGGTGTACGAATGGGTGGAAGGTCAACAGCCAGTGCGTCGTAAGTTGACGGATTTCCAACGCACGCCGCTGGTGACGTACTACCTCAGCCGCCCCGGTGAGCCGAAGTATCACCTGGTGAACGAGCCCTTCGACTACGCGCGGATCAAAGCGTAGGGTAGGCCGAGCGTACAATGGAATTTTTGGTACATCATGGCGCTGAGTCCAACTGATTTCGAATTCCTCAAGAAGCTGTACGGCGACATGCAGCCAGACGACGCGGTGGAGCCCACCGAGATCCGCGCTACCAACCCTGGGACGCCACCGCGGCGGGAGACGGTCCGGTTCCTTTGCTCAGTCAACACATCCAGTTCTCAGGATCCGAAAGTCTTCGGCTATTCTCCGGCTTTCGCGGTTCCGGGAAGACTACTCAGCTCTACCGTCTCCGCCAGGAGCTTCAAGCCAAGGGCTATATGGTGCTGTATGCCAATGCCCTTGACTATCTGAATCCGGCCGAACCGCTGAGTATCGAACTTCTCCTTGTGACTTTGGCTGGAGCCTTCAGCGATTCGCTGCAAGAGGCGGACATCGATATCGGCACGGAATCTTATTGGGCCAGATTGAAGCATTACGTTAAGACGACTGAGATCAAGGTGAGTCAAGCGTCCGCGAAAGTGCAGATCGAAAGCCCGCTCAAAGACTTCTTCGGCGGCGGCAAGCTTGACTTTGATATGAAAGCCGAGTTGAAAGAGACGCCGTCTTTCCGTGAGAAGTTGAGAGGTTTCCTTGAAAGCCGCCTCAAAGACGTTAAAGACGACGTCGACAAATTCATAGAAGACCGGCGTGAAAGCCGTTCGCCGGAAGAATCCCGAGGCCGGCGTGGTTTTTCTGTTCGATTCGCTTGAGCAGTTACGTGGTTCCATCTCAAACGAGAGGGACGTCTACCGTAGCGTTGAGAATCTTTTCTCGCACCACATTTCTCGCACCACATGAAGATGCTGGAGTTGCCCTACGTCCACTGCGTCTGCTGTGTACCTCCTTGGCTTCAATTCGTTTCCCCGAACTCGGCGCGAATCAGCGTGACCATCCCCACGGTGAGGCTCTGGACTAGGGATCCGGCGCGTAGCGCTAGCCTTGCCTGTAGCCTTGAATTAATGTGGAGTGGAGGCGAGCTGAACCTCAAATGATCACGGGGCTTTCGAGCGGCCACTCCACATTACTGACGACTTCACATAAATCGACGATCAACAGGGAGACTGCGGAGAAGCCCCGGATAGAGGCAGGGCGGCCGGGGATGGCAATGATTCGTGAGCCATTCGGGAGCATCAGCGAGGCGGGGTGACTTGGGACACGGCGGGTAGTTAGTTGCAGATCGCGCGTGAAACGGACCGCTTTCTCCGATAACTCCGAGGCTTGGTGGCGGGTGTTAGAAGCGATCAGGGTTAGTGACCCGGGCACGGTCAGCGCGTGGTGAAGCGCCTTGATCGCGGCGGTAGTGGACTTACCCCATTGGCGAGAGCAACATACTATGACCCGGCGGGATTGTTCGCGGGCGCCGGCGAGTATTCGGCTTGTTTCGTGTCGATCGGGAAGGCGAGCGACTTAGTGGCGAAGACTTCGGCGCTAGCGGGCCATTCACGCTCTGCCGGCAATGGCTGCTGGGATTCTTGCGGTGATCGCTGGGACTTGCGGCGATTCACTGGGGATAACTTACCGGGCCGGAGCACACAACGGACTTCCCAATCCGTGAGGGATTCGGGTAAGAAGGTGTTGCACATTGGTACGGATTTCTCGCAAAGTTAGACAAAGGGGCCAAAGCGCGCCAAGCGGACTTACTGTTCGATTTTGGGACTGGGGTCGTTATGCGATTTTTTCCGTTGGGTTTGGCAGTCATTCAGATGGCGGGCAGCGCGGTCGTATTGGCGGGCGAGGGCGGATTCAAAGCGGCGGCAAGTGGCGAGGGCGCAGGAGTTGTCCGTGAGGGACTGGAAGGCAATGGCAGCGCGGGTGGATGGGTCGATGGTTTCGAAGGAATCTTCGATTTTCTTGTGTTGGCAATCCATTTCGTGATCGAGCGTCGCGGCTTCAAGCGAAGCCATGCGGTTCATACGCCAGCGGCAGGCGACTAACTCATCGACGAGATACTCTTCGAGTTTGTCGGCGGGTTGGAAGCGGGTGAAATAGACGCTGCGGAGTTCTTCGTAGCGTTCGATGGATTCGCCATTGATGACGACGGCGCTTGAGTAGGCTCCATGTTTTTCGGCGTTGCGGCTGGAGCGGCGTTTGCCTTCGGGAGTAATTGGGCCTTCCGAGAGGGCGCCGTTGGCGCGGGAGGATTCGATTCTGCGTTCGGATGACATGGTGGATAGGTATCTCCTGCTCAGATTGTGGCGGGAGGTCCGAACGCGACGGCGCCCAGATTCCCGGCAGGCATTTGATTGCAAAGGAAAAAATGTTTTCTGCGAACGTGTTATCGGGGCTGGCGGCTTTGGGATGTTTGCTTTCTATTCGCCGCCTTTTGGGTAGACTTCTAACCTGAAGGATTGACATGGACCGGCAACACCACGAAATCAGATACCCGGTTCATGGATTCGTTTCGCTCAATGCGTGGGAGCCGGATATCATTGACCAAACGGCTTTTCAGCGGCTCCGACGGATTCGGCGATTGGCTTGGGGAGAATTGTGAAGGAGGTAACTTAGCGATGGAATGGAATGAACTTCAACAAGCGAGGCTGGCGTTGTTCGCGGAGTTGGCCTTGCAGATTCCGGCTTCTTCTCTGGGCCGGACAATGCTTATGAAGCTGTGTTACTTCCTTCAAGAAGTGAAGGGGGTGCCTTTGGGTTATCGCTTCACGATCTACTCTTATGGTCCGTTCGACTCTGAGGTGTTGTCGGACTTAGGGACGGCAGTTAATCTCGAAGGAATCAAGTCAAAGGTCGTCTACAACACGGTGGGCTATGGCTATGCGTTGGAAGCCGGTCCGAACGCTGCGGTGTTGAGGGCGGGTGGCGGGGAGTTTTTGGCTCGACACAAGGAAAACATTGATTGGGCGGTGGCAGAGTTTTCGAGGAAGAACGCAGCCGATCTTGAGCTTGAGAGCACGGCCATTTTTGTGGATCGTGAGGCAGCTTCGAGTGGGGAAGTGGTTTCTTTCGACGCGTTGACCGATCGGGTGCGCAATCTGAAGCCACATTTCCAGCGGGAATATGTGCTGACGCGGACGAAGGATTTGGCGGACCGGCAGATGTTGTTGGCAGTGCGGTTTTAGAGAGAGAGAAACGCCTCGGGCCGGTTGTCTCAGGATCTGCCTGAGATAACCAGCGCAAGACATTCGTACCGTCGTCTCAATCCCCTTCCGATCGGGGCTGTCGATGTGAGAATACCAGAATTTCGTGGTTGTGGGAAGCCGTCTAGCGTGCTCGCCATCGAAATCCTCAGACAGCCTTAAATCGATCCCATAGCGCGAGCCCAATACGGGCTTGACTCTGGGCGTCTAATTTGGTAGGCTTATCCTGGGAGTATCCCGATCCAATGTCACAGGAGTATCTTTTTGAGTAAAATCAGCAACGCGACGATAACCAGCGAACGACTTTCGGCCCGATATCTCGAGATCCAGCATGACGAGTGAATTTCTCGGTCCCTATCCCTTCTTATTTCTAATCGCCATGCCAGTATTTCTGGCTCGAATCGGCGTACCTTTCAATCGACTGAGCAAATGGCAGATCAAGCCGTGGACGATCTCCGCGGAATTTTTCGCGCCTCCTGAATCGCCGAAGGGCACGTCTGCGCTTAAGCGGCGACGTGCGCCGAAGGCCGCGATTGCCGCTACGAGTGATTCGAAAATCCGCTCCAATAAGCGACCGCGTGGAATGAGATAGACTGAAAATCCGCGAGAGGATCGAAAATCTAATGCCTAATTATCTGTTTCGCATTGAAGCTGTCAACCTACTGGCGAATTCTGTTGCCGATTGCCAGCAACTCTCAGTGCTACGCGGCGGGAGCCTGAGCTTGCTTGATGCCGTGAAGCGATTGTCTGAAGGAGAGGGCAACTCGGCTTGGCAGGGAGCTACGAGCCGCGACGCGATTAGCAACGGTTCTTCGTCGTTGCTTTGCTCAGTGGAGTGCCCCGATGCGGAAGCCGTGAAGAGACAGGTGGAGGATTGGCTGAACCGTAGACAAGACGAGTTGCCGATTCAACATGCCACGTTCGTGGTGTCGTATTCGGCCGTGCATGGCGAGTTCGGCCGTCAGACAGAGAGTTTGGTGGCACGGAACCGATGGGTACAAATGCAGTCGGCAAGCGTCTCGGTTACTGGCAAGGGGATCGGCGTATGTAAGACCGATCTTTTGCGTCCGTCAGGGTGGGGCGACAAGGGCGAAGAGAGCCGCTCCGTCGCGGACCGGTTCCGATATGGCCGTGACCGTAAGGAGGAGTTCTACGCCGATTACAGCGGTGTCAAAGGCCTGAAATTCGTTCATGATTTGGATGAACTGAGCAAAGGTGGACCCGAGGTTAAGCCGAAGAATCTGGCGGGTAAGATCGCGGTGATTCATATCGACGGCAACAACTTCGGCCGGATACAACGCGGGTGTCAAAGCAAGGCCGCTCTGAAAGCTTGGGATTGTTTCATCCAGAAAAAGCGGCGCACAGCTTTGGCGGAATTGTTGACTCGTATTCGTGGTCGTGAGGAGTGGAAGAACGGCGATGAGTTGGGGCTGGAAACCCTCGAGTGGGGCGGGGATGAGGTCGTTTGGATTTTGCCGGCGTCTTGCGGTTTTGCATGGCTCGAAGCGTGGTTTGAATTGTCGCGGCAATGGGGGAGTTTTGTTCATCCCGAATGGAAGAGTTGTGAGAACCCCGAACTGATTGGTAAGACGCCACCACTCACCCACGCCGCCAGCATTGTGTTTTGTCATCACAAGGCTCCGATCCACCGGATAGGCTCGCTGGTGAGAAATTTGACCGAGACCGTGAAGGGCGAATCTCGGACCAAAGATAAATTCACGTATCAGGTGCTTGAGTCGTTCGATCATCTCGGTCCGGATTTCGCGTCGTATCGCACGCAGCTTGCCGAACCCTTTGGCGGTGCCGGGGGATTGGTGCTTGGGGCGGGTGAACTGGCGCGGATGAGAACTAGCATGGCTGACTTGATCCTGCACAAGTTGCCACGGTCCAAAACGATTGAGATCGCACGGGCTTATGCGAAAAAGTCGCCAGATCAAGCGAAAGAGCTCGAGGTACGACTCGATGCCGGACGGGCTGAGCCTGCGTTACGCGAGTTGAAGACCGCGCTGGGTGAGCCAATGGTTTGGCTCCATCTAGCGGAACTTTGGGATTATTTAGAAGGGGCGCGCGCATTGACGGCGGGGGTGGCTTAAGACATGCCTGTTTATTCGTTTGAAATCGCGATCGATGTGGTTGGGCCGTTTCTTACGCAGTCGAGTTCGGCGCGCGGGTATGGCGTGGATGCTCCGCTGGCGCGGACGGGTGAGAAGGAGAAGGAGACAGCGTATTTGCCGTTTTCGCTAATCAAGGGGAAACTTTTGCAGGCTTGGCAGGAGATCGGGGCCGACAAGGCTACGCTGGAATATCTGGGGGCCGAGTGCGGCAATGCGGAGAACGAGGGGAGCGTCGAAGCCAAACCGGGGCGGATTCACTTCGGAGATTTGATCCATCGAGAGCCGGAGAAGAAGAATCGGCCTTTGCGGCATCGGATTCGGATCGACCGGAAAACGGGGTGCGCCGACGACGGGGCATTGCAAGTGATTGAGTCGCCTTTCGCGGCTGGCGAGACCATTCGATTCAGCGGGCCGGTGCGGTTTTATGGCAAGGCCGAGGAAGCTGCGAATGTGCGGCAGTGGATCGAGTGGGGGCTGCGTTGGACGGGTAGCTTAGGCGCGGAGCGGACTAATGGGTTTGGTCGAATCGCCAAGGTTGAAGTGACGCCGAGCCAGAGCGATGCGTCGACCGGCGCATCCGCTCCCGGCTCGGCGTTGCAGTTTGCGTTGCTGCCGGATTCTCCTTTCTGTTTAGCGTTGCAACGGAAATCGGGCAATTTGTTTGAATCAGTTTCCGAGATTCCCGGGGGAGTACTGAAGGGGGCCATCGCGCGTATTCTGTTGCTGGAAGGCAACGGGAGGATGTCCGATCCGGTGGATTCGAATTTGGGTCAACGCGTACCAGCTTATGCGGCGCTGTGCCGGCACTTCGAGCAGGTTCGATTTACCCATTCCCTGCCTTCGCAGGAAGGCAGCGAGGTGAGACCGTCGCGACCTCCGCTATCGCTAGTCAAGGTGAGTCGATTTCCAGCTAAGGGCGACGATTTCTACGATGTGGTCTCGCGTGAATCTGCTTGCCTAATCAGAGAGCTAGCTCCGCAGTTCGACATTGACTGGAAGACCCGCGAGGATATCGACGAGCGGTTTGGCTGGCCAAAGCGTGAGAGGGAATTGCGAGTGCGAACTGCGATTCAGGCGGATACGCTACGCGCCTCCGATGAAAAGTTGTTTGCCTACGAATTGATTAGTCCGAAGGGCCTGGAGTGGTTGGGGTCGGCCGACTTGTCGCGGGTGCCGAGCGACGCACGGGCGGAGGTGGCGCAGCAGTTGGGCGCGCTGTTGGAGCAAGGGCTAGCGAGTTTCGGGAAGACGAAGACCAGCGCAAAGGTGAGTTGGAAAGATCATCGGCCGAGGTTTGAATCGCGAAAGGCTCCGATCAAAGGGGAGTGGCGGATCAGTCTGACCACTCCGGCGTTGTTGTGCGAGGCAAGCGACATCACGCGCAGCACCGGTAGCGCTGATGAACTTTTTGCGGCGTACCAAAAACGATGGAGCGCGCTTTCCAAGGGACGGTTGACGCTCAAGCGCTTTTTCGCGCGGCAGTCTTTGGCTGGCGGGTATTACCTTTACAGGCGATTTCAAACACCGGGCGCTTATCAGCCTTGGCTGTTGACGAACGCGGGGAGCGTGTTCGTGTTGACTGGCGCAGCAGACTGCGAGGATCTGATCAAGGACTGGCTGGCGAAGGGGCTGGATGTGCCGGGCGCGACGTGGAAGACTTGTCCGTTTATTCCCGAGAATGGGTACGGCGAGATCGCGGTCAATTTGGAACTGGACGAGTTCAAGCTGCCGGTGGGAGAAGGGGAGGTCGCCAATGCCTTATAAGTTGCCTTATAAGTTCCAGCGCCGATGGATGATCGAAGGCACGCTTACTTGCCGGTCACCGCTCCACATCGGTAGCGGGGAGTTGATCGAGCGCGGCGAGTGGTGGCTGAAAGACGATGCCGGAAAAGCGGTGAAGATTTCCGCGGTGATGCGCGATGTGGACGGGCAACCTTATATACCGGCGTCGGCTCTCAAGGGCTCGATCCGCGGATGGCTGGAAGCGCGGCTTGGCAGCGATCATGCGGGCCTGCGGAGTGCTTTCGGATTTCAGGACGAACGGCCGAAGGATGAGGACGAACGGCCGAGGGATAAGGAGAAAAAGCCAGAGGGACAGGGCGGGAGTTTCGAATTCCTGGACGCGCGGTTGCGTGAGGCGATTCGGGTTGAGTTGCCCGTA
>JAYUSQ010000136.1:0-5932 GCA_043755595.1 Acidobacteriota bacterium | reverse complement strand
GCCCGCTCCACTTGGGTTACGATAACTTCCCCTATCTGAAGGGGACTGAAACTGCCGACGCCACCGCGAACAAGCTTGTTGCCGATCGCAGTTACGATAACTTCCCCTATCTGAAGGGGACTGAAACGCCGCTTGGGAGGTCTGGGCATTATTGGAATGGAAGTTACGATAACTTCCCCTATCTGAAGGGGACTGAAACTTGGCCATGTCGTGTTGATCGTGAGGCGGATTGTCTGTTACGATAACTTCCCTTATCACCACCAATCCGTTTCGTTAGATCACCTTGCAGCTGACGATTATTCATTCCCTGGGTTAGTGGGAGAGGGATGGCGATCTGCGATTGCAAGCTAGCAAGAGCAGTTTCAGGCTGTCTGTAGAGTACCGCTTGCTTGCGCGCGCGGCTCGGTACGGGGCGCGCGAGCGTGCGCGAGTGCTCTACACCTGAGTGACCCCAATCGACCATCTCACTTACTCGTTTTGAGTCGCAGGAGGTAGTTGCGCGCCTGGCTGAGCTCGGGCTGCAAGACCAGCGCCTCGGTATAGGCGGCGCTGGCGCCGGCCCGATTCCCTTTCGCCTCCAGACAGACGCCGAGATTCAACCAGGAGACTGGATCGCCGGGCGCGAGGCGGACGGCCCGCTGCATCAAGGTGAGCGCCTCGTCGAAGCGCGATTGTCCGGCGTAGACGACGGCGATGGTGTTGAGCAAAGGCACGTCATTGGGAAAGCGGTCGAGAGCGGCGGGGTCGGCAATCCTGGCATAGGGGCCGGGGTTGGCGGGGTCAGCGGCGATGGCGCTCTTATACGCCTGTGCGGCTTCGGCGGGGCGTCCGGCCTTGGTGAAAAGTTCGGCGAGACGAAGGAACGGTTCGGGTCTGGGCTGGGCCTGGTGGACGATGGCCGACTGCAAGGCTACGGCGTCGTCACCAGCCGTGGCGACAATCAAGCGGTCTGGCGGGGAGCCGGTTAAAGCCGGCGGATAGAGGAGCCGCACGGGGCCGGTGAGCTTGTCGTGCCTCTCTTCGATGGGTGCGAGCGGATTGCCTCGGGGAAGGTGTTTGCGGATAAGGTGATCGGTCATGACGACATGCACGGCATCTTCGGTGCGGCGCTTCGGCATATGGCAACCGGTGCAAGCCTGGCGGGCCGGTTGGTGAGCGGCCTGGTGGCAACTGCGGCAGACCTTCGTATAGTCGACCCGCACGGCTCCATGAGGGTCGTGACAGGTGGTGCATTGCAAGCGCCCCGGTTCGGTGCGGATGAAGCACTGCGACTTCAACAACCCATAGCCCGCGCCGTTCACGGTGATGCGGTCTCCGGCCACGGCGGGCGAGGAGCCGATGAACTCGAAATAAACCTTGTAGGCGCTGAGAGCTTCGCCGGGGCGGAAAGAAAATGGGTCGCGGCCAGGCCGGCGAATCGCTTCCGGCAGCGTGCGGCTGGCGGATTCGAGGTGGCATTGGAGGCAGACTTCGAGGCCGCGGGGCGTAGCGAGCTTGGCGGGGTTGACGATCGGGCCGGTGCGCTGTACGTGAGCTTCACCAGGGCCGTGGCAACGCTGGCAATCAATGCCCGAGGCCAAGCCGGAGTTCGCCGCCGACGGGTAGCCATTGTGGCAAAACAGGCAGGAGTCGGCCACTTCGCGGCGGAAGTCGGAGTGATCGGGCCGGTCGTAGCCCGGGCTCATCGCCCATTGGCCGCGGTACCAGCTCACTGGCAGTTCGAACAACTGGCCGGCGGCACTGCGATGCACGAAAGTTTGGGAGTGATTGCCGGAACCGATGACATAATCCATGGTCCGCTCAAGCTCCGGTGGCGTGCGCCGCAACAGGGAGCGGCCATCGCGCTCGATGACGGAGTAGCTTCGCTGCGATTTTGCGTGCGTGAAGTTCCGGAGGGGCGGCACGGCGTTGGTGGCGGCTGGCGAGAAGGAGCGTCCCATACCCGTCTTGATGTAGGCGTCGAAGATACGCGTATGGCACGGGCGGCATGAGGCCGGATCGACATAACCGGCCTGGGCAGCCATCAACAACAGAGCCAGCATACTAGCGCATCGACTCCGCCTGTGCGATCAGTTTGCGAGCCTCGGCATGATGCGGGTCGAGTTTGAGCACCTCACGAAACTCCGCGACTGCGGCGGCCAGCCTGCCGGCGTCACCGAGCGCCTGGCCCAAGGCCAGGTGGGCTTCGACAAAGCCCGGTTGCAACCGGATTGCGTGGCGAAACGACTCCAGCGCTCGCTCGGTCGAGCCGGTCTCCTGCAAAAGCCTGGCGAGGTTGTAGCGCGATCGCGGATCGCCGGCATCGATCGCCACCGCTTGACGCGCGGCCTCGAGCGCAGCGGGAATTCGCCGCTCGGCTGCGAGAGCGATGGCCAGTTCGCGGTAGGCCTCTGGGTTCAAGGCGCGGGCTTGGATCGATCTTTGGTAGTGCGCGACCGCTTCGCTCGATTGGCCGTTCTGCATCGCGAGCGAGCCAAGCGCAATCGACGCTTCGGGCGAGGCGTTGAGTCCGGTGAGCAACCGGCGCGCCTCTGCGGGGCGGCCTTCGCGCGCGAGGGCCTGGGCGAGGTTATACGGAGAAGTCAGCGTCTGGGACGCTTTGGCGAACTCTCGCTCGGCGAAGTAACCTTCTCCGAGCACGCTTCTCGCTTTGGCGGGCAGATCGGCGGTGTGCCGCTCCAGCAGTTCAATGCCCCGCCGTCGATTCCAGCCGCCGAGGATCAGCGCGGCGCCTTGATAGATGTCCCGATCACGGGGGGACAGGGGGAAGTAAGGAATCGGTTCACCGGGGGCGCGTGAGATGGGCTCCGATGGCGGGAGGCGCCGGCGTTGAATCTTGTGATCCGTCATGGTGACGTGTACGGCATCCTCAGTACGGCGCTTCGGCATGTGGCAGGAGGCGCAATCGGGATTCTGGTGGGGCGCGTGGCAAGTTGTACAAGCCGCCGCCTTGACGATGCCCGAGTGTGGATCGTGACAGGTGGTGCAGGTGAGGCGGCCGGCGCTCTTCAGGAAGCAAGCCGATTGGCGCAGCCGGTATGCTTGCCCGGCAATCTCGAAGCGATTGGCGCCGACGGCTTGGTCGAAGTGAACCGCGTAATCGGTCAGCGGCTCGCCTGGGCGATAGGAGTTCATTTCGCGATCGAACCGAACGATCATCGACGGCAGTTCGGCGCTGGTTGTCTCCAGATGGCACTGCATGCACACGTCAAGCTGCCGCGCGGGTGAGAGTTTGGCTGGATTAACGATCGGCCCGGTGCGCTGGACATGCGCCTGGCCGGGGCCGTGGCAACGTTGGCAGTCGATCGCTTGCGGTTCGACGCCGAAGCCGCTGTGGCAGAAGAGGCAGCGATCGTCGATGCGGCGGGTGAAGTCGGGCGGCGTGGCCTGATCGAAGCCCGGGCTCAGCGCCCAACGCCGCTCCTGCGAATACCAGGTGAGCGGCAACTCGGTGAACTCGCCATTGGCCGCGCGATGCAGGTATGTGCGGGCGTGTTTGCCCGATCCCACGACATGAGTGGCGGCGAGCTCCATCGCCGGCTCAACCCGCCGTTGGACGAGGCCTTTTACCTCATAGCGCCAGCCGGATGCGGGATGGGTGACGACGGCGTCCGGGTTGCCTTCCACAGCCGCCGCGTTATTAAATGAGTGCGCCATGCCGACGCCTTGATACTTGCGATAGACATCGGCATGGCAACTCCGACATTGGCGGCTGTCGATATACGCATTGGCCGCGGCAGCCGACGGCGGTGGCGGCGCAACCCGATGGCAGGCCACCGCCACAGCGAACAACGCGAGGATCGCCAGTGGACGCGAGCGGATCAGAATACGAACTTCAACCCCAATTGCATATTACGATTGCCGCCGGCGCCGGTGATGACGCCGAACTGCGTGTTGGCCAGATCCTGCGAAACGGGCCTGTTCCACGTCTTCTGATTGAACAGGTCGAAGACTTCGAGTCTCAAGTCCGCATGCATCTTTTCGCGAACCACGAATTGTTTGGTGAGGGCAATGTTGGTCCGGTAGTTGGGGAACATGCGCGTGGCGCCGCTGAAGCGTGGGGCGTTGCCAAACGGATCGAGAGCCGGATTGGTGCGGCGCTGGAACGCGGCGAGCGTGTAGAAGTTGTCCTTGTCGGGATCGAAGCTGTCGCCCGCCGTGGTCGCGCGCCATTCATTTGAGAGGAGGTTGGGGCGCGGTGTGCCGGCGCGCAGGTTGTTCTGAAAGGAAGTGTCGATTACGCCCATCGGATATCCCGATTGGAGGAAGATGAACGATGCGAGATTCCAATTGCCTAGTGCGCGGGCGATCGGGCCGGAGCTCATGAATTTGCGGCCGATGCCGAAGGGCAGATCGTAGCTGCCGGTGAGTTTGAACATATGCGGCAGGTCGAGCACGCCGTACGATTTTTCGGTTCCGCGGTTGTAATGGTTTTGAGCGGCGCCGGCGCCTACACCCGCGCCGACCACCCCGGCAATCCAAGGCTCAGCCGAATCGGCATCGGTCAGGAGCTTGGACCATGTGTAGCTGGCCAGCAGCGAAAGGCCGCCGGTGAAACGCTTGGTGGTCTTAACGATCACGGCGTTATAAGTGGAGTTGCCGCTGTGATTCATGGTGCCGCCCGTGCTGACGCCGGTGTACTGCGGGAAGACGCGCAGCGATTGGCCGAGCGTGGCGTTGCCGCCCATCAACTGCTTGAAATTAGCGAAAGGCGGACGGAAGCCCGCGGCAACCACCGCCGGGTCGTCAATTTGCCGGTTGAGCAGCGTCCCGAGCGAGGCGTACTTGGGATCGATCTGCATGATGTTCACGCGGTCCGACGCCAAGTGCGTGCCCTTGCTGCCGGTGTAGGTGACATCGAGCACGAGGTTCGATTTCAGCACGCGCGACACGGCGAGGTTCCAGGTGTAGGTGCTGGGCAAGGTGCCGGTTTCAGCGGCGCCCCACCACGGCACACCGAAGCCCGCATTGAAGCCGGGATTGATGAAGGGAGGCGGCTGCCAGGCGGGGAAGCCGTTGTTCCAGTTGAAGGCTGGCGTGATGCCCTGGTTGTTCGAACTCCAACTGGGCGCGTTGGTGAAGCCATTGTTAGCGCCGGAGAGGCCGGGCGCCTTGACGGTGCCGTAGAAGATGCCGGCGCCCACGCGAATCACGCTGTTCGAGGAGATCTGATAGGCAAGGCCCGCTCGCGGCCCCCAACCCGTGGCGTTGTCGAAAAGCTGCCGGCGGCCTTCGCGGCCCGCGCCGTCGCCGAGGAATCGTAGCGCGCCCGGTTGTCCACTGGCGGCCGGATTGGCCAGTGTGGGATCGAAGTACGAGAAGCGGTCGTGTTTCTCGACCGCGCCTTTGTTCACTTCATACCTGAGGCCAATATTCGCCGTGAGCTTCGAGGTGATCTTCCAATCGTCCTGCACGAAGAAAGCGTGGTAGGGGAAGCGCAGCATCTGCGTATTGGGAACGGTGAAACCGCCGCTTTGCACTTCACCCAGTAGAAAGCTGGCGAAGGAACTACCGCTGTTGGCCGTGTTGTCGGTGGGGCGCGAGGTGCCGAGCCGGTCAAAGGTGAATGTGCCGGCCGCAGTGTTGCGATTGTTGGTGTTCAGGAACATCTTCTGGTAGCTGTAGCCGAACTTGAAACTGTGGCTGCCCTTCACCCAGGTGAGGTTTTCATCCAGGCCCATCACGGTGTGGTATTCGTCCCAGAGCTTGGAGCTGTCCCAACCGGTGTAGTTGTCGTTGGCGAAGCTGACCGACGGGAAGCTGTTGTTGTAGCCGGGATTGTTCTTCACCGCGCCGCCGAGTTTGTCGCCCCAATTCTGACCATATGGTTCGGCGGTGATGTCGTGCTCGGGGTGCGTGAGGCGGTGTGCGCCCAGCGTGAGGTTATTGATGATCGTGGGCGAAAACAGATGAGTGTCGTTGAAGCGGAAGA
>JAYUSQ010000135.1:0-20134 GCA_043755595.1 Acidobacteriota bacterium | reverse complement strand
TGGCGCGAGGCGTAGATGGCGAGGGTCTTGAGGGCGGCGCGCGTTTCAGGGTCGAGGAAGGGATCGGGAACGGAGGCGAGCAATTTGGCTTCGTTCATTCGACAGTGGCGGAGGTTCCATTGGGCATGGAGAATCGCGTCGAAGTGAAGGTGTTCGAATTCTCCGGCTGGCGCAAGCTCGGCGGCCAACGCGGTGCGGAGGGAGGCGAAGATGGCGGCCTCTTCTTCATCAACGATGTGGAGTTGGCGCGAGCAGAGTCCGTGGACGCGGGCGTTTTGCGAGGATCGGAATTTTCCCTCTTCGGTGTTGGGCCCGGTGGATTGGCGGGCGTTGGCGCGATTGGCTTCGATTTGTTGTGGTGACGTTGACGGGTTGTTCATATGCGCGGCTCCTTTTCGACCGCAGCGATTGCAGAGTAACGGGGGCTGCGAACGGGACGGCGTTGTGTAAGTTGATAACCGGCGTCGAATGATGGAGAAGCGAAATGTTCGTTCCGTGTCACTGATAAAGTTTGCATCGGCGGGCGCGTGTGGAGCATGGGTCTGAAGGCGGCCGAAGGCGCCCCGCCGATGGAAACGCGTGAACGTTACTTGTTGCGCAGCGCTGGGAAGCGGAGTCAAACTGCCCAGCCGGCAGCGACAGTTCGAAGCCTAGCGGCCAAGGCGACGGTCTTGTTGTCCGCTCAAGGCTGACAATTTGTCTGGCCCCGCGCGTCAGCAGCCTTACAAAACAATAGCTTACATTTTGGCCCCCGAGCTGCCTTAGAAGTGGCGTCCCTCAAAATGAGTGGCGGAACAAAATGAAGAATCAACTTTTCAACCACAGTATCCGCACCGTCGCCCTGGCTACGGCCACCCTTGTGGCACCGGTGTTTGCCGGCCAATTGTCGAAAGACTTGGCCAACGTTGCCAGCGGCACATATGTGGACGTGATCGTCCAATTCAAGGCCCCGCCAACCGCTGCCATGCTAGACAAAGTGAAGGTGAAAGGCGGGACGCTCAAGAAGAAACATGTGAACGTGCCATCCGCTCTTTATAACCTCAACGGCGCCAGCGTGGCCGATATCGCGGCCAACACGGACGTGCTCTATGCGTCTCCGGACCGTGAGCTTAAAGGCTCACTGGACTACGCCAATCCAGCGACGAACGCACCCTTGGCGTTCTCCTCCGGCTGGGTCGGAACCAATATCGGCATCGCGGTGATCGACAGCGGAGTGAATGGGGCTCATCCGGATTTGGCTGGTCGCGTCGTCGTCAATGAAAACTTCACCGCAGACACCTCTTCAACAGCCGACACGTTCGGGCACGGTACACACGTGGCTGTGATCGCGGCGGGGAGCGCGGCGGCGTCATCCGGCACCACTGCCACCCGAACGTTCCGCGGGATCGCGCCAGGAGCCCAGATTGTAAACCTCAAGGTACTGAACGGCCTTGGCTTTGGCATGGATTCGCAGGTGATCGCGGCGATTGACCGTGCCATCGCTTTGAAAAACACGTATAACATCAAGGTCATCAACCTCTCGTTGGGGCGGTTCGTTTACGAGAGCTATGCACTTGACCCGCTCTGCCAAGCGGTGGAAGCGGCCTACAAGGCAGGGATTGTGGTGGTGGCAGCCGCCGGCAATGGTGGCCGCGATAACTGGAGCGGGAACAAAGGTTACGGCATGATCGCCTCACCCGGCAACGATCCCTATGTCATCACCGTGGGCGCCTTACGGGACCTCAAAACGAACACCCGTGCCGACGACGTGATCGCCTCGTACAGCTCCAAGGGGCCGACCGCGATCGATCACATCGTCAAGCCGGACTTAGTGGCGCCGGGCAACCTGATCATCTCCGCCAACGTGGCCGGTAGCACCTTACGCACGTTGTACTCCGGGAACGAAGTGCTCAAGAGCTACTACTTGAACAGCACCGGCATGCAAACGTCCTCGGACTATTTCACTCTCAGCGGAACCAGTATGGCCACTCCAATGGTAAGCGGCGCGGTCGCGCTGATGCTTCAGAAGACTTCGAATCTGACACCCAATCAAATCAAGGCGCGCCTGATGCGAACGGCGACGAAGACTTTTCCGTGGCAGTCGACGTCAACCGATCCGGTCACCGGCGCAACCTACGTTAGCCAGAGCGATATCTTCACAGTGGGCGCGGGCTACGTCGATATCGCCGCCGCTTTGAACGACACCAACACCTCCAAGCGGGTGGCACTCTCGCCCAAAGCAGTGCTAAATACGACCACCAACACCGTTAAGCTGACCTCGTCGTGGCTGAATGGAACGAACGTAATCTGGGGTGAGAACGTGATCTGGGGGGAAAACGTAATCTGGGGCGACAACGTGATCTGGGGAGACTCCACGAGTGGTTTCACGATGGTGGAAGGAACCAACGTAATCTGGGGCGAAGGCGGCACCAGCGGCTTCAATGTAATCTGGGGCGACAACGTGATCTGGGGCGAGTCGACCAACCTGTTCGATACGGCGCTGGCCTCACGGGGAGACCGGTAGGCGCAAGGGAAGTGGAGAATGGCAGAGAGGCGAACCATGCCAATCTACGCCAAGCTCTACGTGGGAGCAGCAACTGCGGCCGGTTGCCTCACGCTCTGGGCGGCATTCGCGCAATGGAGCACCGGGCCAGATCTCTCCTTCCTGCTTACGCTGATTCTCGGAATCCTGGTATCTTCCTGCAAGATCCGGCTCCCGGGATTGACCGGTACCATTTCCGGCGGTTTCGCCTTTGTCCTGTTCGCGGCCAGTCTATTTAACTGGCAGGCGACGGTATTAATGGCAGGACTGTCGGCCCTCGCCCAATCGTTGTGGGCGGCCAAACGGAGGCCCTCTTGGTATCAAGTGGCTTTCAATGCGGCCAACGTAGTAGTCTGCGCAGGCTTGGCACATCGCGCTTCGGCGGTGCAGGCCCCGGAAAGTCCGATGGTGCGGCTGGCCATCGCCGGGCTTCTTCTTTTTCTGTTTAACACGCTGTCGGTATCGACGGTGTTGTGTCTGGCTGAAGGGCGGTCGCTGCGCTCGGCTTGGGACCAATGCCGCTTCTGGGCGGCTCCCTATTACGCGGTGGGTGGAATGCTGGTGGCAGCTTTGACCGGGGATGCTTCGGGCGCGCCCGTCTCCGCAGTCCTCGTCCTGGCTTGCGCCATGATGGTGATGTCGACTTACTATCGGACGCTGCTCACTTTCCTGACCAGACGGGCCGCTTGAACTCAACCCCCGGGCCGAAGAGTGTATCGAAGTGGGACCGGAACTAGCCTTGAGCTACGGAGCTCGGGTCCAGCTCCGGTCTGTTTCCGTTTGGACTTCCTCCCTCGCGAGAATCCTATCCAAGGGAAGGCTTGGGGGCGACCTTCTTCCTCTTAGACGGTGGAAGGAGGATCGCCTGAATCGCGGCGTTTATTGTTTGCTCGACGATACCCATGGGGGGGAGATTGAGCGTCGAGTTGTAGGCATCCCGAAAGTTCTGGACACTAGTCGTGAATTGCCCTGTGAAAACAAGGTCCCGAGGTGAACCGTCGTTCGAAGTTTCCTCAAGTTGGTAGCGGCGGAAGGTAAGCGCCCCAGATTGTAGTGGAAACGTCGAGAGCGTTGTACCGAGCCTGTTTACGAGGCTTTGGTAGACAGGCTCAGGACAGATGAAGAACAGACCGCGAATACAGCGAAGCTCCCTTGAAAAGACGTTACCCTTGATGAGCAATTGAGCAATGATACGCTTATTGACGTTCTCCCAATTTAGTCCGGGCGTTGTGGATTTGAAATTCTCGGGGAATTCGATGCCATTGAGTTCGTACCACTGCCGCTGGTAGCTTCCCGTAGTGTCCATTGTCTGGATCTCAACGGGTGCGAAGGCTTCGACACCTCCGTCAGAATCCAGCAGAGCAAGCATCCAATCGGACGAATACTCATCCGCGCTTCCGGCAGCCTTCGGAACCCGGAGTTCCTTGCCCGATCTCTTTCCGAATGCCACAACCCGCTTTAGCCGACCCTGCGTTGCCGGTAAGTCATTTGGTTTGATCATCTCGATTCCGATCCCAAACGCCTGCTCTGCCACATCCCGAAGCACTTTGAAGTTTTCGCCGTACATTCGATCAGGACAAACCATGACCTCGGGTCCTTCGGGCGATTTCAATACGCACACGCCGTTTGTCAGGCCGCCGCTTCTGAAAGACTTCCAGCATTTTGAGCCGACGAACGGACAGATTTTGCTCTTTCGCTGAGCTATTGAGACCGGAGATTGATCCAATACTCGGAATCCAAACGTCTCAGTGATCTTGACGGCCATTCCGTCCATGGTAGAGGAATTCGCATGGCTTTTGCTGCTATGTCTTCAGCAACGTCGCACTGATGTGTTCCGCAAGTGTCTTCGCTAACAGTGGTGGAACCGCATTGCCCACCTGTTCATACTGTGAAACGCGGCTTCCGTAGAAACGGTAGGAATCAGGAAACGACTGGATTCTTGCAGCCTCTCGCACCGTGAGGGCCCGGTTCTGCTCCCAATGGAAAAAACTGCCCCAGTGAGGATCACATTTCGTCAACACGGTTCCGCTCAGGCCATCGGGATCAATGCGCCCATAGCGCCTTGTGTGATCGCTACGCCGTGCCTTTTTCATGCCCTTCGGCAGGAGATCATGTGGGATGTCACGCCAACTTCCACCAGGGCCAATGTGTTTCAACCTCTCCAGGTTTTGCTTCGAGAGGGCACCTGCAACGTGATTGTACAAGCGCTTGGATCCGAGTCGCATGAGCCGCTGATAGGTGGTGAGAGCACGGCCACCGTAATCCATGTCATCGAATCCCTCATTCACATTGAGCAATGGAAGATCACCAATCGCATCGCGAACCGTGGTGAAGGGCTTCAGGACACTGCCGAAGAGGTTCGGCCGCGCCACGCCGTTCTGAATCGCCGGAAGCCAGGTCAACTCGCGACCGCCAGTGAAATTCGCTCTAACCTTTGCATAGTGCGTAGGCTGAGGGAACGTGATGTCCACGTCCCTGAGAATCGTTCCAATGAAAAAGAGACGCCAGCGCTCTTGCGGTACTCCATAGTGGGCCGCACACAGAATCATGTGACGCATCCTGTATCCGGCTTCTTCGAACAAAGTGTAGATGTCCTTCACGAAGCGGCCACCGTCTAGCGATACCATTCCCGGCACGTTTTCCATGACGATCACCTTGGGCCGAAGACCTTCCAGCACCAGCCTTCCGTATTGGCGGAATAGATGATTTCGGTCGTCCTCTAAGGATCGCTTGGGAGCGTTGATTGAAAATCCTTGGCAGGGAGGCCCCCCGATCAGGATGTCAATGTCCCTGCGACGTAGGCCCGTCGTCTTGAACACGGCAGCGGTTGTGAGATCTTCAATTGATTCCCGAAAGAAGCTTATACCATCGTGATTCAGGCGATACGTGTTGGCGTATTCTTCGTTGATGTCGTTGGCGAATGCGATCTGGAAACCTGCCTGCTGGAAACCATACGAGAGTCCTCCAGCCCCACAGAACAAATCTGCAGCGACGTGGGTAGCCGACTCTCTTGTAGCGACGATTTCCTGCATTTTTGGCATTGTCATCTGACGATCAAAACAGAAGGCCAACTGAACTCCCACCTTGACCTTATCGGACTAGTTTATGATTTTCCCACCTAAACCATCGCTCCACCGCCGACCCTACTTGCTCGTCTGTTTTTCGAGCCACCCTCGAAGCATCTCTTCAATGAGGCCGCTCATCTCCATACCGTTCTCGTAGAGCTTGGCACGGACACGGTTTCGCAGTTCAATTGGCAAGTAGATTGAAGTCTGAGTGTAGTTGAGATCGCTGTGCTTGCCGGGTTTTCGCCCTTGCTTCCTAGCCGAGGCTTGGACCTCGCCGTTCGCTTTGACAGCCCTATCCTTTCCCGCTCGACCGTCCGCGGTCGAAATTTTCTCCGGTATTGGCATTTGTTCACCACGTACGAGATCCACACTTCAGGTACTTGAGTATTTGGAGCTATGGGTTTTTGAGTACCCAAAATCATTCTCTAGCGTACTTTGTTCTGAGCTAGAATGTCAACGCGCAAAGGAGAGGCAAAGGAGAGGCATCCCTAACAAGAGCCTTGATGTCAGGCAATTGCGGCGAAAATCACTCGGCACGGGAGTCGACGGACTTTCTGAGCCTGGTGGTCCCCGCAACCAATTGATTTTGAAAAGCTTAGAAAGTCAACCTTCCCGTTTCGTTGGGGGGTTGACGAAGGCTGATGGCCCCGGCGATGGAAAGGGTTGAACTAACCCGTCGAGTGCTGCCGGTGCTTAAGTGTGGAAATTAAATGAACCGGAGAAGGCCAGGGAGCGAAAATTGGAGTACACCGTCCTTTCCCTGGCGTGAGGGCGATGCCAAATGCCGACGGTGAACCGACTCCAACTCTTGAGGCCGGAGCGGATTGCGGACGCAGTGCGTTTCTTGAGGCGGTGGTTCTCTCCAGTAATATTCCGGCCTTCGCTTCCCAAGCAATCGTTTGGCAGGCGGCGGCGCTGTCAAGGCCAACACTGCGGGCTCGCTCAGCGAGGCCCTTACTGCCTCCACCGCCGTCTGCCGCTCAGCATCCTGGACTACTTCGCAGAATCAGTTAGACAAAATCCTTGCCATAGCCGGCCCGGCTCGACAATCTCGAGAGTGGAACCGACGCATCCACTCCCCCGCACGATTGCGGTGCGCCCGCGGGCGCACCGCTTTCAAGTCGCGCAACCACAGCAATGGGCCCGCCATGGGGTATTTCTCGTCCGCGCAATAATAAGAGGAAGTGCCAAATCCCCGCATCCGTTCCACTACGATCCTGTGTGTCCGCCGCGACGGTAAAGTCGTGATGGCCGGCGACGGCCAAGTCACCATGGGGTCGGAAGTGCTGAAGGCATCGGCCAACAAGCTGCGTCGACTATACAAGGACAAGATCGTCGGTGGTTTTGCCGGTTCGACGGCTGACGCCTTTGCGCTGTTCAGCCGCTTTGAAGCCAAGCTGGAAGAATATAACGGCAATCTGCCGCGTAGCGTGGTTGAAATGGCTAAGGATTGGCGCACCGATAAGGTGCTGCGCCATCTGGATGCGCTGTTGTTGGTGGCCGACGTGAGCAACACCTATCTGTTGAGTGGCACCGGCGACGTGATTGAACCCGATGAAGCGGTAGCGGCCATCGGCTCAGGCGGCGCATTCGCCAAGAGCGCCGCGACGGCGTTGGTTGAGAACACCAAGTTGAGCGCGCGAGAAATCGTGGAGAAATCCATGACCATCGCCGCTCGCATTTGCATCTACACAAATCCGAACATCCGCTACGAGGAATTGGGCTGAAGACATGGTCATCTATCTGCCCTCCCAGGCCGACACCGACGCACCGCTGCTGGACGAACTGACTCCGCGTGAGATCGTCGCCGAGCTGGATAAACACGTCATCGGCCAGCACGACGCGAAAAAGGCCGTGGCCGTGGCGCTGCGCAATCGCATCCGCCGCCAAAAGCTGGAGCCGGAAATGGCCGAAGAGGTCATGCCGAAGAATATCCTGATGATCGGCCCGACCGGCGTGGGGAAGACCGAGTTGGCCCGCCGCCTGGCGCGTCTGGCGAATTCGCCGTTCCTCAAGGTGGAGGCGAGCAAATTCACCGAAGTGGGCTACGTGGGCCGCGACGTGGAGTCCATGATTCGAGACTTGGCCGAGATCGCCATCGACATGGTGCGCGAAGAAAAGCTCGACGAAGTGGCCGAGCGGGCCGAACGCAACGCCGAAGAACGTCTGCTCGATCTGCTGATGCCTGCGCAACCCGATGGCGCCGAGAGTGTGGAGAAAACGCGCGACAAGCTGCGGGAGCGGCTGCGCGCGGGCAAACTCGACGACCGCATGGTGGAAGTGGACGTCAAGGAACGTGGACCGGCCATTGAATTCGCCGGGAATGTCGGCGTTGAGGAGATGGACTTCAACCTCAAGGACTTCATCCCGGCGCTGATGGCGGGCCGTTCGCGCAAGCGCAAAATGCGCGTGAGCGAGGCGTTGGACTACCTGATTCAGGAAGAAGAGCAGAAGCTGGTGGACATGGATCAGGTGACGCGCATCGCCATTGATCGCGTTGAACGCAACGGCATTATTTTTCTGGACGAAGTGGATAAAATCGCCGGCCGCGAGGGCGGGCAAGGGCCCGATGTCAGCCGCGAAGGCGTGCAGCGCGATATTCTGCCGATCGTCGAAGGCACCACGGTCAACACGCGCTACGGCTTCGTCCGGACCGATCACATTCTCTTTATCGCCGCCGGCGCGTTTCATGTGGCGAAGCCCAGCGATCTGATCCCCGAACTACAGGGCCGCTTTCCGATCCGTGTGGAGTTGAAGTCGCTGACTGAGGCGGACTTCATTCGCGTGCTGAAGGAACCCAAGAACGCGCTGGTGAAACAGTACACCGCGTTGCTGGACACCGAGGGCATCAAGCTGGTGTTCACCGAGGATTCGCTCGAAGAGATCGCCAAGATCGCCGCCGAAGTGAACCGCTCGATGGAAAATATCGGCGCGCGGCGCCTGCACACGATCATGGAGAAAGTGCTGGAAGAGATCTCCTTCAACGGGCCGGATCTGAAGAAGAAAAACATCAAGATCGACGCGGCGTACGTGCGTAAGCAGTTAGACGACGTGGTGAAGAATCAGGACCTGAGCCGCTATATTTTGTAGCGCGCTTGGCGGTCCAACAGGAAACGGCGGATGGCGGGATCGCGTGTAAGATCGGTTGCGCGGACGTAGGCCACACGCGCATCATCCGGGGCTCCGATTCTCGCGCGGCCCAATAGGGCTGATATTCAGCTAATCGACCGTCTTTCGCCAAATCATGCAGAATGACCAGAGCCGCGCCAGGCCCCACCCGTCTCGTACTGGGCGCTAATACTCGTCCATCACGCCGCCCGGGGGCCCTTGCACCCACAGGACCGTCCCGTCGGTGTAGATATACTGCGTCTTGTTCAGCTTCGGGTAGTAGAGGATGCTGAGAATGTCCTTCTCGGGCGGCGGTGGGTCGAAAATCAACTTCCCCGGCTTATTCGGTGGCGGGGCCGGATCGAAGATGAGCTTACCCGGCTTGGGCGGAGTCGAACCGGGAGCGGGCGGATACTGAGTGCCGTCGGAGAAAACGTAAGTGACAATCTGGCCGAGCGTACCCCAAACGCTTTTCTTGGTGGACACAACCTGCTTACCCTCCCCCACGTAAGGCGTGGGCTTCGGGTTGGGATTGATCGGCACCTTTTGGGGCAGACTCTGATAGGCGGCCGGGTTACAGCGCCGCAGTTCGCCGTTCATCACCAGAATGGTGTAGGTTGTTTTCGAAACCGTCGATACTTGCGCCATTGCCCGATCGATCCGGCCGTCGGCCAGAACGTTGGCCCCTTTGGCAAGTGCGTCTTTCTGATACCGCGCGATCCAACTCATGGTGATGGCGCCGATGTAGCCGTCAACGGCCACCCCGGCGGCCTGTTGGCCATAGATGTTCCTGATCATGTACTGGACAAGTTTGACGTCGCCTTGCGCATTGACGCCTCCCTGGCCCACCGCCTGCTCCACGTTGTACGCGCATCCCGCGTTCAACGTGGGTCCTTTGTGCAAATATGCCATGTCCGCTTGCTCCTCTAACCACACAAGCGTAGACAGTCCGGAAATTTTTCATTGCGGACGAATTTTGTTTGCGTGAACGAAACGGTGGCGAAAGAAGCGGGCGGCTTATTGGACGGTAGTCTTTGCCGCTTTGCCCCCCGTTTTTATCGGAATGCTCAGCCGGGATTCGATGGGCACGGCAGTCGCCACTGCTTCTGCGGGAAGGCCAGCAGCCTTGAAAATAGTCGCCAGGAAAGCCGGATTCGACTTCAGCGCCCCCAGGAACACCGCCATCACGGCATTGTCGGCGTGCAGCTTCTTCAAGTCCCCGGTTTTGAAGTATCCGGTGTCGTCGTCGACTTTGAGATTCTTCATGTACTTGTCGCGCACCATCTTCAGCAGCAGGCAAATGCCAATGTGCTCATCCACGCGCCCGCTGGTTTTGGTGAAAACCGGAAAACACCAATAATGTTTTTGGTCCTTGAGTTTTCCCTTGATCATCCTCTGCGGGACATCCATGTAGTGACACAGCCGGCCATGGGCATCGAAGGTGAGCCACACCGATTCGGTTCCCGGCGGGTTAACCAGAATTCCCCGCCAAGTCTCTTCGAGCAGGTCAGGCGGCCCCACGTCGAACCGGAGCGTCAGGCCTCCCATCCGGGTAGTCAACTCCTCCGGCCATTTCTCCATGTCCACTTTCGGGCCTTTGGGTTTTTTCCCTTGCTTTTTCGGTCCGGTGAAATCGGCGGCGGTCCCCGCTAAGGCGACGCCCGAGATGTGCTGGGAGATTTCGGCGAACTCCCAGCCAACCGATTGGCAAAACTGGCGCACATCGGCGACCAGTTCCTCAAGACGCGACACGTCATCGAGTGAGCCGTTATAGCTAATCGCTATGCCCATGACCCGAATTCTACAACAGCAGGCCGGTCCGTGCACCGGTCAGGCACAATGGGTGAATAGTGTTTATGCGCGTCCGGAATCGAAGCACGCTCGCCGCCGGCGCCTTGTTGATTTCCAGTTGTGCGTATGTGGGAGAGCCGCTTCCGCCCGCTCTCAACATCCCTCGCCCCGTGACTGGGCTGGCGGTGGAGCAGGTCGGCGGTAAGGTTTCAGTCAGCTTTGTGTTGCCGTCGTTGACCACCGAAGAGCTAACGCTCGCGATCGGTGCAATCGAACTGCGGGCTGGAGTGGTTTACCCCGCTGTGTGGCCGGGCGAGGCGCGATCGGTTCCCGTCACGCGCGATGCTGACGGCAAGACTGCATCGGGCGCGGTGGATGCGGCCGCCTGGGCCGGGAAGCAAATCCACGCGGGCGTTCGCGTGCAATCGAAACAAGGGAAATGGTCCGCCTGGTCGCGGCTCGCAGCTCTGGATGTGGTTGAACCGGTTGTGATGCCGGAGGACATCAAGGCGGAGGCAGCCCCGGAAGGCGTACGGATCCACTGGCGCGCCGTGCAGCGCAAGGGAGTCGCGGTGCGCGTCGAACGGCGTTCGGGCCCGGGCCCCGTGTTTGTCGAGGGAGCCATGGTCGACAACGGTGCCGAATGGATCGACAAACAAGCGCGCTTCGGCGAAGAACAGCAATACCGCGTTACCGCAGTTGCCGGAAAAGCTCGCAGCGAAATCTTCACCACGCCGGCGTTCACACCAGTTGACACGTTCGCGCCGGGCGTACCTCCGAACCTGAGCGCCGTCGCCGGCCTGGGATCGATCGAGCTGACTTGGGACCGGCCGGGCGAGGGCGATCTGGCCGGTTTCCGCATCTATCGCGCAATCGGCGGAGCTACAGAATGGACGCGCTTGAGTTCATCGGCGCAACCGATCGCGGCGGCGAATTTCAGCGACCGGGCGATACAGCCAGGAACGGCCTACCGCTACGCCGTGACCTCTGTCGATCAGGCCGGAAACGAGAGCCAGCGGGCCGAACCAGTGGAAATCACCGCTCCCTGACGTGATCCGGTACACTGGTACGTTAGTCCGCCCGGGAGTTCTCCCGCGAGGTTTTATAAAACACAATCATGCAGATTTTTCTCGATACCGCCAATCTCGATGAGTTGCGCAAGGCCGCCGACTGGGGCATTGTCGACGGTGTTACGACGAACCCATCGCTCATCGCCAAGGAAGGCGTTCCCCTTCCCGAACAGATCCGCCGCATTTGCGAGATCGTGGACGGCGACATCAGCGCCGAAGTCGTGTCGACCGACCATGCCGGAATGGTGAAGGAAGCCTATGAGCTGGCCAAGATCCACAAGAACATCGTCGTCAAGGTGCCGCTGACGCGCGACGGCATCAAGACCACCGCCAAGCTCAGCAAAGAGGGCATCCGTTTCAACGTGACCCTTTGCTTTTCGACCAGCCAGGCGTTGCTGGCGGCGAAGGCTGGCGCATACATCATCAGCCCGTTTGTTGGCCGCTTGGATGACCTCTCGATCGAAGGCATGGATCTGATTCGGCAGATCGTCGCGATTTACGACATCCATGATTTCCCCACCAAGGTGCTGGCTGCGTCGTTGCGTTCGCCGTTGCATGTTTCGCAGTCGGCGCTGGCGGGCGCGCATATCGGCACGCTGCCTTTCAAGGTGCTGGATATGATGTTCAATCACCCGCTTACCGACCGGGGCCTGGAGCAATTCCTCAAAGACCACGCGAAGGCATTCGAAACCAAGTAGACATACCGTGCCGCTGTCATTCGCTTGGCTGGTTCCGCTCACCCTGGGCGCGCTCGCACTGCTGGGTGTGCTGGGGTGGGTGATCTATCGCGCCAGAACCGCGCCAAGCGAACGGGAGCGCCGGCGGCGGTTGAAGATCAACGTGCTTGGCCGGATTGGCGACGCTATGTTGACGGATGCGCAAGGGGATCTGATCTACTATTCCTATTCGGTGAGCGGAGTGCCGTATAGCACGGCGCAGGATATCGGGACGCTGCGCGCGTTGGTGCCGGCGGATTCGTCGCTGATTATCGGGCAGGTCTCGTTGAAGTATTTGCCGCGCGATCCGGGGAATTCGATTATTGTGTGCGAGACGTGGTCGGGGCTGCGGATTCGGCCGAAGACGGCGGATGATCCGGTGGATTTGGATGCTTTCCGTTCTGCCTGAAGTTCGTGATATTCTCGACATGTGGACGGCGCCGATAACGCCGGTCCCGTGCTTGCCATAGATCACGACCGGTAGTTCAAGGAACTACTCTGGGCGTTTTTCCTGGAGTTTCTTGGAACTATTCTTTCCCAAAATAGCGGAAATGATTGAACGCGATTCGATCGAGTTCCTGTCGCAAGAGCTCTACACCGACATTCTTGAAGGCGACAAATTCCTTGCCGACATCATCGTCAAGGTGCGCTTCAAGGCCGAAACGCTTTTTTCCTGGTTCATATCGAACACCAAAGCACACGCCTGCCGATTTCGCCGAGCGCTATTTCCGCTACCATCTGGCGATTTTGAATCGCGAAGGCTTCCCTGTAGTCTTCTTGAGGCTATCGATTGACTCCGTGGCGGAGTCCGTATTTGCGATGGCATATTGAGACCTATTGGGGACTGCACGCGGAAAAGATCGGCTTTGAGGAATTCTGGCGATTCCTCTAGGCGCACCGGGGCGAGCTTTGGCGCTTTATGGGATGGGCAGGCCGGATGAGGGGCACGCGTTAGTCCAGCGACGTTGCTATCGGACGCCCTCAGCGAACCAGAAATTGTAGTGATACAATTCGATGGGTTTATTCGCTTTGAAGGAGCATCCCGTGAACGCTCGCATCACACTCACTCTCATTTCGTGTTCCGTCATTCTTCCGCTATTCGCTCAAGTCGACACCGGTCGTGTTGTCGGAACCGTCGTCGACGCTTCCGGGGGGTCGGTTCCCGGGGCCAGCGTAGTACTGAAGAATGAAGGCACTGGCCAACGGCTGGAAGGCGCCGCCGACCGCGATGGCGTTTATGCCTTTTCCGGGGTGCGCATCGGCGCCTACACAGTTGAAGTGTCCGCACCCGGATTCCAAAAGCAGAGGCGATCGGCTGTACAGGTCAGCATTCAGCAGCAGTCCTTGATCGATTTCAGGCTGAGCCCCGGCGACATAGCTCAGACGATCGAGGTCAACGACGTATTGCCGCTGTTGCAGACGCAGAACGGCTCGGTGGGTGAAACAGTGTCGGCCCAGACCATCAACAGCCTGCCGCTCAGTGGACGGAATTACAACTTCCTCGCGCGGCTCACTGCCGGCGTGACTCATCCCCAACCCGAAGGACGAGGACTGAACGCTTCCGGTTGGTTCGCGGCCAATGGCACACGTCCGGCACAGAATAACTTCCTGCTGGACGGCATCGACAACAATTCGAATAACGTCGACTTCTTGAGCGGCGCAGCCTTCGTGCTCCGCCCGCCGGTCGACGCGGTGGGCGAGTTCAGGATCCAAACCAATTCATTTAGCGCCGAGTTTGGCCGCGCCGGCGGGGCGGTGTTGAACGCCTCGCTCAAGTCCGGCACGAACGCGGTACATGGCAGTGCGTGGGAGTTTCTACGCAACGACAAATTCGACGCGAAAGATTTTTTCTCGAATCGCAACAACATTGCCAAGGGAGCTTATCGCCAGAATCAGTTCGGAGGCGCAGTGGGCGGACCGATCGCGAAAAACAAGCTATTCTTCTTTGCGGACTTCGAGGGCACACGCATCCGGCAAGGGCAGCCGATTACCGCCACCGTACCCACAGCGCTCCACCGTTCGTCGGGCTACACCAACTATCAGGACCTGATCGATCTGCAGACGGGATCGCGCACCGATGCGTTGGGCCGCGCCTTCCGGTCCGGCACCATCATGGACCCGGCCACCACGCGGCAATTGGAGAATGGAAACTGGGTGCGGGACCCTTTTCCCTTGAACGTATTGCCGGCGGGGCGCATCAATCCTAACGCGCTTAAGTTGATGCAACTGTATCCGGGCCCAACCAATGCCGGAATTCTGAATAACTACAATGTCAACCGCAACAACTCCGACGATACCAACTCTTTCGACGTCCGCATCGACTATAACCTCGGCGCGCGCGATCAAATTTTCGGGCGCTATAGTTTTGGACAGATCGCCCGCTTCCGTCCGCCTCCTTTTGAAGGCCTCGGCGATGGCGGCGGTTTCGGCAACGGCACCGAGGATGTTCGCACGCAAGGCGCGGCCCTCAGTTATTCGCACTCCTTCAGCCCGACTCTCGTCAACGAAGTAAGGCTCGGCTTCAACCGTGAGCATGCCTTGCGGCTTCAGGCTAACGGCAACGACACGAGCGACATCCCAGGGAAATTTGGCATTCAGGGTATCCTGCAGACCCCGGGGAACGGGGGATTGCCGGGGTTGTCGATCGGAGGATTGTCCGGCCTTGGCCCACCGGATTGGTTGGTGAGCGAACGCTTCAGCAACACGATTCATCTTTCCAACAACCTGACCAAGGTCTACGGATCTCACACGCTCAAAGGCGGGTGGGAAGGACAACTGATCGACTTCCCTTGGATTGCGCCGCCCACCTCACGCGGCCGTTTCAACTTTGGCGGGGTGTATACCTCAGTGATCAACGCCACCGACGGATCGGTTGGCCGCGCGCAGTTTCTATTGAACCCCACCGACGGATTGAATACCGGGGGGGCCGGGCCGAACAGCGTGTCGGCTTCTAATTTCGGAGGCGTGGGAAACCGGAAATACTACACGGGTCTCTACTTCCAGGACGACTGGAAAGTCAGCCGAAAGCTTGCCCTAAACCTCGGCATGCGCTGGGATCTTTTCAGCCTGGTCGGCGAAAAGCACTCGGCCCAGGCGAATTTCGTTCCGTCGGGCACCGATCCCCAGTACATCATCCCGGCCAGTCGCAACAACAACCCTGCCTTATCCACCAGCTTCCAGCAGTTACTGGTCCGCAACGGGATCAAGCTGGTGCAGTCCGACGAATTCGGATCGGGGTTGGGCCGCGCGCAGAAGCGCAACTTCGCGCCGCGTCTGGGCTTTGCCTATCAATTTACGAGCAAGCTTGTGTTGAGGGGCGGCTATGGAATTTTCTATGGCGCCTTTGAGAATCGCGGCGGGGCGCCTAACCTCGGCTATAACTACCCATTCCAGTTCGACTTCAATTTCCAACCCGCGAATGCCTGGAGCCCCGTCCTATTTGGCGACGGCGCGCCTGCGACGCTCGAACGCGGACTGCTCAGCGTGCCGCTGGACCCGCGGCTGGTCAACGGACGCTTCCTGTCTCTGCGTGGCATCCAATTCAACTATAAGACGCCCTACACGCAGGGCTACAACTTCACGGTGCAATATGCGTTGCCCGCCAATAGTTCATTCGAGGCCGGCTACGTCGCCTCACTCGGCCGCCACATCGAAACGTTTATCGGAACTAATCAGGTGCAACAGTTACTGCCGCCCAACCAGAATCCGCAGCTCTTCATTCAGCATCCGGACTTCGCTCGTAATTCGTCGTATGCAGCCACGGCGGGCAATAGCCATTACCATTCGTTGCAGTCGAAGTTTACCAAGCGATTCAGCTCCGGCTTGAACTTACTGGCCAGTTATACGTGGGCCAAGACTCTGACTAATGCCGGGGATCTGCTCAGTGGAGGCAATGTGGGTGGACTGCGTGCGGTCTATGTGCCGGGCTTTGGTTTGAAGAAAGAGATGGCGCTGGCTTCCTTCCACGTGGGCCAAGCGGCTACGATCAGCGGTAGTTACGACTTGCCATTTGGCAAGGGCCGGGCCTGGATGGCCGGTGCGAGCCCAGTGGCTCAGGGCGTGCTCGGCGGGTGGAGCGCCAATTGGATCGTCACTCTCTACGGCGGCCAGCCGCAAACGATTGGCTGCTCAGGCGGCACCACGGCGGCAGGGCTGGGCTGCGCGGCGTTCCTCACCGGGGAAGCGCGCTACAACAAGACCGTGGACAAGTGGTACAACGCGTCGGCTTTCCGTCAGCCCCCGGTGACGACTCAGATCGGTCAGACGGATTTGTCTCCGCTAGGCGGGGCCCGCACCCAGGTGATTGGACCGCCCTACCGGAAGATGGATTTTTCCGTCTTCAAGAACTTCGCCGTCACGGAGCGCTATCGCCTTGAGTTCCGCGCCGAGTCGTTCAATCTGACCAACACCCCGGCGTTCGCGAACCCGTCGCAGACCAACTTCCTCGACACCAATAATTTTGGCCGTATCACTTCGACACGCAACAACCCGAATGACGCGCGCCAGATCCAGTTTGCTTTGAAGTTATATTTTTAGGATGGTGTCTGGCTTCGCCGCGATCGCGATCCTGCTGTCGGCCCAACCGAGCCCGCAGCCGGATCCGGCGCGGTTGCGCGCGGCTATTGAAAAGCGGTATGCGCTTGCCCAAACCGATCCAACCGAAGAGAACCTCTTTGCGTTGGCCAACGAGCTTACGGCCGCACGTCAATATAGCGAGGCGGCCAAGTTTTTCGGTTTTGGGATCGGACGGTTTCCGAAGTCGGCTCGAATGCGGATGGGCGCCGGTGTAGCCGCTCATGGTGAAGGCAGATTTGATGCGGCGGTCGAACACCTGTGTGCAGCAGTCGATATCGATCCCACCGACACGCGGGCTCTGTTTTTCCTGGGGCAGATGTACGATCTTTCCCCGGCGCTGTCCGTTGAAGTGCTGCGGCGGCTGCGACGTTTCACCGAAATCTATCCGGCCAACCCGCCCGCGAGGCTTTACTACGCCATCGGTTTGGCCAAGCTCTCGCAGGGAAGCGCGGCGGAGTTGCGCGAGATCGAGGCTCAATTTACTTCGGCCATTCGCCTCTCCCCCCGGTCGGCGGAGGCGCACTTCGAATTCGGTAGTTTCCTTGAGCGAACCGGAAAGCTGGTGCAAGCGGAGTCGCAACTGGCCGAAGCAGTGCGCCTTGATGCGAGGTTTGCGAAGGCCTGGTACAGGTTGGGGATGGTGCGGCAGCGGCTCGGAAAGCGGCGGGAAGCCAGCGAGGCGCTCGATCGGTTTCGCGCTCTTGGCGGTACTAGCCGGGTTGCTCGGTAGCGATAGTTGGCCACTTGGCCGGAGCGCTTGGCAAAAAAGAAAGGGTCTGCAACTTGAATAGCTGCAGACCCTTTTACTTATGGTTGTGGAAGTGTTCTATTGCGCCGGCGCTTCGCCGCCTTGTTCGCGCATTTCCTTTAGGCGGTCTTCCTTGCGCTTCTTGCGCTCGTCGGCGCGCTTGATCAGCTCTGAACCCACCAGTTCCAGCATGCAGATTTCGGCTGCCATCGCCCTTGCGCCAACCGAGGCGGACAATGGGGGTGTAGCCGCGGTGTTCGAGGTCTGAACCAGCGTGTTGGCGGCGCTAGCGGCCTGCCGCGCCACCCACCTTGCCGGTTTTACGATTTTCGATAATCTCGCGTCGGCGCGGAGCGGAAACAAGTAGCGCTAGTTCCTTGGGCGAAGCCAGTTCCAAAGAGGCGGCGGTCCGTCCGTTGGCCCAAGCGATACGATGGGTTGCCACCGGGAAATTAGGGGTTCCATGCGCCTGGGGATGGAGGGTTCGCTCGTAGGCGTCATAGCTGTCTCGATCGACAATGTCCTTCTGTTTAGAGATTCCAGCGGCGCCTAACAGCCGGAGCCGACGGTCTCGTGTCGCACGTCCCAGATCGAATTCGGGAATTTCCTCGGGAGAGCCTGGGGGTTTGGTGAGGATCTTAAGCCGCTTGCTCAGTTCGCCGTCCAAAAGAGGTTTGACCGATTCAACCTGACCGACGGCGATTACCAGTTGGTCGAAGAAAGTGGCCAGAGGATCTTCCTCTTTTCCACTGCGGCCAATCCACTTCCTGCCGGTGGAGGCCAGGCTCAACTGCTCTGTCCGGCTATGGCAAGGTGGGTAATTTCTCCCCGGCACAACCACAATCGATCTTTGAGTGGCACGTGCCGGTCGCCATCCTTTTTGAGGATGTCAGCGTTTCTGTCGCTGATGAGAGCCTGGTCAAAGCCCGAGCGCGCCATCCAGAGTACACGCTTTCCAAGATCCAAAGCCCGCTCGGCGCACCAAGCGGCGGTGCCGCTCCCGCCGTATACGACAACCCATGCGTCTGGGCCGGCTGGCAACGGGCAATTTGTGCGGCGATAGCCGTCACCGGCGACAACCAGGTTGGGGTTTGAGCTTGGCGGGGTAAAGTCCGATGCCCACCGGGGCCATTCCGGCCGGCCTGGCCCCGTGCAGATATCGACATGAGTCGCACGAATCGTCACAGGGGGATCTTCCGCCGGGGACCCTATCGGCTTCATTTCGATGGCAAAGTTGCCGCCCGGCAGGCCGGAGATATTAGTTACACTTCCGGGATCGATAGTCAGGTGGCGATAGAGGTTTTTGAGCCGCTTTAATTCAAGAGCGGTTATGCCGGCAAATTCTTGGGAACGTTGCCATTGATCTGAAGATACCGCCGTCGGTTTATTCTCGAAGCCGGGCAGACTAAGATATTTCGGCCATTGGCCCATGTCACAGTCTTCGGTGAGCGACCAGGGATCGGTATCGCCGATGACAACCAGGCGGCGTTGCCGGACTTCCGTTGGCAGCGTGGCTAAGTTGACCACAGCGGCAGCCCCGCGACCGATTACTACGTAAGGCAAATCCTCGCCCGTGATCGTTTCCAAAGTAAGTGGATCCCTCTTTGCGGCAAATGGCCGCAGAAGTAATCCGATTGTATCAGAACCGTGATTATTTGGGAGTGGTTTCGAGGAACGGAGTTAGGAAGCGGCTAGGCGCACGGTCTGGAGAAGGCCACCAGTCACTATGAAACCAGGGGAGGCGTCCGTCGTTTGAATCGGTCAAACGACGCTCCAGATCCAGCAACTCTTGCGGTTGCCAGGTCTCCGTTACGTAGCCCTGATCGGCGGCCGAAGAATCCAGCGGATCGCTCGGATTACAGCGGAGATTGGCGAAGCGGAGGCCTTTGATGCTGGCGAGTTTGGCTAGGCCAGATTGACTGATTTCGTTATTGGCCAGCGATAACCAGACAAATTGTTGTTGGGAACCGATCCCTTCGAGTAAGCTGTCGGTGATATCGCAGTCATCGGCGCGCAGCGAAATCAGTTTATTGAGAACTGGGCTGCTGAAAAAACCAGCGGGAATAACCGATCCACGGGGCAGATCCAGATGACGGACCTTCGGGGCCAAGCGCAATACTTCTCTGCCGTAGTCCAGGAATGCCTGGGGTTCGACGGTGACCCGCTCCAGGCAGCCCGCGAAGAACTGGTGGTCCTTCACAATGCTTTTGTTCCAGGACGGCAGCCACTCAGGGTGCAGATCCTGGATTTTCTTGGCTTCATCCAGATGGCGCCCAAATTCGATGTGCGATGAACCTTTCAATTCGAGCCGTGCTGCTTTAAGCTGTAGGTCAATGAACCTAAAAACGGTAGTTAGCCGGTAGCGCCGACCAATCGTCCGGTGGTGCCAAGCACCTTGCCGCGAAGAAAATGCTGAAAGGCGGCACTGAGGATCAGCCTCCATCGAGAGGGACTGGTCAACTGCTCCGCAGTCTCTTTGATGCGCTTGAGAAATGCGCTTACCTTGGTTAGAGCTTGAGCAATCAAAGGCGCTTTGG
>JAYUSQ010000134.1:0-52315 GCA_043755595.1 Acidobacteriota bacterium | reverse complement strand
CAGGCTCACCCCGCATTCGAATCAATTCCTGCCCTCAGGCTCACCCCGCATTGGAATCGACATCTGGTTTCAGGCTCATCACGCATTGGACAATACTGGGACTGGCGCTGGGAGTGTCAATCGGGGTACCCTGGAAAGTGGATGGGCTTCAGCGTCCAACGCACCCTGCCGGTGTAGCTCAGGTGGTTAGAGCGGCGGTCTCATAATCCGCAGGTCGTAGGTTCGAGTCCTACCGCCGGCACCAATTTCCCAAGCGGTTCTCGTGAGCCCGGTCAAGCTTTCCCGGTGCATCGGCAGCGCTTCCCTTACCCTGGCAATCTCAAGTTCCATCGATACTTCGTTCACCGGTGTTTCCGGGATGATAAAGTTTGCATCGGCGGGCGCGTATGAAGCAGAGGGCTAAATCGAGCCGATGGCGCCCCGCCGATGGAAACGTGTGTTGAACTAAACCGTTGAGTGCTGGCCGGTGGTGAAGTATGGAAATTGAACGTATTACCACGACAAGGATGCATCCAAGGCTATTCGTCGCGTACCGTACGTCTTTGTGTGGTAAAGTTCTCCTTGGGAATACTGTAAGCTGGCTGTCATGTCTGCACTGCCTAAACGTTCGGTTTCGCCAATTCCGATTCACGAGCACGCGCTCGACAACCTCCGGTTCATCCGGGAGACGATGGAGCGCGCGGCTGAATTCACGGTTGTACCGGGCTGGGGCCTATTCGGAATGGGCTGTATCGCTTTAGTGGCGGGCGCTGTGGCAATGAGGCAGACGTCTCATGGCGCTTGGATTTGGTGCTGGATCGTGGCGGCGTTCCTCGCGTTCGTGATCGGCGCGGCCGCGATGAAACGGAAAGCGTCGCAGGAAGGCAAGGCTGTGTTTGCGGCGCCGGGGCGGCGATTCGCGCTGAGTTTTGCACCGGCGATTCTGGCTGGCGCGGCGCTGACGATCGCACTGGTAGAAGCTCGGCTGTGGTCGACCTTGCCAGGGATGTGGCTTTTGCTGTACGGCGCGGCGATCACGTCGGGTGGCGCGTTTTCGACGAAACTGATCCCGGCCATGGGCAGCGGGTTCCTCGCGTTCGGGTTAGCGGCGATGTTTGGCCCGCCGGCTTGGACCGACATTTGGTTGATCGCCGGCTTCGGCGGTCTGCACATTATTTTCGGATTAGTAATCGCAAGGAGGTACGGTGGCTAGAAATTCTTCCGCAGCGGCAGCAATCGTGGTATCGGACGATTTTTCCCTTACCGCCCCCCCCGATACCAAGCTCAAAGCAACGACGTCGCAAAAGACCGTGAGTGAATTAGATCGCGTCATCCACGAGCGGATCCGCTTAGGCGTGGTGAGCGCGCTGGCCGTGAATCCAGCGCTGACGTTTACCGGCTTAAAGAAGCTGCTGGACGTGACCGACGGCAATCTCAGCGTTCATACTCGCAAGCTGGAAGACGCGGGCTATGTCGAGTGTACGAAGACGTTTGCAGGCCGCATCCCGCGCACCGAGTACCGGCTGACTGAAGCCGGACGCAAGGCGCTGGAGAAGTATCTGGCGCACATGGAATCGCTCATTCAGGCGACTCGGGCTGGCAGGTAGGCGGGCGGCGGAATTTTCAAAAAGAGAATTGGCCGATCACTTACGCTGCCGGTCTGCCGAGCCGCTTTTCGTGATCGTCGAGCGTATCCTGATGAGCTTCGGCAATGACGGATAGCCGCATCATGGCGTCGCGGAATTCGCCGCGGTCCTGGAGTTGCTCGCTGCGCATTCCCGCCAGCATCTGGGCTAGCTGCCGATTCGTTTCCGCGATCGATTCGATGGCGCCGGTCACAAGGCGCTTGTGTTCGGCGAAGTCCTTCCGTTGTTCGGCGAACTCTTTCTGGTGTTCCTCAAAGTGACGCTCGTGGTCGTTGTGCATGGAGACCAACAACTCGATCGATTGCGTGAGCGCTTCCAGACGTTGGTCTATATTCATCGTCATCTTCCTCAGCCGGCCAGGATCTACTTCGATTTTATCCCACCTACTCGGGCTTCTGGCGCAACAGCGCGGGCCAGTTCTGGACTACGTGAATCGCGCGCGGCCCGGCCTTCCCATCGTCCACCGGCTCGGTGATGAGGAAGCGCTTGCCGTCCGGCGTGACGTCGTAGTTGTGAAAGAGTTGTCCGGCAAGGAATCCGGGACTTCGAAACAACTCGACAGCCGCCCCGTTGAGAGGAACCGCCCACAGAGCTTCGCCCTTGACGTAGAAAATCTCCTTGCCATCCCGGCTCCAGCGCGGGAAGTTGCCGCCGTCCGCCGACATCTGCCGTTTGCCCTCCCCATCGGGAAAAGACCGGACATACACGCCGTTACGCCCCGCCTCGTCCGATACGTAGACGACAAACCGCCCGTCGGGTGAGAACTGCCCAAACTGCTCGTTGAAAGTCGAATGCAGGAACGCAACCGGCTCTTCGAACGATCCATCAAGCTTCCGGCGCATAAACCACAGGTCGTTACCGGTTTTCGGGTCCGAGCGGCTCACCAGCAGCGTCCGCCCATCCGGGGACCAGCCAGTTGGATGGTCGATGGTTGGGCCAAGGAGTATCGCCTTCGGTTCGCCGCTCCCATCGGCCGACTGAAGGTAGATGTCGGACCGCCCAGGCTGCTGCGATCCAAACGCGATCTCTTTCCCGGACGGGCTCCATGTCGGATACGCGTCCAATTCCGGGCTAAACGTGAAGCGGCTCTTGGATGAGCGGACGAGATCTTGAATCCAGACATCAATGTTACCTTGCTCCCTCGCGGCGAAAGCCACACGAGTCGCATCGGGAGACAGGCGGATACCGCGCAGAGAACCGGACGCCGAACCGGGTAAGCCAGTTTTTTTCCCGGCACGGTCCCGCCAGACGAACTGCAGGTTCTCGTCGATTGGTGAATCGCACCATACCAGCGTCCCGTCCACCGAGGCGCTGACGTCCGTTCCCGTATTCAGAATGGGAAACGCCTCACCCACGGGTTTTTTCGTGACGGTTGAAACAGCCAGCGCCCAGAGACCCGGTTTGCGCGCTTCCGTTTGAAACAAGATATGGCCGCTGGTCGCAAACGTTGGATACGCCCCCGTCGCGCGGATCGTTTCCTCCTTGGCGGATCGCAGGTCGATCAGGTGGAGCGCCTGGTGGTTCCTGCCGCCTGTGCTCGCCACTAGTACGCGCTCGCCGTCCGCACCGGAAACAAAATGCGGCGCATAGAAAGTCCCTGCTTTTTTTTCTGGAAACACGGCCTTGGCGTTGCCTCCCTCAGCGGGAATCTCGAACAACCCGGCGGGCGTGCCGCTGAAGACGATGACGCGGCCATCGGGGCTCCATGCGCCACCGCGATATGCGCCTGTGGTCAGCGTTGTGAGTGTGAAAGGCATGCCTCCGGAGATCGAGGATTTTCGCAATTCCTTGCCCACACCGTAAGCGACTTGCAAGCTGTCGGGCGACCAGAACGGCCCTTCCGCATTTTCAGTCCCTTCGACCGCGCGAGCCTGCTCGCTCGCCATGTCGCGAATCCAGAGCTTGTTCGCTGCGACGTAGGCGATGGACTTGCCGTTGGGTGAGATGACGGCGCGATGCGCGTAGTCGATGGTGGAGAGCGCATCGGGGGTGAAGGAGAAGGCGCGGAACGGGAGTTCGACGGCGGGCTTGGGCGCACGCATGAGCCATCCGCCAACCCCGGCCAACAACGCGGCCGCGGCCAGCGCCCACACCGGAATCCCGCGCCGTTGTTGCGCGGCCATTACCGGCGGCGGCGCGGCGTCCATCATTCCGCGCGCTTCCCCGATCCAACCCAGCCGCTTGTGGACGTCCCGCTCCAGACACCGTCGCAACAGTGGGCGAAAGCGCAATGGGACCGCGTCGAGATCCGGGTCCGTCTTCAGAATCGCCGCGAGCGTGTCCGAGACCGTCTCACCCTTGAACGGCGAGCGCCCGGCGAGCATCTCATACAACACCACGCCGAATGCCCAGATATCGCTGCGATGATCCACGCGCGCGCCGTGGGCTTGCTCGGGCGACATGTAGCCGGCCGTGCCCATGATCAGGCCCGTGCTCGACAGCGGAGCCGTCAGCGTCGGCGAATTCTCCGGGTCGCCGCCGCCCGACTGCGAGTCCATCGCTTTGGCCAAGCCGAAATCGAGGAGCTTTACCTTGCCTTCGGGAGTGATCCTTACATTGGCGGGCTTGAGATCGCGGTGCGTGATGCCTTTTTCGTGCGCGTGTTCCAACGCGTCGGCGATCTGCCGCGCGTAGTCGACCGCCGTTTCCTCCGGTACCGGACATCGCAGCGCATCGCCTTCCACCAACTCCATCACCAGCGCGCCTTGCTCGATACCAAGCAGCGTCGCAATGTTGGGATGATTCAGCGACGCCAACGTACGAGCCTCACGCTCGAAACGCGCCATGCGATCCGGGTCCCGCGCGAACGCTTCGGGCAACACCTTGATCGCCACGTCGCGCCCCAGCCGCGAATCATGCGCGCGATAGACGACGCCCATGCCGCCTTCGCCAAGTTTCGCGGTGACGCGGTAGGGTCCGAGCGATTGGCCGATCACTTACGCCGCCGGTCTGCCGAGCCGCTTTTCGTGATCGTCAAGCGTATCCTGATGAGCTTCGGCGATGACGGAGAGCCGCATCATCGCGTCGCGGAATTCGCTCCTGTCCTGTTGTTGTTCGCTGCGCATCCTCACTTGCTCGTCGTGCATGCCGGTAATGATGATAGCGAGTTTGCGATCGGTTTCGCCAAGCTGTCGATTGGTTTCCGCGATCGATTCGATGGCGCCGGTGACAAGGCGCTTGTGTTCGGCGAACTCTTTCCGCTGTTCGGCGAACTCTTTCCGCTGTTCGGCGAACTCCTTCCGGTGTTCCTCAAAGTGACGCTCGTGGTCGTTGTGCATGGAGACCAACAACTCGATCGATTGCGTGAGCGCTTCCAAACGTTCGTCTATGTTCATCGTCATCTTCCTCAGCCGGCCAGGATCTACTTTGATCTTATCCCACCTATTCCGGCCTCTGGCGTAACAGCGCGGGCCAGTTTTCGACGACGTGGATCGCGCGAGGCTTGGCTTTCCCGTCGTCCAGTGGCTCGGCGATCGGGAAGCGCTGGCCGTCGCGCCCGACGTCGTAAGGTTCAAAGCCCTGTCCGGTGAGGAGTCCAGGGCTCCGAAAACAACTCCACGGCCGCCCGTTGAGCGGAACCGCCACAAGCGCATCGCCCTTGACGTAGAAGATCTCCTTGCCATCCCCAGACTGGACATACAGCTCGTCACGCCGGTCTCGTCCGAGACGTACACGACAAACCGCCCGTCGGGTGAGAACTGCCCATTGCGTTCATTGAATGTCGAATCGCCTTCGGTTCGCCGCTCCCATCGGCCGACTGAATGTAGATGTCGGACTGCCCAGACTTCAGCGATCCAAACGCGATCTCCTTCCCGGATGGGCTCCATCTCGGGACCCCGTCAAAATCAGGACCAAACGTGAAGCCGCTCTTGGACGAGCGGGCGAGATCTTGAATTCAGGCATCGTTGTTACCTTGCTCCGTCGCGGTGAAAGCCACACGAGTCGCATCGGGAGACAAGTGGATATTGCGTAGAGAACGGACGCCGAACCGGGTAAGCCAGTTTTTTTCCCAGCACGGTCCCGCCAGACGAACCCGAGGTTCTCGTCGATTGGTGAATCGCACCATACCAGCGTCCCGTCCACTGACGTGCTGACGTCCGCTCCCGTATTCCGAATGGGAAACGCCTCACCCACTGGTTTCTTCGTGCGCGGTGAAACAGGCAACGCCCAGTGAGCTGGTTTGCGCGGTTCTGTTTGAAACAAAATATAGCCGCTGGCTGTGTACGATGCGTACGCGCCCGCCGCCCGGGTCGTTTCTGCCTTGGCGGATCGTAGGTCGATCAGTTGGGGCGCTTGCTGGCTCCTGGTTCCCCTGCCCGCCACCAATACGCGCCCACCGGTTGATAGTGGTGGTCAATGGGCTCGCCGGATGGAACGGCAAGTAAACCGGCCCAGCCGCGAGCATCCTGTTTGGTTTTCGCTAAGATATCCCACCCGAACTGGCGGCCATCGCCCGCACCTTCGGAGCCGCCGTCTCCGACTTCGGCATTTTCCGGAGTCCAGCCGCCCGCACTGCCTCATAGAGCCTCTCTCTGAGCCTGGGAAAGCCGCTCTCTCGTACGCCTGCCATCGCGGCAGCTTGCTCCGCCGTCAATTCGCCGTCATAGTAGCCGCGCAGAGCTCGCTGCTCAGGTTCGTTGAAGCCGGTCAGCGCTTCTTGAATGAAGCCGGCTTCCTGGTTGAGACGGCTATGATCGGTGGCCATCGACAGCGCCACCAGGCTCCGGGCTGGCTCCAGGTTGCGGACTAACAACTCCTGCTCCAGCACGTTTCTCAGGAAATGGACCAGGTCCGCCGGCGAGACCAGCCGCCCGGCCCCGATCTCGCGCAGTGCGCCGTCCAACGATTCCTCCACTAACTGGGTTAACCCCACCGCCCCCACGTGGCGGCGTAAGAAAACCAACACTCCTTGACGATATCGTTCCTTGAACTCACGGGCCGATTGCAAGGAACTCGCCTGAACCCCTTCCACCATCGCCCGCCAATCGGCTGACTCACTCCCGTTAACCGGGCCACTTCTGGCGGCGGTTCTCTCTACCGCCGCAGGTCTTCGCATCGGATGCATCTGATTCCTCCCGCACCCTGGTTCAAAGAGTCTAGCCGCCAAGGCAGGCCGGCCAGTTTCCCTCTACTTCAAACCCGGGCCACGCCGGTCGCTGCATTTTCTTGCCCCAGCGATCCGCAATGACACGCTACCCCCAGGCCTCTGACGGAACGCCTGATTCCGTTGGGCTGCCCAGGTGGCTGTTCACATACATGTATAGTGTGCGCAAGCCTACGAAAATCTCACTGAAATTTACGAACCGCCTCGGATTTGTCCGGACTCCCCTCGATTCGTCGGAAGGCGGCAATGAAGTGCAGAGTCTCGCAGGCGGCCTGGGCGCACGTGGGACAGGCGAGGTAGTGATCCTCAAATGCTTCGGCCGTTTCCGGATCCAGCCGGTTGAGGCAGTAATCCTCAGCCAGTTCGTCCACGTCCGGTGGGCATGTCACGATGGCCATGAATTCGGTCGGCTGTTCGCTCAAATAGCATAGTGCGATTCCCGGCGCATTCCTCTCACGCAAAATAGCAGGGCAAAGCCGATTCCGGTGGGAAAGCTGTTTAAAACTTGTCGAAAGTAGCCCGGCTTACTATTTCGTCCGATGCCGCGCGTCCTCGAGGACACGGACGGCCCGCACCGGATTGAATACGCCGCAGGAACAAAACCGTTGCATATAGGTGGCGGCCTGCTCCGGCGTGCGGCGCCCTTCCTTCACCCAGTCGATCATTTTCTTGGCCAGCGACTGCGCCACCATCCCATGGCCGCACATCGTCATCAACGTCAGGACCTGTGTGTTCGGAAGCTTCTCCGTCTTACCCTGAAAGCCGAGCGAATAACCCACCGAATGCCGCGGGATACCGGCCGCGTGGCAGCACTGCTCGGCGCCATCGATCGAAGTCGAAATGTTAATCGACAGACCTAGGTCCGCCTTTTTCACTTCTTTCAGGAACTCTTCCGCATTGTGCCGGCTATCGAACACCGCCGCCACGGTCGTAATATGTTCCAGACCGTTGACCACGGCTTCCAGATCCGGCGTAAAATCGCGATCCCAATGGTTCGTCGGATTCATCGCCTTGCACGGCCGCAGGCTGCCGCCCTTACGCGCGTCGCCGAGGTTGACCGGCTTGAACGGAATCGCCATGCGTAGAAACTGGCGCTGCTTTTCGAGCGCACCCTCGTCGTTCTTGCCGCGGCTGGCGATCGCGAACACGATAAAATCGTCGCGGAAACTTTCGGCTTCACCAAAACGATGCAATGTGTTGGTCATTGGATGATTACCTCGCCGCTCCCATCGGTTCCGGCTGCCGGACCGGGTCCGCGCCTTTATTCGTGATGCGTCCCAGCCCAGTATTGGTTTTCGCGCGCTCCGGATGGTAGCCCAGTCTCTCAAGAATCGGCAGCACGATGTTGTCGTCGCCGTTTTCGTCGCACCGTACGCCCACGCCCAGCACCACTACCGTGTCTACCTGCTTTTCGACTTCGCGCACCATGCGCACGATCTCTTCGGTTCGCTCGATCGGCACTTTGATCTCGACAATCGCCGACATGATTTTTTCATCGAGAATGTCGTCTTTCATATCGCCGGTCTTCGGGTCTTTCAGCAGCGTCGTAATCGGGTTCTTCTTTTCAAACGCCACGCCGCCTTGCGCCAATCGCCGCGTCATCTTCTCTATATCGCGGAAACGCACGCCGACGCCGGGCCGGCCGAACTCGATCGTGAATCCTACTTCGCCCACCACCACGCGCCCGCTGACGTCGTTCGTCTTCACTTCCTCGGTCCCACGGCCTTCGACGCCGGTCGATTCATGCGGCACGCGCGGATCGGAAAACGCGCGGCGCACAATGCGCGGCCACGTCAGATCTTCGGGCGTGAAAGCGGCGGTCGGACACACATCCGGTTCAGGATCGAAGCGCAGGCGCAGGGTCTGGAAAATCTTGCGCATCGTCCGCACAATTGTCGGATTCAGGTGTTCCTGGCTCAGCCCGTTGAAACAGGCGTAGCACTCGACGCACTCATCGCGGTCGACAGTGGCCCGCTTGATCACAGGGTCGATATAAATGGCGCCCATCGGGCATACGTACGTGCAATTTCCGCACGCCACGCATTTGTTTGGATCGATACGCATCGACCCTATCCTATCGCAGATTACAGTTCAATCGTACTCGCCGTCCAAAAACCAAGCCCCCGTGAAATACTCGCGATACAGCCGGTACAGCGCCCCATTCGATAGCGACAAATCCCAATCCTCGCGCGCCCCACGGCGTCGCCGTCCACCAATCGCCCGAAGCCGCACAGGTCCTTTGATCGCGTCGCGACGATGAAGGGAGAAGACGCCTGCCGAGCGTCGCGCGGCTTCGATTGCGCATGGCACGGCAGCGATCGGTTCTGGTGGCGGATGTGCGTCGTTTGTTTGAGGCACGATGCCAGCGTAGCCATGCGTTCTCTAACCAATATGGCGGTAAGATGTTGGTGAGGATAATCCCGATTGTCGGCAACTCTGGTGGATTACGCAGACGCTGACAGGAGTCCATCAGTGAAGGTGAAGTTCAGCGGCCATTCGACCCAACGCAGATCAGAGTTGAGACGAAGACCCAAACTATCGATAACCTTGTGGAGCGAATGCCTGAACGGGAGATCTTTCGTTGCCGCCGCCTCGATAGTTAAAGCCGTGGATTCGGAGCCCAAGGATAGTAAATCGCCAGACCAAAGCGCTGTAGTATAGTAGCAATCACGGGCGCATCTGAGGAAAAAGAGTAAAAAACAAATGACGTCAGCCCCAGCCCCGAACGTTCCCGGCGACACCCCATCAGAACGAATGAGCAATGCCATGCATATAGTTCTGGCGGTCACCAAGGAAGGGCTACTGAAGCGAGAAGCGAAGTGGAAAAAGGCGCGGGCCAAGAAGCGGGCAGCGAAGCGGAATGGATGACGTAAAGCCCGCTGCGTCCAAAGCGAGCGGGTCTTTGGCGTTAGATGCCGTCAAAATGGCCTACTTCGCCGTGGGAGGGCTCCTCGGCTCAGCAGTGGCGGTATCGTACGCCTATGCTATCTACTACACGCTTTGGAAGTTTGGCTGGGGAATTTTTAGCGTAGCAGGGGTCTTGATAATCGTTTCGACCGCTGCTCTCGCAGCGATCTTGCCGCTGATTCGTACTTTCCTATGGCTTCCTGAACTCTTGTATTGGTGGCTCACAGGGACAGACACATTCTGGAAATGGCTTGCCCCTGGCTTCTACGTTCAAATGAATTGAGGGCCATGTTAAACCACAAGCCGTCAGATCAAAGGAAGGCGATACATGCAGCGATCAAGTGTAGCGTCCTTCGCATCGTCCGAAACGCTCGCCCGTTTGCCCCTGGAGAAGTTCTATCTCCAGGGGACTGCTACGCGCTAGAGCGCGATGTGCGCGTTCTAGTGATGGGCTTGATGAAACGACTTTCCGGATGACCCGAGAGGCCGGTCCCGTATTGTGGTCCGTCGGCGTTCCCATTGCTAGGCTAAGAGCCGAGCTTAATGACGAGATCTGGCCGCAGGTCGAGAAATGGCTAAACCACTTCAGGCAGCCTGACTCAAGGAAGATCGAAGCAGCAGTAGAGGAATGCGCGGTCGATTTTAGTAAGGACGGACGTGAAGAGATCGCGCAGATTATCAGCCAGTGCTGGCTTGGGGTAACCAGCAATTTGGATCGAAGCGTTATTTCATAAAAACTGAATAAGTTTGGCGACGGTGCCCGCTCATCTGACGGTGAGTTGGCAAATATATTTTTGCCCTAATTAATTCAATCGTACTCGCCATCCAAAAACCAAGCCCCCGTGAAATACTCGCGATACAGCCGGTACAGCGCCCCATTCGAGAGCGACAAATCCCAATCCTCGCGAGCCCATGGCGTGGTCGTCCACCAATCGCCCGACGTGCGCCAGGGCCCCGCCGCGCTCAACACCCGCCCTTCTATCACGCGAGATTTCGCTCGCGCCCAAACCTGCTTCGGCTCATCGGCGGCCGACACGACACGCGCCGGCACCACCGGGCGGAAGGCGCGAAACGCCAGCGTCGATGGCGGAATCGAAAGCACCTGCCCAGACTTCTCCAGCGCCGGCCGCACCGTGAACGCGCCGGGCCGATGCGTATCCACCAACCCCGGCGATCCCACATTTTCCTTCCCCACCAGCGCCGCAATGCGTTGCAACGTCAGCTCCAGTTTCTCCGGCTCAGGCGTCGGAGGCAGAAACAAGCCCTCCTGCACCGCGCGCGGCTTCGCAGGCTCAATCCGCATCGCCACGGCCGCAATCGGCGCTGGCGGCGGATGCGCATCCAGGTCCAATTGCAGGAGCTTCAAAAACGTAATCGGATTCCGCATCGGCACCGGCAGCCGGATCGTGCGCCGATGCACCGGCGTCGCCGCGGCAGTAAGTGTCAGCTCCAGATGTAACTCAAGCGCCGACAGCCCATAACTCCCCAACTTATCGCACAGCGTATGTAACTGCCGCGACAAGATAAACGAAAGCGGCTCCAGTAACTCAACCGGATACTCCAACTCCATGCGATCGGTAAACGTGGGCGGCGCCACATCCGGCTTGATCGGAATCCCCGGAGCCCCGCGCGCCAGTTTCCGCAACCGCACGCCTTCGGGCCCCAAACGTTCGGCCACGCCCTCCTCCGGGAGCGTGGCCAGTTGACCGAACGTGTGTATTCCCCATCCGGCCAGGATGGCGCGCACCTCGCCGGTCGTCTCCAGCCGGTCGATGGGCAAAGCCGCCAAGCGCGCCGCCTCTTCGCCGGACCGAATCACGGTAACCCCTGCAAAACCCCGGGCCGCATGCACCGCCGCCGCGCGATTCGACGCCAGCGCAATGCGCGCATTCGGTCCCGCCTGCTTGCCAATCGCCGCGGCAATCTCCGCCGGTGAACCAAGCAGCCGTTGCATGCCCGATAAATCCATCACCACGGTCGAGGGGTCAATCGCTTCCACTTGCGGTGAGAAATGGCGCGCGATGCCGGACGCCACAATGCCCGGCGCATGAATACAGCCATACATCGCAGTAACTCAACTCACTTACTCAATATCACGCAGTAAGTGCATGCGCTTCCAGATACGCCGCCGGAATGCCCGTCACCGGCTTGCGTGTATCGAAGGCCAGCGAGATCCCCTCGAATAACTGCGAACAGCCCGGCGTCCCGCTCCACCGCGCCTCCACACGCCGCGCCTCCACTGTTAACGCCGCGCATTGCCGAACATTCGGCATCGGCGACACCACAATCAGCGCCGTCCGCGACTGCTCCACCGCCAGCCGGAAGCGATACCAATAGCTCGGCGGAATCCGGTTGGCCGCGCGCGCCTCGCTAGAGGCGAAGTCCAGCGCCACCAGCCCAAAGCCTTGCCCCTGCAGCAACAAATCGGCCACACGCATCGCATGGCCCGCATTGCCCCCACACCGGATCCACAGCAGCCGGTGCAACTCAACGCCCGCCGCCGCCGCCGAAGCCGGATCGAAGCAATCGTCGGCATCCACCAGCGCGCAGGATTCACGTTCCACCCCGGTTGCCTCCGCCAGCGCCGAATACAGTAGCGACGTGCGCCCCGACGAAGCCGCGCCGTAGATCTCGCTAATACGCCCGCGCGGAAAAGCGACGCCCGCAGGCGTAGTCAGCGCCGGAAAGCGCGACTCCAGAGGAGCCAGTTGAGACGCAGGAATAACGCTCGCAAGAGAAAGGGTGGCCGCCATTTGATTTCGCCTTTTGTTCGCCTACACGAAGATACGGCAGACGCAGGCGTGCTGTCAAGAGGCGAGTGGGCCGCGGTGCGATTATTACTTCACTTCCCAAATCGCAGGAAGTCGAATTTAAGCTTCAGCCCAACCCCTACCGCCGGACCAACCTGTACCGTGCCCTCGTTCATATCCAACTCGGCGGCGATCTTGCCCCCCACCGTGAGATTCAGCTTATCGTCCAGCAGATGAATGGTGGCCTCCAAGCCTGCTCCAGTACCCGCTTGCAGACCCTGCTTCACGGAAAGATCGACGACCGGGCTCAGCGATAACAGCCCGTCCTGCGTCTTCAGGTTCGTGTAGCTCCCGCTGATCGACCCCGCCCACGACCACGGTCCGCTTTGCGCAATCATCGGCCGGCTGAACTCAAGACTGCCCCCGAACTCAAACCCCTTCTTGCGCAGGATCGTCGAATTAATAGCTACCGTGCCTTCGGCCTCCGGCGCCTCCTGCTCTTCGGGTTTAAGTACGAACCAGGGCTTGAAGGAACTGCCGTTGCCGGAGCCCACCGTGATATCGACGGTGATCGCTTCGTCGTCATCGCCATCGGCCCCATCGGCGCCCACCAGGCTCTTTGCATTGGCGGCGGAAACTCCAACAAACTGCACACGCCTCACCAGTGACCGCGCCGCCACCGGCAGTTCACCCCGCCGTCCCCGGATCCGCCCTTTCCCCTTCAATTCCGTCGTAAAGGAAATGAACGGCAACAGCAGATAAGAGGTGATCGGCCCCACCGCCCCATCGATGTCCACCTGATTCAGCCGCTGAAACTCCATCACCATCGCATGGGTCTTGCCGCCAAACTTCCCATCCGGCGCCAACGGCGCCAAAGGCGGTCTCGTCAAACGGTTGACCGGGGGAACCATAACCCGGTTCAACGCTTCCTGAACGATCGTTACCTCGCGGCCTCTCGACCCAATTCGCAGCGTTTGCACGTCGCCGTACCTCCGGAAAAATCAAGCTGTCCCGATTGTACGCGACAAATTACCGCCCTGAAGGGCAACTATATACTTGAGGCAACCAAGGGGCTGAATACAATATCACCGCTTGTTGGATCAAGCGTACAATCTATGTTTCGGGTCAAGCCAAACAACGAAAAAAGTCCTGTCGATGAAAAAACCGTGAACCCTTCCGTGGGCATTTGCAGAAATTTGAAATTGTCATGCGGCAATCGCTTTTAACTGTTCGTTGAGAGGAAATCCGGCCGCTTCGGTCGTGTCCTTCCAGTCAATCGGATGCGCCCGGAGAACCGACGTTCGATTTGTTTGTACCTCGGCAAGCGTTAACATGTTAAGCGATTTCAGCCGCTCCAAGAACTTATACAGATAACCGGCTTCACAATCGCTCAACGAAAACTTGTCGTGAACCAAATCGAGATGTTTGAAATCGAGATGTTTGAAGTTGAACGCCAAGTTATCATCGCTTGGCGGAATATTCGGAGATGGTATCTTTCCGCCTGTTGATAGTGAATTAGGTTTGATCTTACCCATTCATGCGTTCATGATAGAACTTCTTCATCTCATCATGAGAGATTACTTCGTTCGACGGTTCATCTTCGGGGATGCCCTTCCGGGCGTCCTTCCACGGCGCTTCAGAGTGAGTTAGCTGCTCAAGCTCGTAGGCATTCTTGGAGCCGTAGGCATCCAAGACTTCCTGTAAGTGGGCTTCCGTGGATTCGTCTAGCGTTGGGATTGTGGGGTTGTCCATGATCGGTTGCCAAGCCCATCCCTTGAACCTGCGATACTCGGATACGACTACAGGCCCATGAACCCATGCTTCGATCTTTTCGTCGAACAGAGGCGTATCGAAGATCGCCAAGTGCCACGCTTGAGCGTAGTAGAGCAATTTTTGGAGTTTCAGATTAGACAGAGGGTCGCCGCATCCGTGCAACGACGCAATAAAAAAATCGCTAATTGTAGCTGCTCTTTGCATGGCTTCCCCTTTCATATTTAGGATGACACGGAATTTGCGCCTGTCAACTGCTCCCGGACTGCGTGCTGGGTTCTCAAATATAGATGGCTCCCTGAAGCGCGATGAAGAAACGACGGCAGCCGCCAAGCCACCGGGTAATACCGCGCCGCCGCCATCCTCCGCTGTCCGCGCATCGCCAGCCACGGCGCAAACGACATAAACAGCAGCCCCAGCGGCATTAGCCCGCCGCGCGCGACATTGTAATCCTCCAGCATCCGCCCCCAACTCAACCCCATCGCCCAGCCCAGCGCCATCTCAAACCCGAGCGTCATCGCCACCCACAGACCGCCGATATTCAACACCGCGCGTTCGCTCCCCGCCCCAATCCACCGCGCCGTCGCCCAAGTAATCGCAAAAATTAACACCGACGCCGTGAACACACTCAACTGCCGCGCGCGAAATGCCCCAATCGCAGGCTCCAAAAGCCAGGTCCGCAGAATCCCATGCACGGTCTCGACGGCCATAATCCCCGCCCATACCGCCACCACTCGCAGCCACATGTTTTTCTTCATGACGTGTCTCGCAGCCTCGCCCTACCAACCTGCACGCCGCACGCCAATCCCACGCTCCATCAAAAACAACTTTACATAACAAAGTAATTGTCGTAGACTGGACCCAGTGAACATCCGGTTCCTTCTCGTTGTGATCCTCCTCCTCACAGCCGTTGCCACCACGGGCTGCTCTGACTATCAGGTCAGCCCGCTGGCATCGGCGGCGCGCCGGGGTGACGCAGCAGGCATTGCCGATCTCATCCGCCGCGGCGCCTCCACCGAAGAAGGTACAGGCGTCAATAACTGGACTCCGCTCCAGCACGCCATCGACAAGAATCAAGCTCAAGCCGCCTTCGCCCTAATCGAAGCCGGCCGCGCCAATCCCAATCTCACCACCACTGACACCACGCCGCTCATGATGGCCGCGCGCAACGGCCAGGAAGAAATCGTGCGAGGCCTCCTCAAACGCGGCGCTGACCCCCTGCGCATGAACTCCAAAGGAGAAAGCGCGATCGACCTTGCCGTCGCCGCCTCGGGAGGAAAATGCCAAGCCGCCACCGTCGCAGCCCTACTCGCCCAAGCGCCTCAACTCGCCCGCCAAGCCCGTTTCCTCCAAGCCTGCCCAGGGATGCCGCCGCGCCTCAGCGCCCTTTAGCCGCGCGCGCCGAAGTGATTCACCGGATACCCCAACACCCTCGCAAAACGCCGCCGCTTTCTCTGAATGCGCCGCCCGCCGCCCTTTTTCGATATCGCAAAGATACGCGCGTGAAATCTTCATCTGCCGCGCCAGTCCGCCTGCGAATCTCATCCGTCATCCGCACCGACTCGATCATCCGCCCAAACGAAAGGGGCCCGCCGCGCAAAGCATCCAGGAAGCTCTTGTCCTCGCTGCTCTTCCCCTTGCCTTCTCAGTCAGGTCAGCCCGCTGGCATCGGCGGCGCGCCGGGGTGACGCATGGAAGGAAACAGAAGTGGTTTGAGCGACAAGCGGGCAGTCCAATTGCGTTTGGCCGCGCCATGCCCAGCGAGAACAACCTCATCGCGGGAATGACCCGCCCGAACTGTTTGTTCCTTAGCGCCGCAGCGCAGGCGAACCATAAGTTGCTTACTCCTGTCCATCGAAGTCTCGAAGACACAATTTTTTCGGTTGTCGATTTTCAGGTTCCAACTGTTCTGCAGCTACTTGCGCAGGTTGCGAAAATACTACCAACAGTACTGGATGACATCGAAAACTATCCTATTGTGGTAGGATACTTGCGTGCCGCGTGGAAACCCCTCACCGAAGCTGGCGATCACGTTGATCCGGATGTTCATAAGAGTATCCTGGCTGCGGCCGCTAAAGAGGGTGTGAGCCTTTCGGCCTGGATGACGGAGGCAGCGCGGGACGCTTTGAAAATTCGGGCCGGTCTGGAAGCGGTGGCCGAGTGGGAAAAGGAGCACGGCGCTTTCACCCAGGAAGAATTGAACGAGGCGCGCCGTCGCGTCCGGGCGCAACTGAGGACGCCGCGAACGGTCCGGCGCCCGGCATGAGCCGGCTGGTCTACGACGCAGGCGTACTCGTGGCGGCGGACCGCGGCGACCGGCGTGTTTGGTTGGCGCACACGGCGCGGCTGATGGAACGTAGCGTTCCACTGGTGCCCGCACCCGTAGTGGCTCAAGTCAGCCGTTCTCCGCGGCAGGCGCAACTCCGGCGGTTTCTGGCGGGGTGTCACATCGCGCCGTTGGGCGAGCGCGATGCTCACGCGGCGGGGCTTCTGCTTGGCAAGAGCAGGACGACCGATGTAGTGGACGCCTCGGTAGTGGCCATCGCGATTCGGTATCAGGCGGTCATCATTACGGGTGACGTGGAGGACATGGAACGGCTGGCGGCCGTTGCCGGCGCGGGAGTGGGCGTGATAGGTCTTTGACGCCGACGGCGGTGAACCAAAGCTGCAGGCGGCCGCGGAATGGGAGAACCGAGCCATTTTCTGACGAGTCGGTTTCAGAGTGGCGAGCCCGCCGCTGGCGAGGCTCAACGCTACGCCGGTTAGTCAGGAGTTTTGCAGCGATTTGGATGCCGAGCCAAGCAGCCAAGATATCCATAACAGACTGAAGTTGCGCCGGTTGCAGGCTGCCGAGTTTTCGAATTGCCCATGCTTTCGGGTACGTGGAAACGCCTTGCACGAGAAACGCGCCAGGTCGAAGAAACGGGGCCTTGATAGGGATCTCAAACGGACTTTGCCGAAGGTCCGTCGTATGAGGGACAACGGTGACGATGGCACGATCAGCGTCTCCGTAGTCAACGCTCACAATCAGGACAGGACGCTTTTTGGCGGTCATGCCAAGATCGAATAGCCAGACCTCACCGCGGCGCGGAAGCATTTTCTTCCTGGTCCAAGAACGCGAAAAGAGATCGGCCAGCCTCGCCGATCTCCTCGTCAGATATCTGGCCGGAATCAAAGGGCAGATCACGCGTACGGCGTAGTACTTCAACCGCAAAGGCCTGCCGATCGCCAGGCGGCAGTGCCTCAAAAGCCTCGAGCAGTTCGACGGCCTGTTTGCTCATAGATCCAGGTTACCGTTTCCTCTGAGGGGTGGCAATGTGGGATCGTGGTTCCCGTTCGATCAAGTCTTTAGCTGCAAGCTCCAAATTGTCAATCAGCCCACTGGATGCAGTCGACCGGATTGGCGTCGATGCCCGCTTGCGCGAGCGAGAGAAGGACCTCAGGCACCCAACTGATCAAAGTTCGGTTAGAGTATTGAAGCCATAAATCCCAAGGCGGACAATCGTCTGGATCAACGGATTGGCCGGTTCTTTCATGTTAGGCGCGGACTATCCATCATAAGTGCTGGAAACACGAGATAATAAAGCGAATGGCTGAATTCAGTGTTCTCGATGATGAGTTCTTCGTGGTCGTAGCGAAGGCGTGTTCGAACGCCCGAGCCGCAGCGCTTGGAGCGGGCCACTCCGTTGTGTACAGGGATGCGGCGGGCCGGTACGTTGAGGAGCGCCCTGAAGGAAAGCGCTTCGAAATCCGTTTCGATAAGACACGTCCTCGGGAGTCGCACATCGTGGTACTGCGCGAGTTGACCCCAAGCGCCGCCTAATTCAGTGCCGACACTGATTTTGGTCGCCGGTCCGAACGGTTCAGGGAAGAGCACGCTCTCCACGGAAATCGCGGCTGGCGTGACGGTCGTCGATCCAGACGCTATCGCCAGGACGATTGACGCTGCGGAACCATCCCGCGCCGCGATTCCGGCAGCACGGCGAGCAATCGTGATGTGCCGGGCACTCATCACCCAACGAGCAAGCTTCATTGTGGAAAGCACGTTGGCGGGCCACGGGGCAATCTCGCTCATGACTACGGCCAAACGCGCCGGCTACCGGACACTCCTGATCTACGTTGCGCTCGGGGAGCCAGAGCTCCACATCGATCGCGTGCGCCTTCGCGTCGCGCAAGGCGGTCACGACATTCTTGACGCGGACATTCGGCGACGATATTTCAGGAGCTTGTCCCGCGCTCCTGAAGCGATCCGATTGGCGGACGAGGCCATTGTGCTCGACAACGCTGGACCGGAACCCGCACGCGTGCTCATGTTGCGGAGCGGCCACATCGCTTGGAGAGCGGCTTCGTTGCCGGAGTGGGTGAGGGAACTAGTCCTGCGATTGGGGTGACGAGATCCGCGCGAATCTTCGGGGTTCGCGCCACTGGTGCCGTCGCGTCGACGGGACCAGTCCAATGCCGAGCGCGCCGCACGGCGACACGGCCAGAGGCCAGTTTTCCGATGGCGTGTGAGTTGGAGCGTGTGCACTGAGATGGCGGCCTTCCTATCCATGCGCCCAAGGGGATGCCAGCGTTAGCACACCCAATATGCACAACGCCGCGCCAACTAACGCCAACGCTCGTCCACGCCGATTGAATGCGACGACAAGTACTGACACGGCCATGGCGAAGAGCCACGCCATCGCTGCGAGGACAGTCAAATGTCCAACTGGACGAAGAACGAGGCGTCCTTCGTCTACCCACCCAGCCCAAAGATGGACGCAAGCCGCGGCGATGGCGAGTGATACCGACATAATCCCTAGAACTGGGCTGATTGTGACGCGCTTTTCCAATTTGAGTCTCGTATCGAGGATATCCAAAGTGTCGGTCGACCGCTGAAGACCAGGCACGATTGGCTTAGCTGGATTCCGATCCTCGTTGGAATGGGACCTGACTCTCAGTTGCGCCCGCAGGTCGTGACTAGTTAAAAATTAACCGGCCCAAATCTGCTTGCACACAGAGGCAGCGTAAGCGATTTAGAATCAAGCAGTTTGGCCGGTTATTGCCGATTTATCTGGTCCAATCTCTGCACGCGTCACATTCCAAACAAGTTAACGCCAGCGCGGGCAGATGATTGGCCAGATAAGTCGCGCAGGGACACTTGAAGTGGTACGGGCGGCCACGCCGTACTGTCCGCTGCGCCTGTGTACAAGCCGTTATCTGAACGCATTGGCACCGGCCGGGCCGGCATCATATTGGACAGCGGAGCGGCTTAACGCGATCACCTTGAATCCTGACCCAGCCGTTTGGATCGTGGGTGCCGGGGCGCTTTCGATGGTCGCCGCACCCATGTTCGTTGCGCTTGCTTCCGCCGGTGACACGTCCGCAAAATAAATGTCAACCGCCCAATCTCGCGATCCAGTCGGCACTTACCGCGCCCAACCCGAAATCCGCCGAAGCCGTTGCCCGATCACCGGCATCCAAACTGAGGGCATCATGTCGAATACTACACCCATCTCCATCCGTCGCGTCGAAGCCAACCGCCGTAACGCGCAACTCTCCACCGGCCCGCGCACCCCCGAAGGCAAAGCGCGCGTCGCTCAAAATCGCACCACGCACGCCCTCACCGGCCAAGGCCACACGATTCTCCCAGGCGAAGACGCCGATGCCTACAACCGCCTCCTCTCGACGCTCATGGACGAACACGCCCCCGCCGGCGAAACCGAGACCCATCAAGTCGAACTCCTCGCCCACAATCAATGGAGACTCCGCCGGGCCGCGCGTCTCGAAGCCGAAGCCTTTGAAGACTCGCTCTCACCGGAAACCGGCCGCCTCGCGCTCACCGATGGTGTCATGCGAGCTGCGCGATACATGGCGTCGATCCGCCGGTCGTACTCGCTCGCCCTCGCCGAGTTACATCGCTTGCAATCGGCCCGCGAAAAAACCGCCAACGCGGAACTCAGCCGAGCCCTCGACCGCAGCCTCACTCCGACACCGCCGCCAAACGATTCAAACCCAATCGCGCTCCAACCTCAACCGGATGAAATAGATGGCTCGTCCGCGCGGCTGGTTGTCTTCCGCCGGCCAGACCCGGACCTCGTCCGCCTCCCGTCACCGCTGCAGTCGCGATAAGCTCGAACATGGACCCCCTGCTGCGCCTTGAGCGCGTCACCAAAGAGTATTCGTCCGACGGCGCCAAAGTCGCTGCGCTCTCCGATGTTTCTCTGAGTTTCGACGCGGGGCAATTCGTCGCCCTCGTCGGTCGCAGCGGCTGCGGCAAGAGTACGCTGCTCAACCTCTCCGGCGCGATGGATTTCCCAACCACAGGTGAGGTGTGGATCGGCGAAGCCCAAACCTCGCAGCTCAATGACGCCGCGCTCACTGCGTTGCGCCGCACGCGAATCGGATTTGTTTTCCAATTTTTCCAGCTCTTGCCCACCCTGACCGTAGCGGAGAATGTGGAACTGCCCGCGTTACTGGCGGGACTTCCCAAAGCCCGGGAGAAAGCGTTGGAGCAACTGCGCTGGGTCGAAATGGAAGCGCTCGCCGCCCGTTATCCGCACCAGCTATCCGGCGGCCAAATGCAACGCGTGGCCATTGCGCGCGCCTTGGTCAACTCGCCGCGCCTGGTCCTTGCCGACGAACCGATCGGCAATCTCGATACCGTCACCGGCGGAATTGTCCTCGATCTGCTCGCCCGCGCCGCGCGCGAACAAGGCGCGCTCGTGATGATGGCGACGCACTCCCTTGAATCGGCCGAGCGTTGCGACCGCGTGATTCGCCTGCGCGACGGGCACGTCGAATGACGGCTCTTTTCCTGCGTCTGATCCTTCGCCCGCTCGCCGGCGAAAAGCTCCGTACGGCTCTGATGGTGTTGGCGGTCACGCTCGGTGTCGCCGTAGTCGTCGCCATCGATCTCGCTGCCGAAGCCGCCACGGGCTCGTTCCGCGCTTCGATGGAATCGCTCACGGGCGAGTCGGAATTGGAGATCGCGGCCACTGGAGGCGTCGACGAAAATCTCTTTGCCCGGCTCGCCACCACGCCGATGCCCGTCCGTCTCACGCCGCGCCTCGAAGGCTTTGCTGAAGTCGCCGCCACCCGCGCCGTGGTGCCGTTGCTGGGCCTTGATCTCGCGCAACCCGGACCCACCACCGCCGCTGGTCAATCGGGAGGCGACGGAAATCTGGAGCATCTTCGCGACCCGCGTTCCATCTGGGTGTCGCGCTCGCTGGGCCTCGACGTGAATCGGGAAACCCGGCTGACCGTCAATGATCGGACCGAAACCTATATCGTCAGAGGCGTGTTCGATGCGCGCGACCAAGCCATCGTGATGGATATCGGCGCAGCGCAACAAGCGCTCGGACGCGTGGGCCGCATCGATCGGATCGAAGTCTCCTTGCCGAAAGGCTCCGATACCGTCGCCTGGACACAGCGATTGCAGGCGGCAGTTCCGACCGGCGTTGAAGTGCGCCCGCGCGGCCTCGCGCAGGATCAGAATCGCAAGATGCTCACCGGCTTTCGCTGGAATCTTATGGCGCTTAGCTACATCTCCTTGATCGTCGGAGCGTTCCTCATCTACAACGCCATTGCCGTTTCGGTGGTGCGCCGCCGCGCTGAGATCGGCATTGTGCGCGCGTTGGGTCTCACGCGCGGTCAAGTCATGGGACTTTTCCTCGCTGAATCCGCCGCGTTCGGGCTTGCCGGTGGCGCGCTCGGCTTGATCCTCGGGCGAGTGATGGCCGAAGGCGCCGTCAAACTTCTCGGCGCCACTGTGGAACAACTCTACGTCAGCAGCCGCCCGGGCGACATTGTGCTGACCGCTGGCATTGTGGCGAAAGCCTTGTTCATCGGGTTGGCGGCGTCTCTCATCGCGGCGCTAGCTCCGGCGCGCGAAGCGGCTCTGGTTGCGCCTGTGGAAGCGATGGCTCGCGGCCGCCGCCAACATCAGGCGCGGCTCCATCTCGGGCGTCGCGGCCTCTTTGGTTTCGCCGCCGCGGCGCTCGCAGCCATCGCCTATCGTCAGGATGCGATCGATGGCCGCCCGCTCTTCGGTTACGTCGCCGTCTTTCTCATCATCGCAGCGGCCGCCTGGTTCATGCCCGCCATCGTCACGGTTGTGGCGCGCGTGCTTGGCTCGATTGCGTTCCGCACGCTCGGCGTCGAAGGCTTGCTCGCCGCTCGCAGCTTATGGGCTTCGGTTGATCGGGCGTCGGTCCTTGCCTCCGCACTGACCATTTCGATTGCGATGCTCGTCGCTGTCGGCATCATGGTCGGCAGCTTCCGCGAAACCGTCTCGATTTGGATGGAGGGCCAACTCCAAGCCGACCTGTACATTCGCCCGGCCACCGGAGGCGGAGCGAACCGCTATCCTACGATGTCGGCGGAAGTCGCCGAGACGGTTCGCGCCACGGAGGGCGTGCAAGCGGTCGACCGCTTCCGCGTCTACGAAATCGACTTTCGCGGCAAGCCCGCGCTTCTCGGGGGCGGCGATTCTTCCGTCGTTCGCATCAGCCGCCGCACCAGCTTTATGCCCGGGCAAGATCGCGACGCCATCCTCGCGAAGATGTCCCAAGGTGGAGACTACGCGATCGTCAGTGAGCCCTTCGCCAATAAACATAAGGTCCGCGCCGGTGACCGCATCACGGTCCCACTCGGCGCCGCCAATCCCACGTTCGAAATCCTGGGCGTCTACTTCGACTATTCCAATGAGCGCGGCTGGATCGTTGTCGATCGCACGACGCTGCTGCGCTACCTGCCCGATCCTGCCCCCTCAAGCCTCGCCGTGTACGTGCGCCCTGGCGCCGAACCGGATGAGGTGCGCCGCCGCATCGAAAAAGCCACCGCCGGCCGTAGCCTCGCCACGTTTTCCAACCGCAGTTTGCGCGTCGAAGCGCTTCGCATTTTCGATCGCACTTTCGCCATCGCCTGGGCTCTCGAAGCGGTCGCGATTCTTGTCGCCGTGCTGGGCGTCGCGGGCGCCCTGATCGCTCTCGTGATCGACCGGCGGCGCGAGGTGGGGCTCCTGCGTTTCCTCGGAGCCTCGGCCGGTCAGGTGAAACGGATGGTGCTGTGCGAAGCCGGACTCCTCGGCTTGGTTTCGAATGGCGCCGGGCTGCTGCTTGGTTACATCTTGTCGTTTGTGTTGATCTACGTGATCAACGTGCAAAGCTTCGGCTGGACCATGCGCTTCCACTGGCCGGTCACGCTTTTGATCGCCGCGCTCAGTATCGTCTACCTGGCCACGCTCGCGGCGGGGCTTTACCCCGCGCGCCTCGCCGCCTCGCTCAATCCCATAGAGGTCATCCACGAGGAGTAATGTTTAAAACATTTGCCGCGTTATTGATCTTCGCCATCGCCAAGCCGGGTTACCGCTTCGAGTTCCCGCGCGACCATTTCTCGCATCCGGATTTCCGCACCGAGTGGTGGTATTGGACCGGCAACTTGCAAGACCAAACCGGCCGCCGCTTCGGCTTCGAGCTCACCTTCTTCCGTCAAGCCGTGAGCGAGCAAGACCGCCAGCCGCGCCACCCCTGGGATGCCACCGATCTCTACATCGCACACCTGGCGCTCTCCGATATCTCCACCGGACGCTTCCATCATTCTGAGCGCGTCAACCGCGCCGGTCCTGGCCTCGCCGGTGTCGACGCCGCGCGAGGCGTGATTTGGAACGGCAACTGGCGCGCCGGGCTCACCCAACTCGAAGCCGTGAACGAAGACTTTCATCTGCGCCTCGACCTCTCAACCACCAAGCCCCCCGTAATCCACGGAGTGAACGGCGTAAGCCCCAAGGCTGCGGGCGAAGGCCACGCCTCACACTACATCTCCTTCTCCCGGCTCGAATCGAAAGGTACTCTGACCCTCGGTGGACGCACGTTTGAACTCACCGGGACAGCTTGGATGGATCACGAATTCTTCACGCACCAGCTTGGGCCTGGCCAAGCCGGGTGGGATTGGATGAGTATCCAACTGGAAGACCGGACCGAACTCATGCTCTTCCGTCTGCGGCGAAAGGATGGTTCGCTCGATCCATTTTCGGCCGGGACGTACATAGACTCGGCCGGCCGCCCGCGTCATCTCAACGCGGGCGACTTCTCTATGACGCCCACCGGAGAGCGTTGGAACAACTACCCCATCTCGTGGCGCGTCGAAGTGCCTTCGCTCGGTCTTCGGCTTGACGCCACCACGCCCATGCGCAATCAGGAACTCGGCGGCGACAGCCCCTTCACGCCCAAGTATTGGGAAGGCGCGATGGATTTCAAGGGCACAAAGCGAGGAGTCGGCTACCTCGAAATGACGGGCTACGCGGGGCCGCCGCCGAAGCTCTGACCACGCTCATAACCGAGCCGCGACCGCGAGGGAGCGGTCCACACCTACAATCAAAATGCTCTAGCGTCGGCTTCATCGAATACTGCGTGATTCACCACGCGCCGCCCGTCCGACGTATAGACCAGATGCAGCCGCCCATCGCTCGCCTGCAACACCACCGGATACGCAAAGGAATTCTTGCCCGTGGCCAACTCCGCCGTGCGTGGCCAAGTCTTGCCGCCATCGCTCGATAGCGCGGCGCGCAACGGCGTCCGCTCGGTCATCGAATGGTTGTAGACGAGCAATAGATTTCCGCTGCGAAGCTTGATCAGGTCGATCGCCGAGTTGGGATTCGGCAGCGTGCTGTTGCGCCCTTCGCTCCAGGTGCGCCCGCCGTCCCGTGATTCGGACTCGACCATGAACCCGTCAGTCACCGGCCCATAGCCGCCGCCCCGCCGGCACAAGGCCAGCAACCGTCCGGGAGAGATTTCAACCACCGCCGGCTGAATGTTCCCCTTCGCCGACCGGATCACGCCGGAGTCGGACCATCGCCGGGTCTTCGGATCGAACCGCAAAAAGCGCGACGTCGACTCAGGCCCCACGATCTCCCGGTCCTCGCCGGTCTCAAGATACACGGGCAACAGATACTCGCCGGTCGACAACACAATCGGCCGGTTTCGCACCATCATGCCGGCCTCGATCGACAGTACCGACGGGTCGGTCCAGGTAACGGCGCGGTCCGTCGACACCTTTACTTGAATGCGCGAAGTGGACCACGACTCGCCATAACGCACCACATAGAACAGCCACACCAGCCCATCCGGCCCCTGCCAGACGACAGCGTTGCCAAGCGACCGGAATGGGTCGCTGGCGATCTTCACAGGCGCGGACCATCGCGCCTCGCCCTGGCGTTTCCGCGAGCCAAACACCGCCGTCGCGTCGGCATACTCGCCCCCGCCGCCATAGTAGACGAGGTATAAATCGCCGTTGTCTAGCTCGGTCAGACACGCCGGGTGCTTGTAAGGTCCGGTCGCGGTTTCGGGGCCGAAGACACGCTCGGTTAGGACGGCCCCGGCCAGCGATGTCGCGACAGAAAACAGCAGGAAAACGAGGGCCATGACATCGCAGAGTATCACGGGCGAGGTGACGCACTGGCGAACGTGCCCTCATCTGACATATGATCTAGCCAGTTGTGAGATGGCGAATCGGGCTGCCCGGCCCGGAGCGCCGGAAGGACGGGTGAATGAAAAGTTCAAAGCTCCTGATCGTCTTCGTCGACGAACAGGACACGTGGGGTGATGAGCCGCTTTATCAGGCCATCCTTGACCGCTTGGCTGAGCGTGAGATTGCTGCATCGGTGGCCTTGCCGGGAATTGGCGCATTCGCCGGACCGCACGTCGTCGAAGGTATCGAGGGCTATGCCCGATCGCGGCCAATCGCCGTGCTCGCCGTCGACACCGATGAGAAGCTGCGCGAAGTCCTGCCATCGATTCGGCCGATTCTCGCCGGTTCGATGATGATCCTTACGGACGTCGAGGTGCTGGCCGCCGCTTCGCCGGCTTTGGTGTCGTAGACTCGGCGTCCGGTGGCAGGGGATAATCCAGGCTCTTCATCAGCCACGTCCGATTCTTCTTCACGTCCTGCCGCAGCCGCTCGCACAGATTGTCGCGCTGCTCGTACAGCCGATAACCCGCCCGGTCGCGCAAATAGCCGCGCGCCTTCGGTTCCTGCGCAAACAGCTTCTTCTCTCCCAACTCATCGGCCAGCCGTTCATAGCGCGAGCGATTGTCCAGCAGCGCCTTGACGAGAAACGGCAGCACGATCGAATAGTCCGATTGCAGGCTCTCGGTCGTCTGCTTGTATGTGTCCTTGTCCACCTTTCCCCACGTCACAGCCTCCGCCGGAAAACAAGACGAGAGCGAACCGTCGGTCACCGGCGCGGTTACGATCTGCACATCGAACTGATAGCCGCGCACGTTCGGTAGCCCAAGGATCTGCCCCAGCGCAGGCTCAGGCTGCAGGTTGTAATTCTTCGGAACGCCACCGCCCAGGATCAGTGTGCCCAGTGCGTGGCTCGGTTGATCGAACAGACCCCAGCGATGATACGCGCACGCCTCGAATACCTCGGCGTGCAAGTCCAGATCGAAGCGGTACTCGGGCAGGATTCCGGCCTCGCGCATCGCCCAGAGCTTCATCGAATTCAGGAAGACACTGCCGTCGGCCGGAGCGCCCACCAGTACCGGAATCGCCAGCCGGTGACAACTGGAAAGCAGCCCGCCGGTCACGCCATTCTTCTTTTCCAACGTTGCGAAATGGCGGCCCAGAAGATTCCGCAGCTCGGTGCCAGTCATCTTCTTCTGAAACTCGGGCCGCTGTAACAGCGCGCTCAAATAACGATCCTGATCCAGCAGCACCTGTTCAGGGAAGGCCATATCGGTGACCCGAATCGTGCCCTCATCGCGGAGCGCCGCGTCGTCTCCAAAGATCGGCACCTCGTGGATCGGCCCGGAGGCGAACGCCGTGAGACTGCGATGGCCATCGTGATAGCAGACCGCATCGGTGGTGCTCAGATACGCGACCCAACCCGACTCAAGCAGCGGAATCAGCCACGCCTGATGTTGCCCGGAGACCGTGACGGGTCCCGAGATCGAAAGCGTCAGCGGGCAACCCGCGCCGATGGCGGTATCCAAAATCGTATAGACGCGCCGCAGGAAGGCGCCGCCAAACGCCGGCAGACAATGGCGGAAAATCTCGTCCAACGTTTGGCATTCGTCGACGCGGCGCACGCGCACGGCGCGCTGATGAGGCGTGTGCTTTTTGGGCATGAAGCTTTAATTGAAGCACGCGTATTGCAGTGCGCGCGCCAATCGGCTTACTTGGTTTGCCGCCGCAGCGTGAACACGTCCGGATTGAGATTGACGTTCTCCAGCTTGCGCCAGTCGTCGTTGACATGGAGAAACCGGCCGTTGATGTGATTGGAGCGTTCCGAAGCCAAAAACAAAGCCAGCTGAATTTGTTTTTCAGCCGGTTCTCCGCCGGAAATACGGATACGCTGTGAATCTTCGATCTCGCGCCAGCCCGCCTTCTCTCCCGCGCGCAGGATCTCGTCGGTCATGTGAGTGTAGGCGCCGCCGGGAGACATGCAATTCACCTGAATGTTCTGACCGTTCAACTCCGCGGCCAGACACTCGGCCAACCGTACGACGCCAGCCTTTGACGCCGCATAGGCCGTGAAGTTTGGTCTGGGCCGGTCCGATCCGCCGCCCGACAGCACGATAATCTTCCCGGACCGCCGCTTGATCATTCCTGGCAGGACCGCGGCGATGGAGTGCATCACGCCGTTCAAATTGGTGGCAACCGTATCGGCCCACGCCTTCACGCCCGTCTCCAGCAGCGGCCCAATCGGTCCTTGCACGGCCGCCGCACAAATCAAAACGTCGATTTCCCCAGCGTGCGCGCGAAAGCGATCCGCCGCTGAACGGACGGCATCGGCATCGGTCACGTCGGCGCGCAGATGCAGCGCGGACCCGCCCGAGTGTTCAATCTCAAGCTTGGTCAACTCGAGCTCCGGCTTGCTGCGCGCCACCAGTCCAACGCGCGCGCCGGCGGCGGCGAAACCGATCGCGAGGCGCTTGCCGATGCCGCGCCCGGCTCCGGTAATCATCACGGCTTTGTTTTCGAATGGCTGCAACTTGAGATACTTCCTCGCCTTCAATAAGGTACTCGATTTATGACCGCGCAAAATTTATGACATAATCACAGCCACTCCTGACGCCATGATCAAGCTTGGGCTGCTTGTACTTTCGATCGCTGCCGCCGGTGCAGCACAGACGCTTGCGACTCAAGACTTGCAGTTACGTCTAGAGACTCCCTTGGCGAGCTACTCGCGCGCAGGCGCTCCTTTTGCAGCGCGCGTGTTCGGCTCTTTCAGCCGTGACGTTCCTCTGGTCCTTCCCGTTGGGACCTTGATTCGCGGCGCCGTGAGAAAGGCTGATTCAATCGGCCTTGGCTTCCGCCGCGAGCGCTCAGGTCTTGAGCTTCAGTTCGAGGCATGCGAGTTGCCCGGCGGTGAGCGAATTGCCTGTGACGTGCAATTGCTCGCGATCGACAACGCCCGCGAAACCGTTCACAAGGACAATAGAATTCGCGGCGCCCTGACCGCCAGCCACCCACCCAGCCACCTGAGTGGACTCTGGATCCGTCCGGGCGCGGGTCTCGTGTTGCGCCCTCTGTCTGGCTTGGTTGGCGCCGGGGGGATGCTCAGCCGTCTGGCGCCTGGTCCTGCCGGCGCAGCCATTTTTGTGGCATCGCGGCTCATCTTCTTCCGTATGCCCGATCCTGAGATTGAACTGCCCGCCGGTACGGATCTGATCGTGCGTATCCGCTCATCCAACCGCCCCGCCGCCGTTCCTGAACCTGTCGCCGCCGGTTCGACAAGTTGGCCAACCGGCTTTGCCGAATGGCTTGCGCGTTTGCCTGGTGAGATCACGCGCACCAACGGCGCATTAACGGCCGACTCGATCAACATGGCCTTTCTTGGCCCTGAATCCGCACTCGTTTCCGCCTTCGAGCTTGGCGGTTGGCATGGCGCCGATTCGCTCAACGCCCGCACGTTGGCCAAAACGTATTCTGCCTTCGCGGGCATGAAAGCCTATGCGCGCGCGCCGGTCTCGACGCTTCACTATGAAGGCCAGCCGCCCGAACTGGTCTTTCAGAAGAGCTTCAATACCTTGGCCCAGAGGCATCACATCCGCATCTGGAAGAGAGAGCTTCCGAACGGAGAGATCGTTTGGTTAGGGGCCGCTACTCACGACGTGGGGATCATTGTCGACTGGAAACGGATGAATCTCAATCATCGGATCGATGCGCGTGTCGACCGCGAGCGCAGCAAGGTGGCGAACGACCTATCGGGGATGGGATGTGTCGAAGACGCGATGGCTGTGACGCGGACCACGGAATTGCAGCGGAATCCGGCCGAGCAGGCCATCACCGATGGAGCGATCTGGGCTGGCCGGCTGCGTGTTTGCGATTCGCCGCCGAGTGAGCCGCTCGTGTTGATCCGGCCCAAACGTTCGCGCCCCGCGCTAGCACTCCGCCGCGCCGTGCTGGAAACTCGTCAATATCTGACCCGTGCCAACCCTTATCATCTCGCCTATCAATCGGTACGATGGGCGTTCCGGGGCCAGAAGGCCGAATCATTTTGACCCGGTGTTTTCGTACCACTTCAGGTTCGTCGTCGCCGAGCCGATACACGCGATATCGAAGCGGCGATCGCCGTTCAGATCCACCGTGACACACGCGGCGGCTGCGATGCCGCCGTCATCGAGGATCGTCTTCTCCCACACATCGCCGCGCTTGTCTTTCGCCGAGAAGATGTAGACACTTCGTCCCTTGCCTCGATATCCCGCGATCACTTCATCCCGCCCATCGCCGTTCAAATCCGCAGTTGCGATGGTATGGCCGTCGACCAACGAGCTGTCGATGACATTCCGTGTCCACACGCCTTTTGACTCGCGATAGATCGAAACCCGCTCGCCATGCCAAGGCTCGATCGCCGCCAGAAAATGTGAGCCGCCAAGTCGTCCGGGCGCAACATCGCTTGAGCCAGACTTCGGCCGCGCCGCCGGATCGCCAGCGTTGATCAATGTGCGGGTCCAACGGGCGCCCCCTGATTCCGGGCAGTGGGCATGCAGGCCGAGGAAGCTCGCGGTGAGCACGCAATCCGGTGCGGGCTTGCGGCCCAACGGCCAGCGCGTAATGAAGATGCCATGCACTACGCCTTCGTTCGCCTCATTGATCGCGATTCGCTTCCACTCACCGGGCCGATAGTAAACCAGCGGAGCGTGATCGAGAAAATCCGGCGCGTCGGCCTTGGCCCCGGCCAGCGGCGCGTTGATCACGACCGGCTTTCCCGATGCATCGATCTTGGCGCAACGCAGCCGATGCGACGTCGTAAGCCGGTCAATCTCGCGCGCAGTCCACGGTTGCGTCCGGTCCGGGCCAGGCGTGAGCACGGAGACGATCCCCACGCTGTTCTTCGGGAGATTCTCGAAGGCATGCGCCACGACAATCTCATCCATCTCCGGGCAAGCCGCCAGATTGATCATGCGGGAAAGGCCGCGCGCCAAGGTTCGCCGTTGCCACCCGGGATTCTCAAACCAGACCAGGTCCGGCATGCCGCTCGAGAGCGCGATCAGGTCAACCCGCCCATCGCGATTTACGTCGAAGGGGACTACCTGATATCCGCCCTTCAGGTCGCTTGCAATCAGATGCTCGCGGAACTTCGGCAGCGGCGCAGCGGCTCCGGCCAGAAGCGGCAATGCAAGGCATCCCAACACGGAACGGTAAAGGCAGCGCATAGAAATAGAAGCATATCAGGCGGTGCTTCCTGCAATCTCCGCTGCCCGCAAAGCAGATATTTCAGGCCCAGGCGGTTCCGGATCGCCAGGAACTCTTCCGGCCCGCTATGGTGCAGCACAGAAAGCTGAATGGTGTAGGGAAGGTATTGCGAGTGACCGCCAGTCATGGCGCTAATGTCGTTGCGGCCAGATTCCTTCACGCCCGGCAACGGATCGATCTTGCCATCCCGGGATCTTCGCTCCACGCCTTGATCCGGTTCGTCGGGCATCGGCCTCGCCAGCACCTCAACGATCGCTTCGATCAGTTTCAGGTCCTCGGGTTGATTCGGCCAGTCCTTGCCCACGGGGTGGTCAAGTTGATAGAACGCCAGTGTTTGAAAGGCCATCTCTTGGAACTCCTCTGTGGTGAGTATCGCCTGGGTGAATGCGTACAGCTTCAACGAAAACGTAAGGAATTCGTAAGAGCTGAAACGGGACCAACGGGAACGATGGTACGCTGCAAGGACCAACATGGTACTTACAAAAGCCGAACTCATTTCATCGCTCCAAAGCGAAATCCGTATCCTTGCCCACCTCTGCGGAAAAGTCCAGCCGGAGATGGTCGACTACCGTCCGACGCCGAAGCAGCGCAGCACGGTGGAATTGCTCCGCTACCTCGCAATCATGGGTCCTGTCCTGGTCCCATCGATCAAAGGGGGCGCCTTCCTCCAGGATCAATGGGGAGCGGAAACGGCGAAAGCTGCGACCCTGGACTTAGCCGCTGTCGTGAAGAGTCTGGAATCGCAATCGGCCTTTTACGCCGAAGCCATCGGCGAATTCTCCGATGAAGAACTCCGCGGCGAAATCGAAATGTTCGGGCAAAAAATGTCGCGCGGCCAGTTCCTCGTCAACATGGTGCAGTGCGGCCACGCGGCGTACCGGACGCAACTCTTCTGCTATTTGAAGGCCTGCGGCCGCGACGAACTGAACACGATGAACCTCTGGGCAGGCTCTGACGCTACGATGTAGGATATGGCAATTTTGACCACCGTGGTGGGGAGCTATCCAGTTCCCCACTGGCTTCTCGGCGACGCTAGCCGGGGAGCGCTGCGCGACGCAATCATGGTCGTGCTCAAGACTCAGGAATTGGCGGGGATCGATGTCGTGGCCGATGGCGAACTGAATCGCTTCGACCCGAGCCACCCCGAAACCAACGGGATGATCGATTACTTCGTCTCCCGGATGGATGGCATTCGCACCCGCTTCTCGGTGACTGACATCCAGAAGTTTCGCGCCGATGCCGGGGTTGCCTATCGCACCGATCCAGCGGGAATCGTGACCGGCGAAGTGGGCGAAGGCACGTTGAATCTGCCGCGCGATTACGAGTTCACGAAGAAACTGACCGCGCGCCCGCTCAAGTTCACCTGCACCGGTCCGCATATGTTGACCAAGGTGTTGACGGACCGGTTCTACAGCGATCGCGCGAAGCTTGCCATGGCGATCGCGGCGGTGCTGCGGAAGCAAATGGAAGCGATCGGCGCCAGCGTCGTGCAGATCGACGAGGCGAATATCAGCGGCCATCCCGAAGATCGCGAGTGGGCCCTTGAAGCGATCAATCACGTGCTCGAAGGCGTCAAAGGCACGCGCGCCGTGCATATCTGCTTCGGCAACTACGGCGGTCAAAGCATCCAGAAGGGCTTCTGGAAGGACCTGCTGCCATTTTTGAATGGATTGAAAGTGGATCATCTGGTGCTGGAGTTCGCGCGCCGCGGCTATGATGAGCTCCAGGCGTTCAAAGATCTCGATCCTCGGATTGGCGTTGGCCTGAGTGTTGTCGACATCAAAGACAATCTGATCGAGTCGCCTGACCTGATCGCCAAACGGATTGAGCACGCGGCCGGAATTTTGGGCGTTGAACGCATCCCCTACATTCATCCGGACTGCGGCTTCTGGATGCTGCAGCGCAGTGTGGCTGATGGCAAGATGCGCGCGCTGGCGCAGGGCCGCGATCTGTTCGAAGGCGGCAAGCGATGAAGAAGCGTTTCCTGTTCCTGTCTTGTTTCGCGATCTCCGCGCATGGCCAGACGCCCAGCCTAACCAACTTGAGGCAACTCACGCACGGCGGCCAAAACGCCGAAGCGTACTGGGCTCCGGACGGCAGGCGCCTGGTGTTCCAGTCGACGCGCGACAACATCCAGTGCGATCAGATCTTCACGATGAACGCGGATGGTTCCAATCAGCGGATGGTGTCCAATGGCAAGGGCCGGACGACTTGCGGCTATTTCCTGAAGGACAACAAACACATCGTGTATGGCTCAACGCACGAAGCCGGGGACGCTTGCCCGCCGGCGGCGGATCGCAGCAAAGGCTATGTGTGGGCCGTGTATTCGGGGTACGACGTTTTCCTGGCGGCCGACACGGGCAAGATCGTCAAGAAGCTGACCGAAGCAAGCGGCTACGACGCCGAGGCGACGGTTAATTTCAAGACTGGCAAAATCGTCTACACGTCAATGGCGTCGGGCGATTTGGATTTGTGGACCATGAATCCGGATGGTACGGCGAAAAAACGTATCACGACTTCTGAAGGCTATGACGGCGGAGCCGTATTTTCGCGCGATGGCAAACATCTGGTGTGGCGGGCGAATCACCCCAAGACGCCGGATACTATGGATCGCTATCGCGCGTTACTGAAGGAGAACCTCACCACGCCGATGAAGATGGAAATTTTCCTGGGCGACGCCAAAGGTAAGAATGCCAAGCGAATTACCGATTTTGGCTGCGCCAGTTTTGCCCCGACATTCACTCCAGACGGTAAGAAAATACTCTTCGCCTCTAATAAGCACGAGTGCGACGGCCGTAAGTTTGAGTTATTCCTAATGAACCTCGATGGCAGCGGCGTCGAGCAAGTGACTTCCTTCGGCGGCTTCACTTCTTTCCCCGAGTTTTCCCCGGACGGCAAACGTCTGGTATTTTCTTCGGATAAGGATGCGAAAGCGCGCTACGAATTCAATATTTTCGTTGCCGATTGGGCCCGCTAAGCCAGCTATAATCGGAGTGGTCGAGCCATGACTCCAAGGGCGCTATTCACTCTCTATCTTACTGTCGCCGCGCTTACTGTGCCTGCTCAGGAACGCCGGGATTTTGCGGCCGGGATGCGCGCGTATCAAAAGGGAGACTTTGCGAATGCGTTAGCAATTCTAGCCGATGAGGGGCAAAAAGGAAACGCGGTGGCGGCGTTCACCGTTGGCACAATGTACTCTTCGGGCCGGGGAGTTTCGGCGAGCCAAACCGAGGCGATCCGATGGTTCAAGATGGCGGGCCAAAAAGGTCATGCCGATTCCCAATACACTCTCGGCTATATGCTGGAGCGAGGTCAGGGCGCGGCGAGGGATGAGACCGAGGCGGCGCTCTGGTATCGACTAGCGGCCGAACGCGACCACACGCCGGCCCAAAGCGCGCTGGCTCTTCTGTACGCCGAAGGACGCGGCGTGGGGGCTAATCCAGAATCGGCCTTGAAATACTTCTTACTCGCGGCTGAGAAGGGCGATGCCGCCGCACAGCTTGGGACGGCGAAGCTGTATGCTTCCGGCAATGGTGTCTCTCAGAATCCCGAGTTGGCGTTCAAGTGGTACAAGTCGGCGGCAGTGGAAGGCGGTCAGGAAGCGCAACTGGCTGTCGCCAGCGCTTATGCCGAGGGGTTGGGCGTTGAGGCTGACCCCAAAGAGTCGTTTCGCTGGTACAGCCTCGCGGCCGAGTCGGGACATCCGGGCGCTCAGCACTCGGTGGGCTCACTGCTGGCGGCCGGCCGTGGCGTCGCCCAGAACGATGCAGAGGCGTTGGTCTGGTATCGGAAAGCCGCCGGGCAGAATCACCCGGATGCTCTCTACGCTTTGGGGAATCATTACGCTAACGGGCGTGGAGTTACACAGAGCACGCCGGAAGCGGTTCGATATTATAAGCTGGCGGCCGAACTTGGACACGCCGGAGCGTTTTTCAACCTGCGTAACTTACAGGCCGATGGCAAAGCCGGCATCGACGCTACCAGCGAAGCCAAAGTTTATCGAGTAAGTGCCGACCAGGGCAATCCCGATGCCCAGTTCCAGCTGGGAATCATGTATGTCGAAGGCCGTGGCGTTGCCAGGAATCTGGAAGAAGGCGCACGCTGGATTCGCTTGGCTGCGGAGCAAGAGCATGTGGAGGCGCAGTTCCGTCTCGCCGAATACTTAGCCGCCGGCAAAGGCGAATCGCGGAACGAAACGGAAGCGGCCAAGTGGTACCGCAAGGCCGCCGATCAGGGGCATTTGGAGGCCGCGTATCTGGCTTCGATTGTCTTCTCCGAAGGGCACGGCGTGGACGCGGACCCTGTTCTAGCGGCCACCTATGCGCTTAAGGCGGCGCAAGGCGGCAATCTGGCCGCCCAAGTGGCTTACGCGGCGGCTTGTCTCGATGGACGTGCCGGCAAAATCGATAACCGCGAAGGCGCGCGATGGTTGCGGATCGCCGCCAACCAAGGTTACGCGGCAGCTCAGGCGCGCCTGGCTCTGTTATATGTCGAAGGAAAAGGTGTTCCGCAAGACTACTTACAAGCTCATCTGTGGGCGAACTTAGCGGCGGGAGATGGCGATAGTGAGGCGGCAAAGACACGGGACCGCGTGGCGGCGATCATGTCTCGCGAACAAGTGGCACAGGCGCAGGAAATGGCCCGGGCCTGGCGGCCCGTCGCCGCAGGCGCCGTTGAGAACCGGTAGTAAGTGGCGCGGGTGTAGACCGCAAACTCATGCATGGCGGCTTCGAGACCGAGCGAGCCGCTTCAGATTTAGAGTACAGAGCGTAGCGCCCGCAAGGTCGCCTGCGCGGCGGTGGTCCAGGAGTAATCCTTCGCCGGGTTAGCCGCTCCGGCCGGCTCGCCGCTCAGCATGCGTCTGATCGCGCGCTCCATGTCGGCTTCATCTTCCGGATTAAACAACCACGCAGCCCCGCGCGCTATGCCCCGTAGGGGCTCAATATCGGAGCAGGCGAGCGGCACTTCGGCGGCAAGCGCCTCTACGACGGGCATCCCGAAACCTTCGAAAGTTGAAGGATAAACGAACGCGGCTGCGCGGCGGAAATAACCGTAGAGTTGTTCGCGGGGAATCCAACCGGTCAGTTCGACCTTGGCTCGCAGGCCGAGGCTCTCGATGAGCGCTTCGATGGGCGGCGTTTGAAAACCCTTCATGCCGGCCAATACTAAACGCAGGTCTGGATAATCCGTTTCCAGTCGAGCGAACACCCGGACGAGCCGTTCGATATTCTTGTGCGGATGCAAGGTAGACACGCAAAGCAGAAACGGCTCGATGCCGGTGCGTTCGGCGGCAATCGCGAAAAACCGATCGTCGACTCCATGTTCCACGACGGCAATCCTATCCGGCGGCACCCGATAGTAAGTCAATAGATCGGCTTTAGTGGCTTCCGATACCGCAATCAGCCGATCCGAGCGCCGGACGGCGGTCCATACCAGCAATCGCCAAAAGGGCAGGTCGAACCAGCGAAAATACTCCGGGTGACGCTTATGTTGTAAGTCGTGAATCACGGTTACTTGCGGGCAGGGAGCCCACGCCGGCGCGGTGAAGCCGGGGTTTAGCAATACGTCGATCCGGTCGCCGCGGAGCCGGCCTGGAAGGGCACACTGTTCGAACAGAATGCGCCTTGGGCGGCTGGTGGCGTGAACCGGCAGACAAACCGATAGAAAGTTAGAAGCGGCAGGAGCAAGGTTAGGCCCGGTCTCCCGATTTGAGTAGACGACGTATTGGTTGCTTGAGTCGATGCGAGCCAAGGCGGCGAGAAGGCTGCGCAAGTAAATCTCGGTTCCACCGACACCGCCCGGGATCAGATAAAGCGCATTAACGCCGATGCGATGCACCATGGGTTAGGGGCCTGCCGGAGCTGGGAGCCCCTGCCGCTGCCTGACGTAACGCATGCCCAGACTGGCGGCCGAATCGCCAGGCGAAAGCGCCAGCGCTCTGCGGTAGTCCGCCTCCGCCTCCTGGAATTTGCCTTGAGTAGCGTAGACATTGCCCCGATAGCCCCAGCCTGAGGGCTGGTTGGGCTCTAGCGCCACCGCCTCACTGAGCAGCGGCAGCGCCTCATCGCCGTGGCCCTGTTTGGCGAGTAACATGCCAAGCTGTGCGAGCGAGTTGTAAGTGCGTTCCGTGCCAAGCGCCTCTCGAAGGCGGGCCAGCGCCTCCGTCGCGCGGCCGGCGCAGTCGAGAGCTAGTCCCCAATCCACGAGTAAGTCCACTCTCGGTTTTGCCAGTTTAGCCGCCGCTTCATACTCCTTGGCGGCCTCTGGGCATCGCCGCTGCCGGTACAGTAAGTGAGCCAGTTGAAACCGGGGGCGAAGTTTGTTGGGAGACTGTGCTACCGTATCGCGCCAGAGCGCCATTTCGTCACCCCACAATGCGGCGCGGGAATGAGTGGCGAAGCCGAGCAGCGCTACCAGCGCGAGACCAGCGCCTGCCATCGACTGTTGCGGAAAGCGCCAACCGCGAAGTAAGTCGACAAGGACCAGCAGAGGGCCGATCATGGCGAAGTAGACCCGGCGCTCGGTGACAGGATCGGCGATCGGGATGAAGCTTGAGGTAGGCGCGAGCAGGGCGAGAAAAATCAGTATCCCCGCGCAGGTGACGGGACGTGAGCGCCTGAGGAAAATCGCCACTGCGACCAGAATAAGGATTCCGGCGAGCCCCGCCGCGGCGCCATGATCCATGAGCCCGCGTGAGATAGGAAAGTCCGGATCGAGGTTTTGCCCAACCGGCAGAATCAGCAGGCGGACATAGTGCCAAAAGGCCCGGCACTGAGTCCAGAAGTATTCAATCGGAGTGATGCCGGGCACACGCAAGCCGGCCGTGGTGTCGCGCGCCAACAAGGTAAATACCCAAATAACGCCCGTGACCGCTCCTGCGACGAGTAAGCCATGAAGCCGGATGTTCCGGCGGAGCGCATCGAAGGCTGAGCCTTCATTCCACAAGAGATCGATTAGAATCAAGACCGCCGGAATGGCAACGGCTTGTTGCTTACTAAGAAGCGCCATCAATGAAAGCCCAAGAACGGCAGCTACCGCACCAAAGCCGATAGCCGGTTGACGGTACTTCAGAAAGACGGCGAGGGCTGCGTAGGCAAAAAGTGTGCAGAGAACGTCAGAACGGCCCGCGACGTAAGCGACAGCTTCGGTTTGAAGGGGGTGGAGCAGAAAGACACCGGCTCCGATGGCGGCAATCAGACTGCCGCGGATTGAGTTGTCACACAGGGCAAGCCGCAATATGAAGAACACAATACACGCGACGGCGACGTGCATCAATAAGTTGGTGATGCGGTAGGGTGACGGGTGCTGGCCGGATAGCAGGAAGTTAGCATAGTAAGTCAACCCCAGCGCCGGACGCCCGAACGTCCAAACAGATAGACCAAGCGTATCGGCGTCGGGGCGTCCGAGCGGGAGATAGTTGTCGTCCATGACGAAAGGTCCATCCAGCGCCGGACCGTATGCCACGAAGGCTGCAACTAGCGCCGCCAAAAGCCCGGCGAGGATCTGCCAGGAGAGCGCTCCCAGCGTATCCGGCGCCGTTGGCCGGGTCTCGCGCGCCGGCTTACCGGCGACTGGTGGCCGCTTCACGCCCATCCTCTAGCCGGTGTAAGTGAAATTCCAGCGCCGCCACTTTCTGGGCGAGCGCAACGTTATTGTCTTTCAAGTCAGATACGATCATGGAGAGGCGATACAACACCACCACAAAAACGCAAATAGTGATAGAAGCGAGCGCCGCCGGCGGATACGCGATGCCGATAAACCGTCCAAGAGTAACCAGTCCTGCATCCCAAAGCGATAAGACGAAAACCACGATCGCCGCCGCCAGCCAGCTGAGTGAGTACTCCACCCGAATGTGCGCGCGCCGGAGAGAATAGAGAATTGCGACGATGAGGCAGCCGCTGAGAACAAGCGAGACAGTGAGAAGACGTTCCATTGTCGGTTACCTCCAGCGATGACGTTCGAACTTGAGAATATTCACGAGCACACCCAGGAGCACATGAACTATATAGTAGACGGACTTCATGGGTGTTATGGTGCTGCGTCCGGCGCGCCGGGGACGGATGCGGCACGGCACTTCCAGGAAATGGAAAGCCCGGCGGCGGAGAACGACTAACGCCTCGATTTCCGGATATTCGAGCGGAAAGCTATTGCTGAAAACTTCGAGCGCCCGGCGGTTGACGCCGACGAAACCGGACGTGGGGTCCATCACGGGCTTCCCCAGGATCGGCCGTAGAATGGCGCGGAAGAATCGTATCCCCAAACCTCGGACGGGGCTGGTGTGCCCGTCGTCGTTCGCGAGGTACCGGGATCCGATTACCATCTCGCAGCCCGAGGTGCGCAGAGTGGAAAGCAATGTGGGGATGTCACGCGGGTCCATCTGGCCGTCGCCATCGATGCGCACGACATAGTCGTAGCCAAGCTCGTACGCTAGCCGGTAGCCCGCCTGGAGCACGCCGCCGAGGCCGAGATGATGAGGCACCGTCAGAACCTGAGCGCCGGCGCGCCGCGCCACCATCGCCGTTGAGTCGGTTGAACAGTCGTTGGTGACCAGGATGTCGAGTTCAGGCACGATCTGACGCGCTTCGACAATTACGTGTCCGATCGACTCTTCTTCGTTGAACGCGGGAATCAGCAGTAGAATGCGGTCGCTCATAACGTCGCCACCTCGCGGGCGGTGAGGGCGTGGCGCCGCGCCAATTCCGTGAATTGCGTTGCTGTGATCGTCGCCGTGCGACGGATCCTCCACCGTTCGTGCAGCAGGCGCGGTAGACTCCAAAGCGCTCCGGCATGGGCCCGCAACACGAGCCACACCAGAAACAATGGAGAGCCGCCGTCCTTGTGAAAGTCCGCCGCCGGGCCGCGCCCGGAGAATAGAGTGAGCAGATGCCAGCCATACCGGCTCATTGCATGCAGCGGGGCCGCGATCAGCATCCCCAAGGGAAAATTTCTGATCGCCACTCGCAGCCGGTTCCGCTCCACATAGTAAGCCTTGAGCGGCGAGACCCGCCCTGCCGATTGCGAATAGCGATGATCGACGATCGCATCGGGAACATACTGGCAGGACCAACCAGCCCACTGCGCGCGGAGCCCAAGATCGGTGTCTTCGCAGTAGAGAAAAAAATCGTCTTCAAAGCCTCCGGTCCGCTCCAGCATTGTGCGGCGGTACATTGCGGCGGACCCGCTTGGCAGTAGCACTTCCGCCGCTTGAGTGAACTCGCTGGGCGGCCGCCGGTGTCCCCGTTGTTTGCTGCTGCCATCGCCGAAGAGCAGCATCCCGGCGGAATCCATTTCGGTTGCGCTCAAGCGCACACAAGACGCCCACATTCCCGCTTGCGGTTGGGCATCGGCGGCCTTCACCAAGGCATTAAGCCAACATGGGTCTACGATCGCGTCGTCGTTGAGTGCGGCTACATATTCCGACGCGGATGCGCGGCTGCCGAAGTTGATCGCGCCTCCGTAACCGAGGTTCCGCGGGCCGGAAAGCACTCGCACGAAATCGGGAAAATCTGTTTTAAACAATTGACCGGCACCGCTGTTATCTACCACTATGGTCTCGAATTGGCGAAAGGTCTGCCGTCCTAATGCGGCGATGCAGTCGTTCAATAGCGCCCCGCCGGCCAGCGTGGGCACAACGACGATGACGCGGGGTACACTTGGCAACTCTTCATTTTAGATCGACGCCCAGCGGGAAAGCGTTCCGGTATGCTGGAGGCGTGCAACTTCCGCTCCCCGCACTGATTAGCGACGAAGAATTCTGGGAGTTCTGCGTAGCCAATCCCGATTTACAATTTGAGCGTAAGCCCACGGGAGAGATTGTCATCGTCCCATTAAAAGGCGGGGAGTGCGCCTACCGTTGCACCGAAGTTGCCGGCCAACTCGGCCATTGGGCCAAGAGGAATCTGCCAGGGAAGGCGTTTGGTTCGACCGCCGACTTCAGTCTGCCGAGCGGCGCCGTCTACTCGCCCGATGCCGCTTGGGTATCGAACGGGCGCCTGCAAAAACTGAGCGCCGCCGAGCGCCGCAAGTTTCTCAAAGTTGTCCCGGAGTTCATCGCCGAAGTATTGTCGCCCACTGACCGGCTGAAAGCCGCGCAAGCGAAAATGCGAGAGTGGATGGCAAACGGAGTCGAGTTGTCTTGGCTTTTCGACGGAGAGAATAAAACCGTATATATCTATCGTGCCGGCCAAGCGGAACCCGAGCAACGCAAGGGCGGCTCGACCTTAGCCGCCGAGGGTTCGCTCCAAGGCTTTGAATTGGACCTTGAAGACATCTGGGACGGCCTCGCGTCACTTTGACTTAGTGCTGCTTTCAAACCGGTACAGCGCCGTCCCACTCCGCAAATAGATCTGCCCGTCCGACAATGCTGGCGTAGCAAACAGCGGTTCATCCAGATCGTTCACATGGATCACGTCCCATTCGCCGCCAGCCTTCAGGACCGCGACTTTGCCTTCTTCAGACGAGAGATAGATTCGTCCTTCAGCCGCCACCGGCGAAGACGAGTAACCGCCCAGCGCGCCTGCCACTCGTCCGGTCTTGATGACTTTGCCAGTGACGGGATCAAACGAAGTAAGGATCCCGCCGTTCTTCACCACATACAACACGCCCTGATAGCACAGCGGCGAAGGAATCACGCCGGTGAAGCCCTTGTCGTAGCGCCATAACTCCCGGGCTTCGCCATTGTGGGCGATCTTCAGTGCGAACAAACTGGTCGGCCCGCCCACCACTTTTTGCTTTTCGTCCCACTCGTCTTCGGTGACGATCATGTCTTTGTTACCGACAAACTTGGCGATGCCGTGGACAAACGCGTCGGTCCCATACTCGTCCGGTGTGAGCTTGCCGTCTTTGTTTTTATCCAGCAGCGCGAGCCTGCTTGAAAAAGGCGCAGGCGCGTCGATGCCATAACCGAAGGCGTACAGAACATCGCCGTCGAGAATAGGACTCGCGACAATCGCCGTGGCCAGCCCGCTCAAGGTCGCGACGCGCCGGCCGGTTTCCGGAACATACGCGCCGTACATGCCTCGGCTCACCGTCAGAATGATGGGAGTCTTCGCGCCCTTAGGTTGGAAAACCAGTGGCGAACCCCAGCTCTCGATTTCCTCGCGCGGCATCTTCCAACGCATCTCGCCGTTGCGGCGGTCAAAGGCGGCGATGAAGGAATTCTGCAATTGATCGGCGACGATTACGACAAGATTGCCCGCGATCACAGGCGCGGCGCCTAAACCCATCGAAGTGACAAACGGCCCAAGCGGGACTTCCCAACGCAATTTACCGGCAGCCGTATAAGAGACCAGGCCATAGTCCTTGAAAAACGAGTAGACATTGTCGCCATCGGTGATCGAAGTGATCGCGGCGGGATGGTTCAACGCGTTGCCAAGGTCGTGATGTTTGCGCTCGACAAAGCGCTCCCAAAGCCTGGAGCCGGTCGCACGATCGAAGCACTCCGTGTAGAGCTTTTCATTTTCGTAGGAAGTGAGGAAGATGAATTTATCCGTCAATACCGGCGACGACTTGCCTTCCCGGACTGGCGTGCGCCACACCAGATTCTTACTGGCGCCGAACTCCACTGGAAACCCAGTAGCAGCCGAAAGACCGGAGCCATTAGGGCCGCGAAAGCGGTTCCACTCCTCGCCGAAAACAATCATTGGTAAAGCAAGGAGGATGCTAAGAACAAGCGCACGCATATATCATGAAGCATTCTATCGCTTCCGGTGCGGCCCTGCTCTAGGGTTGACTCGATCGGCCGTCGAAGCGGAGAATGGGAACGAACCATGCCACGGCTAATCGGGAAAAATGTACTCATCACGGGCGCTTCGACGGGGATCGGGCAAGCGATCGCTTTGCGCTTCGCCCAGGAAGGCGCGAACGTCGCGATCAACTATCTCAATGGGCCAGAGGACGCAGCGGCGGCACAGATGGCGGTCCGCGAGGCCTGCCTGATCGCTCGCAAGTCTGCGTGTATGGATCTCATCGTGCAAGCCGATATCTCGAAAGAGGATCAGGTGAAAGAGATGTTCGCGAAGGTCGTCGGCGCGTTCGGTTCGCTCGATGTACTGGTCAACAACGCCGGGATTCAGAAGCCCTCGGCCAGCGAAGATATCGAGATGGACGATTTCGATCGCGTGCTGAACGTGAATCTTCGTGGCGCGTTCCTGTGTGCGAGAGCGGCTGTCCGCCAATTCCTTGAGCAGGGCCGAGGTGGTGTGATTCTGAACAACTCCAGCGTACATGAGATTATTCCGAAGCCGAAATACTTGCCTTACGCCATCAGCAAAGGCGGCATGGAGAATCTTACTAAGTCGATGGCGCTGGAATACGCGTCAAAGGGGATCCGCGTGAATGCCGTCGGGCCGGGGGCGGTAGTTACGCCGATCAATAAGGCGTGGATCGACAACCCGAAGGCGCGCGGTGAAGTGGAAAGCCATATCCCGATGGGCCGGGCGGCTGAGGCGTCGGAGATCGCGGCTGTGTTCGCTTTCCTGGCGTCGGACGACGCATCGTACGTCACCGGGCAGACTATTTTCGCGTGCGGCGGCCTGACGCTGTATCCAGAGTTCCGAACCGCCTGGGCTTCGGGCGAATAACTTCGACGCAAATAAAAAGGGCGAGCCCGGAGGCCCGCCCCTTTTGTTAGTAGAGAGATTACTTGATTCGTGTAGACCGCATGCTTGCGCATGGCGGCTTCCATCTCGGAACCAAAGTCTAGAACGCCAGCCGCAGGCCGAAGCGGATGGTACGTTGCGTACCGCCCGCACCGGTGATCTGCATGAAATTCGCCGGGGACGAGACGTTCGCGTTCGGATTGTTCAAGGTCGGCGTGTTGGTGAAGTTCAGCGCTTCGGCGCGGAACTGTGCGTTGATCCCCTCAGTCACATCGAAGCGGCGGAAGAGACCAAGATTCATGACGAAGAAACGGGGCCCGCGCAATTGGTTCAATCCCATGTTGCCGAAGCGCTGTTCGGTGCTCGGGATCGCTTTGAAAGCCCCAGGATCGTAGAACGGAGCGCCGAGGCCCACGCCGCGGAGTTTGGTCGCCGTGCCAGTCAAGTCAGCCACCTGGGTGTTGGCGGGAGCGTTCAGGCCCGCGCCGTCAGCCGTTACGATAAACGGCAGGCCCGAGTAGAGCTGGAAGGTTGGGTTGATCTGCCAGCCTCCGAGCACCTTCGCGGCCGCGCCGGTGGATGCCATCATCTTGCCTTTGCCAAACGGCAACTCGATATTCGCCGCGCCAGTGAAGGAGTGAGTACGGTCGAAATCGGTTACAGCGTTGTTCCTGGAGAACTGGCTTGGCACGTAGAACCGCAACCCTTGGTCGGAGTTGCCGGCGTTCATGCCTTCGCCTCTTGAGAGTGTATAGTTCATCGTGAGGAAGACCCCGTTCGAGAACCGTCGAGTGACGTTGTTCTGCCAGCTATTGTACTTTTGGTTCACCATGGGGATGAAGAAGTTCCGATCCACATTGATGCCCCGAGCCGACAGAGGACGGCCCGCGTTACCGGCTCCGGGAACCAAGCCCGCATTCGCGTTGAAGTAAGTGAGCGCCTGCCGGACCGAGTGGGTGCCGACAAAGCCGGTCTGGAGGACGAACCCAGCGCCAATCTCACGTTGTAACGTGAAGTTGTAGGACTGAATATAGCCTCGGCGGAGCCGGCCCGCTTGCAGCGAGTTAGTGGAGATCGTGTTCGGGATGTCGATCGTCCCGCCTGACAGATCGGGGAACTTCACGGCCGGGATGCCAGTACGCAGGTCACCCGCGAAAGTAAAGCCAGACTGAACATACTCGTCGACGATCACAGCCGGATAGGGGCTGCGGAGCGGGCGGCTAACGGGGTAAGGATCGTTCGTGATTCCGTATCCCATGCGGATGACGGTCTTGTCATTGACGCGATAGGCAAGGCCGATACGCGGTCCAAACATGACCGGAGCCGCGGTGGTTCCGGCATTGCGCGGATTGTTGCCGCGTCCACCGATGATCACCTTGTTGCTGTCTAAGTCATAGCGTTCGATACCGTACTCGCCCCGGCTCATGATCGGGAAGTGCTCGAAGCGCATGCCGAGATTCAAGCTCAGCTTGCGGTTGACCTGCCAGTTGTCGCGAATGTAATAACCCTGTTGGAACTCACGCGTGCGCATCGGGTCGTAGAACTGATAGGCCTTGCCGAACTGTTGCGGCAAGCCAAGCAGGAACGAAGCGTAAGCGTTGTTGGGATTGGTGGCCGGAGCCGTGACGGCGGCAAAGCCTTCACCGGCGGAGCCGTTCAGGCCCGTGACGCCCTGGTTGAAGGTGAAACCACCACGCGGGCTGTAGCCGCCCAATTCGGGCTGCCAGTGATTCATCTGGTGCTGAATCATGTCGATCCCAAACCGCACGTTGTGGGCGCCGCGCGTCCAATTCAGATTGGCGACGTAAGTATAAACCCGATCGGCGCGAACTACCGGGCTCCAGGTGTTCACGTTACCTACGCTTGAGTAGCTGTTGATATTGAACACCGGGAATCCGCTCTGACGAATGTCCGAGCCGTTGGTGCCGGGAATTTTCAATAGGTCGGTTCCGATATTCTTACCGTAGTCGGGACCCTGGGTGTCATGATTCATGCGCGTGCCGCCGAAGTTGGCGTCCAAGAGCAACGTCGGCGTGATCACGTAGCTGGCGCCCGCGCCGAAGACGTAGGTCTGATTGTGCCCGGTGCCGATGCCCGCCGCGCCCGCCGCGCCGCCGGGGTAGCCGCCCAGCGCTTCGCCGAGCGGAGCCCCGCCGAACACGGGTGCGATCATGGCGCTGAATTTGCCAAAGACGTTCAGTTTGGAACTCGGCGTCCAGTTGACTTTGCTGTCCAGCATGTCGCGCTTGAAGTAGTAAGGCGCGGACGCGAAGAAATTATTCAACGGCCCCGAGCCAGAGTTCGGGAGCGGAATCAGATTTTGAATCGTGTTCGCTGCCGCGGAAAAGCGGCTGGCGGGAATTGTGTTATTCGGAAAGGGCGTGCGATTCCGGCCCGCTGCCGTGCCTGTCGCGGGATCGTAAACCGTCGTGAGGCCAGCAAAATTGCCGCTCTTCACCTGCGCGGTCGGAACACTCAGAAGGCCATTGCCGCGCTCGGCGGTCGTCGTCCGCTCCCATGAGCCAAAGAAGAACAGTTTGTCCTTCTTGATCGGTCCGCCAATGGTTCCGCCGAGCTGATTATCGATACGTTGCGGTATGCCGGGCCCGGCTGGTGTGTTCGGATTGAAGAAGAGGTTCTTGGCGCCCCACTTGTGATTGGAGTGATACCAGAAGCCGACGCCATGGAAATTATTGGTGCCGGACTTGGTGACAACCGATAGCGCCGCGCCACCGGACATGCCCTGTTCGGCGTCGAAATTATTAGTTGCGACGTTGAGCGCTTCCACCGATTCGATCGGGGGAACATAAAGAGCATGGTGAGGCAGCCACGTCATGACGCTGGCCGCGCCGTCGATACGCATGTTGTTCGAATTTCGCGAGGTGCCGTTGACGTTGCTGGTCAAAGCGCGCGCGGGAGAATCGGTGGATGCATTCTGGAAGGCCGCCGGCGTGGTGCCCGGCATGAAGTCCATGATCGACTGGAAATTGCGATAGCCGCCAATGGCGATCTGGGTCAATTCCTTCGCCTGCACGTCGTAGTGGATGTCCGATTTGTCGGTCTGCAGTTGCACGACCTCCGCGCCCACCGTGATCACTTCGCTGACGTTGCCAACCTTCAGCGCCGCATCGATGCGGATGATGTTGTTCGGCGCGACGGTGATTTCTTTCGCGTCGAACGACGTGAAGCCACCGGCGGTAATCTTGACTTCGTAGAGGCCGGGCGGGAGATTGCGGAATTCGTAGGCGCCACGATCGTCCGACCGCGATTCTACCTGATAGCCAGTCGCGTTGTTCTTGGCTACCACTGTCGCTCCGACAATGGCCGCCTGTTGTGGATCCGAGATGGTGCCCACCAAGGTTCCGTAAAGGACTTGCGAGAACGCAAGCCCGGTGAGAATGCAAACGGCTGCCAGCAGGCAGACCGCTACTTTCATGTGTCTCATCGAGAAAAACCCCTTTCCCCAAAAGCAAAAGCCGATCAAACAGATTGTGTCACACTCTACCGTCGAATGCTCAGGCGCCTTGAGAGTTTACCAGGCTCGTGGCCGCTCTGGGAGCCGTCCGGCCATTCGATCACGATACGCCGGGGAAGCGCGGTTCCGAGGCCGAAGTGAAGAATCGGCGAAGAGGCGCTGGCGTAGCTACCGTCCGTATGCGCCCGCCGCCAGAGGGTAGGCGCGCCCTGACGTTCGATTCCCACGCGCGCTCCTGGTTTATCTACTTCAATCTGCAGCCAGGGCGCGGGAGTCGATTCGTTGATTAGCAGGCGCGCGGGGCCATTGTTGTTGGTGATGAGGATGTCGACCCGCCCATCGTCATTAACGTCGCCGAACGCGGCGCCGCGTGTGACTTCGCCGAGTTTCATCGCATCGCCAGCCGTCTCTGAGATATCGGCGAAAGGCTGGCCGGGACCTTGATTCCGCAGCAGCAGGTTGCGTTCGCGGAAGGGCGATGGTTGGCCACGTTGTTCTTCGCGCTGCGTGACCGCGCCGTTGGCGAGGAAGAGGTCGAGCCAACCGTCGTTATCGACATCCAGCCAGCCAACGCCGAAGCCGGTATAAGCGAAGGTGAGCGCGTGGATCTTCGAAACCATCGAGACATCGCGATAGCCGTTCTGGTCATTCTTGAAAAGCGTGGCTCCTTCGCGCATGAGGTTGAGCACGATCAGGTCGTCACGGCCGTCCAAATCATAGTCGCCGGCCGCAACGCCCATACCCGCTTTCGCCAGACCCTCTTCGCCGTACGCGGTGCCCATCGCCAGCGCGCTTTCGACAAACGTTCCGTTTTTCTGATTGATCCAAAGATGATTGGCGGCGGTGTCGTTGGCGACGATGAGATCCAGCCAGCCGTCCGAGTTCGCATCGATTGCTTCGACGCCCAGGCCCGGCCCTTTGGCGCGATCGAGCCCAGCCGCCGCCGTCACATCGGCTAGGCGCCCCTTCTCGTTGTGATAGAGACGCGCCGCCACGGGGCGATACAGGACCGGCGTGCAGTAATCGGGTTCGCCCGAGGGCGCCAGGCACTGCTTGTTGCCTTTGATCGTGAAGTCGACATAAGAGAGGATGACGAGGTCTTGCCAGCCGTCGCGATCATAGTCGAAGAAGGACGCGCTCGACGCCCAGGCTGGTCCGCCAATCGGCGACCCTACGAACCGGCCGCCCTGGTTGAGATAGAGCATGCTGACGCCGAAGTTGGTCACCAGCAGGTCGACGCGTCCATCGTTGTCCACGTCGCCCGTCGCCGCGCCCATACCGTAGGCTGCGTGTTCGAGTCCCGCCGCCGCCGTCACGTCGGTGAAGTGCATGGCGTCGTTGCGGAACAGCTTGTTGCTGCCGCCGGCGCTCTGGACGAGGAAAACGTCAAGGTCGCCATCGGAGTCATAGTCCAGCAGCGCCGCGCCCGCGCCCATAATCTCCGGCATGTAGAACTGGCCCGCGGCGCCGTTGGAGTGCGTGAAGCGGAGCCCGGATTCTTGGGCGACATCGCGGAAGCGGATCGACGCAGCGGCGGTCTTTGACGTTTGTTGCGATTGTTGGCAACTCGCCGCCAGGAGCGCGAGTGCCAGTAGAACCGCTCTCATCGCGTGAGCGTCCCCAGGTCGCGTTCAATGGAAGCGGCGAGCGGTTGTTGACCTCGCGCGCTGGCTTCGTTCTTCGCGCGGGTTAGCGTCGCGACGGCCTCCTGTTTGCGTCCGGCGCGCGCTTGGGTCGCTGCGAGCGCGTATAGATAAGTCGGCGATTGATCGTCGAGCGGTTCAATGATTCGCGCGAATTCTTTGATCGCGGCGTCGAATTGGCGGAGGTTGACGTAGATGCGGCCCAAGTGGAAATGGGAGAGCCGATGATCGGGCTTGAGCGCGATCGCCTTGCGGAAGAGATCGGCGGCTTGCGCGAGATTCCCCGTACGCTCGACGACCGCGCCTAGATTATGGGCGGCCTCCGGGTTTCCGGGATCCAGTTCGAGCGCCTTCCGAAACGCGCGGCCCGCTTCGTCGAAGCGCTCGGCTCCGAAACATAAAACGCCGTAATTGTAGTACGCGTCGGCGCGGTTGGGCGCGACCTCGATGGCGCGCTTGTACGCGTGTCCGGCTTTCTCCGGCTGGTTCGTCCGCGCATAGAGCGAGATGAGGTTAACCCACGCCTGATCCATCTTCGGCGCTGCGGCTACGACTTGCTCATGCAGCGCAAGTGCCTCCGCCGTGCGCCCCTCGCGATCCAGGAATTGCGCTTTGCGCAGCAGCCCAGTCGAAGATGCGTTGAGATCCTGGATCCGGTCCATCGCTGGATCGTCGACTGGTGGAACTACGGTTTTGTCGCGCTCGTAGTGAGCCATCAGCTTGTCCGCCTCAGCAGCGCGGCCCAGACGGCGATACGCGCCTGCGAGTGCGAATTGAGCGGCTCCATAGCGCGGGAACAATTCAAGCGCCTTGGCGAACCCAGTAATGGCGGCGTCGCCGGTGAGCGTGCGCGCCAATCCGTAGTGGGCCTGGGCTAAGCCGCCTGGCAACGCCCGGTACTCGCGTTGAGCGGCGGCGGAATCGCCGGAAGCGAGCAGCGCGTCGGCCAGCCGGAGCTTGTTCCCGGATTTACGCAGCGGCTCGATCGCGTCGGCGTACTTGCCATCGGCCGCCAGCGCGACTCCGAGGTAGTAGTAAGTATCGGCCGAAGGCGAGAGCGCGAGCGCGCGTCTGTATGCCGCGACGGCCGCCGCATATTGATCGTGTGCGTGGAGTACCATGCCAAACTTTGCAGCCGCGCTAGCGTCACTCGGCGCTGCGTTGGCGGCTGTGGCGGCCTGCTCTACGGCTTCTCGAACAGCGGGCTCAAAACGGGCTGCGTCCACTTTCGGCAGCGCCGGGGCAGCGGGCTTCGACTGGCACGCGGACAGCAGCAGAGCGATCGCTAGGGTAGATAAGCGAACTCGTTGCGATTGAGCAAAGCGAGGCAGAAGTCCTCCAAGGGGCCGCCGCGGGCGAAGAACTGCCGGGCCATGGTGAGCTCAGCGGGCCTTGGTCCACGGGCGAGAGCGTGCAAGTACGCGGTGCGGATGCGGCAGTCTTCAGTCTTACACTCGGCATCCAGCCGCCCGGCGAACCGCTTGGCTTGCGCATGCATGAAGTTGCTATTCATCAGGGAGAGAGCCTGCAAAGCGTGAGTGGACGTGGGGCGCTGCGGACACGATGACATGTTGTCCGGCTGATCGAAGTTTGCCAGAAACGGCAGGCGGACCGTGCGCTTGTTGACCAGATAGAGGCTGCGGCGATCGTGTTCGGACGGATCGAGCGCGACCGGCCATAGGTTATCGGGCTCACCTTCGGTAAAGATCAAGTCGTAAATCTCAGGCTCAAGCGGCGTCTTCACCGGCCTGCCGCCGCGCTTCGGATTCAACGCGCCGCTTACCTTGAGCGCGCTATCCCGGATGAATTCGCCTTCCAGCCGGCGGCGTGCGCCGGGGCCGGTGACAGCTTGCTGGTAGGCGCTCGACAAAACTATCATCCGGTCGATACTCTTGACGCTCCACTTGCCTGCAACAAATTCGGTGGCAAGCCAATCGAGCAACTCCGGGTGAGTGGGCCGTTCGCCCAACATGCCGAAATCATTCGGCGTGCCGACGATGCCTCGCCCCATGCGCAGCGCCCAAATCCGGTTAACCATGACACGCGCAGTCAGGGGATGTTCAGGCGATGCCAGCCATCGCGCCAGTTCCGAACGACGGCCGGATGGCTGCCGGGTTACGTCCGTCGTGCCTGGGCCATTGCCGAGGACTCGCAACGTGCCGGGCCACACTTCGTCCAGCTTCATCTTGTGGTTGCCTACTTTGAGCACGTGGCTGGCCGGGGCCTTCTCCATGTTCGTGACGGCGAAGGCGGCAGCCGGCGGATCGGGTTCGTCGTATTCGATGCGATGCATTTGGCGGCGCAGTCCGGCGCGGCGTTCACGGTCGGACGGCGACAACGCGTCGACGACTTCGTCCCATAGCAATTTCAATTGCGACTCGGCTTCCTTGGCCAGCCGCTTTTGCTCTTCGTTGCGTTTGTCCTTGGGAATTTCCAGCGCCGCCAGATGTTCCGGCGCGACCTTCTTGCGATGCTCCTCCTTGAGCCGCTCACGATACGGCTTTTCGATTTCGGCGATCTCCTTGCGGATCGGTTCGAGCTTAGCCTCGTAGGCCTTCTTCGCCGCTTCGTAGGCTTTAACGGCTTGGGCGTCGAGCAGTGGCAGGTCTTTGAAATCAGTCGCGGCGAGCGTGGCCTGCAGCCGATAGTAATCGGACTGCGGGATCGGGTCGAATTTGTGATTGTGGCAGCGGGCGCAGCCGGCGGTCAGTCCAAGAAAAGCAGCCGAGAGACCGTTGGTCATCTCATTCAGCACTTCCTGCCGTTCCATCTCCACGTCGAGATTGCCGCTGACTAAATGGATCGGCCCGGCGCGATGGAAGCCCGTGGCGATGAGCGCCTCCTGGTTGCCCGGAAACAACTCGTCGCCGGCGATCTGCTCCAGTATGAAGCGGTCGTAAGGTTTGCCGTTGTTAAAAGCCGCGACGATGTAATCCCGGTAGCGCCAACTGTGCGGGCGCTCGGCGTCGAGTTCATAGCCATTGGTGTCGGCATAACGCGCCACGTCCAGCCATTTCGTCGCCCAGCGTTCACCGTATTCAGGCGCCGCCATTAGCCGGTCCACCAGATTTTCGAACGCGATGGGGGACGTGTCGCTCAGAAATCGCGAGCGCTCTTCCACCGTGGGCGGCAGGCCGGTCAGATCCAACGTCACGCGCCGCAGAAGTTGCTCGCGCGCCAGACGCGGCGAGGGCGAGAAGCCTTTTGACCGGAGCGCCGAAAGAATGAAGGCGTCGATCGGAGTCTTGACCCATGGGCTGGCGACCGGGGGGACGGGCGGGCGGACCGGCTTCTTAAACGACCACCAGTTTTTCCGCGGCGCTACCCATGCTTCGTCCTTGTCCGCCGTGGCCGCCGCCAGCGCCAGTGGCAGCGCGATGGCGAACGGGAGGAAAGCACGAATCGACAGGCGCGGCATTGAGTGTTGTTCCGGCTTTCATTATATAGAGAATTCCTTCCACCTCGGTCTTCTTCGTTGTCAGTAGTTTACGGTGACGAACTTGTGACGCGGTCACTCGACCCGAGTGGCGGCGCGTACCGCTTACGATTACGGAGCGGCCATATGATGTCCCGTCTTACGAACGCTCCGTAGGTTGTAATTGAGTTGCTACTTCCTTCGGTTATCAATCGCATTTGTCCGAAACAACCTGGCGCGGTATACTTTTCCCATGAAAAGACTGCCGCCCATCGTACTTTTAGCTATCCCCCTTCTAGGAGCGGAATGCTCCCTAGGCCCTGACCGCGATCTGGGTCAAATAT